>UQLC01000008.1 GCA_900541795.1 uncultured Collinsella sp. | reverse complement strand
CTACACGACGCTCTTCCGATCTTTCATTTGACATTACTCCAAATTACTTAAAAAACTTAAATACTCCCTCAGTTGATGTACTTGAGGGCATCGTTGCCGCTTCAAAACAGATTTTTGATGATGCAGGAGGGGACGCAAAAGTTGCAAAAAGCGCTGAGTTTGCAAAACTATTCATCGAACGCTTTCCTATCAATGAGAACGATTTTAATGGTATAACGGCGTCCTAGATGAGGGTTTATAGCTGTGAAGTAGATAGTTTTTGTCTTTCTTGACGGTTTATCAAGAACTCTAAGGAAATGGAAAAGCTAATCGTGAGGAATGGAGCTGAGGTCGGTGTCCAGGACGCCCTCTCCGATCTACTCCCCATGTCCCTCGTACGCCGGCTTGGTCTTATACTGGGCGGTGATGCTATCGGCGACATGTTCTCCGTACACGCGTGCTTCGCCGTCGTGCTGCGGCTCAAGCGCCGCGCCCGGGTAATCTCAGACCCCGATTGTCTCTTCCGTCGAGCGCATTTCTTCTCTGTGCTAGGGGCGCGGTCTTCTTTTCCATCCTTCCTGGGCCGCCTTGTCAAGGTGGCCGCCCGGGGAAGCCCGTTCCCAGTCTTCGGGTGCGGAGCTCGTGTTATAACTGCTTGGTTTTCTACGCTTACTGTGCTCAATTCCTGCCGATTATGCGGAATACTTCTTAGTAATCGCAAACGTGGCATAGCGTAGATGAAGGATTTGAGAACAGGGGACGTTAACGTGCCCGTTCCCGAACGGGCGTTGCGCCAACTGGACGAGCCTCCCGTGGTGGACGATGCGGTCTATGACGGCGGCCATCTGGTCGCCACCGAACACCGATTCCCACCTGCTGAACTCTAGGTTCGTGGTGATCACCACCGACTGCCTCTTGTAGGCGTCGGCGAAGACCTGGAAGAGGAGCCTCGCGCCGTCCGCGTCGAGCGGCAGAGCGCGCCATGCGCCCGCTCGATGTCGTGGATGAGCAGCGACCCGGGCGCTATCCTTCCGCCCATGGCCTTCCTCACGCGCGCCGAGCTGGGCTTCCCGCGGCCGCAGACTACCGCGACCGGGTTCTTGTGGACGTCGATGGCGACGCAGATGCACAGCTTCTGGCGGGACAGGCCGCGCTTCCTGGCCTGCCCGTAGCCCTTGGAGAGGTCGGTGTCGTCCCACCAGTCATTTTCCGATGTGGCCTGTTGGCTCGCCGTGCAGATCGGAGCGGTCACGTCTGTTGTTTTGTAGGCCTTTGTTAGCGCCGGGCGATTTTAGCCGCTAATAGTCAAACGATTTTGACCAATCCCGGTCACCGAATAATGGCCACCGTGCCTCCCCGCCGCCACTACGCTGGTGGTGCCAACACGCCGGCGTTAGGAGGACCATTGAGGTGAACGAGAGACACGATGACCTACAGGAGATTATAGACGCGGCGCTCCGGGAGATGGCCGCGGAGGAGGGCGACGGGTTCGACCCGCAGGCATGCAACCTCGCTGAGTTCTGCAGGAGGACGGGGCTCACCCGCTCCCGCGCGAGGACGGTCAGGGCCCACGGGTTCAGGGCCCTGCCCCACGGGAACAGCGGGAGGAGGGCCGCGCCGGGCGTGCTCGCCGGCCACACCGGCCTGGTGGACGACCTCCTGCGGAAGGGCGTCACCAACTCGCAGGTGATATTCGAGCGGCTGCTCGGCCAGGGCTACGCCGGCGGCCTCACAACGGTGAAGACCTACATCGCCGCGCACCGGGACCTCGTGCCCGCGAAGAGGCGGCAGGCGGCCCCGCAGGGCTGCCGCGGCCAGCGCTTCAGGACGGCGCCCGGAGAGGCCTACCAGATGGACTGGGGCTTCGTCGCGGTCGAGCGCCCTGGCGGGGAGCGGGCGCGGATCGCCTGCTTCGCCATGGTCTGCCACCATTGCGGGGGCGCCCACGTCGAGTTCTTCCCGAACGCGCGCCAGGAGAACCTCCTCATCGGGATGCTGCACGCGTTCTCGGCGCTGGGCGTGCCCGCGACCGTGCTCACCGACAACATGAAGAGCGTGGTCGTCCGCCGCGATGCCGACGGCCGGCCCGTCTGGCAGGCCGACTACGCCGAGTTCATGGGCGTCGTCGGCTTCCGCACCAGGCTGTGCAGGCCGCGCCACCCCTATACGAAGGGCAAGGTGGAGAGGCTCGTCCGCTTCGTGAAGGGGAACTTCCTCGCGGGAAGGTCCTTCACCGACCTTGACGCCCTCAACCGGGAGGCCGCCCTCTGGTGCGCCGAGCAGGGAGGCCGCTGGCGGCGCGCGGCGGCATGCGTCCCGATGCGCGAACACGAGGCGGCGTGCTCGGCGAACACCAGGCCGCTCGAGGTCACGGCCGAGGTCGAGCGGTACCTGTGCCCGCGCCGGAAGATCTCCTTCGACGGCTTCGTGAGCTTCGAGGGGCACCGCTACGGCGTGCCCTACTGGTACGTCCGCCGCGAGTGCAGGGTGAACCGGGAGGGGCGCGTGGTGCACATATACAGCGACGACCTCTCCCGCGAGCTCGTCGCCCACGCCGTCGGCACCGGCGCCGACAGCTGGTGCGAGGGGCAGTGGGAGACATCGCCGGCGCAGCCCGAGGAGCTGCCGACCCAGCCGGTGGGGACCGTGGTCGAGCAAATCGCCCCGCCCAGGACGAAACCCGGTTTCGAGAGGTTCGACTTCGGGAGGGCCGAATGATGGCGGGCGCGGGGGCGAGCCCCTACGAGCTCGCGAGCGACGCCGCGTCGAGGCTCGGGATCGCCGTCGGGGCGGAGGAGCTCGCGACCCTCGCCTCGGACCTCGACCTCGGCGACGGGGAGATGGCCGCCGTGGCAGCCACCTTCTCCTACCTTGCGGAGAAGAGGAGGCTCGCCTCCATCGAGACGCTGCTGAGACTGAGCAGGCTGCCCAGGCGCGAGCCCAAGACCTTCGAGGGTTTCGACTTCTCCAGGATCCAGGGCCGGGACGCGGCCGCGCTGGGCAAGCTCCCGTCGCTGGCCGACCTCTACGCGCACCGCAACGTCGCCTTCGTCGGGCCCGGCGGCATAGGGAAGACGCACCTCGCGCAGGCCTACGGGCGCGAGTGCTGCATGCGGGGGCTCAAGACCTACTACATAAAGGCGACCGAGCTCAGGGACAGGTTCCAGAAGGCCGTCCAGCGGGGAAACACCTCGCGGGTCGTCTCCTCGCTCGTCAAGCCGTCGTGCCTCATCGTTGACGAGGTGGGAAGATGCGTCTACGACAGGCCGTGCACCGACCTGTTCTTCGATGTCGTCGACAGGCGCTACGAGAAGGAGGGGCCGAACGCGATGGTCCTCACGAGCAACATCGCCCCGAGCGGGTGGGATGAGTTCTTCACGGGCGACGACACGCTCCTCTGCGCCCTCGACAGGCTGTTCGACAAGGCGTCGGTGTTCGTGATGCGGGGCCCGAGCTACCGCGGCAGGGGGCTCGACACCTACTCGGTGGAGGCCGTCCCCCAGGCGGTGAAGGTGAGGGGGATCCAGCCCGAGGGGATGTAGGAATGCGATAGGAAAGTCATAGATGCGGGCGTGTTGGCTAAAATGGGTCGGCCGGGATTGGTCAATCTCGGCCGACTATATTTGGCTAAATTATTCCGGCGCTAACAGCGTCTTCATGAGTTGCGGTGAAATAGGGACTGTTTTACCAGTTAAAAGGTCTAATCAGTCCCTATTTCACCGCAACTTAAATTAAGGCTAATTGTTGCGCAACTCGAATTTGAATAATCGCTTTACATTGGCCTCGATTGGAACGTCTATGGTTGTGGAGGCTGGTATGAATTGTCCTTATTGTGGTACTGAGTTGCGCAATGGCGTGAGGTATTGCACAACATGTGGGGTTACCATCCATGGCATGTCGACTAATTCTGCAATTCGGGTAAAGCCTCGGAATCACATTGCGGTTGTTCTTACCTGCATGTTGGCAATTGCCATTGTCGGCGGCAGTTGTTTGGGTCTTCATCTGCGGCAAGCATTGTCTTGTTTTATATCGGCTCATTCGGAGCATGCTATTGTGCTCAACATCTCTGCCGCAGGTTGGGATACCGATAGCGGGGCCTCACGTGTCCCGATACACATTACGGGCAAGACTGTCGACGGGATAACGGTCGACAAGGTTGAGTTCGTCGCCTCCGACGGTTCCGGTATCAGCCTCATTCAAGGTGTGTACACGCTCGAGGCGGCAGGTTCCCCCATCGCCACTGATGGCAAGATTTATCAAATTCCCTGTACGAGCGCGACGCTCGTCCTCGACGATGTCTTTACCGCAGGCGAAACGATCAATCTCGCCGAGCTCGCTGAGCAGAATTCGATACTCACCTTCTGCCCCATCGATGCCAGCGATATGACCAACGACGAAATCTATGATGCCGCCCTACTCGCCATGACATATAAAGGCGACGACGCCCCCGACGTTGCCGCACTGTGCCAGGCAGCAATCAATCGTCGTGCCGCCGCCAGCAAAAGCGAGAACGCCTTCGAAAGTTGCGGTGAAATACGGATTAATTGAGCCTTTAAGCTGGCAAACAGTCCTTATTTCACCGCAACTGAAACAGGGGCGCTCTCCATGAGAGCGCCCCTGCCGGGCTTCCATAGTACTGGCGAAACAGTTTTATAGTTCTGGCGAAGCAGTCCTTGAGATCCGCCTTGCCTTATGCCAAGAACTCCTTGGTGGTCGCCACGATGTTGGCGGCGTCCAGGCCGTACTTGTGCAGGAGCTCGGCGCCCGGGCCGGACTCGCCGAAGGTGTCGTTGACGCCAATCTTCTTGAGCGGCGTCGGGCACTGCTCGCACAGGACGTCGGCGACGGCGCTGCCCAAGCCACCGATCACGGAGTGCTCCTCGACGGTCACGACGTGGCCGGTCTTGGTGGCGCTCTTGACGATCAGGTCGGCATCGATGGGCTTGATGGTGTGCATGTTGATGACCTCGGCGTCGATGCCCTCGGCAGCGAGCTGCTCGGCGGCCTCGAGAGCCTCGCCGACCATCAGGCCGCAGGCGATGATGGTCACATCGGCGCCCTCGCGCATGACAATGCCCTTACCCAACTCGAACTTGTAGGTCTCGGGGTCGTTAATAACCGGCGAGGCCAAACGGGCGAAACGCATGTACACCGGACCGTCGCACTCGTAGGCGGCGCGCGTCACCGCGCGGGCCTCGACGTCGTCGGCAGGAACGATCACAGTCATGCCAGGGATGACGCGCATCAGGGCGATATCCTCGCAGCACTGGTGCGTGGCGCCGTCCTCGCCCACCGAGATACCGGCGTGCGTGGCACCAATCTTAACGTTGAGGTGCGGGTAGCCGATGGAGTTACGGACCTGCTCAAAAGCGCGGCCGGCGGCGAACATGGCAAAGGTGCTCGCGAAGGCGACGCGACCGGTGGTCGCGATACCGGCGGCGACGCCCATCAGGTTGCTCTCGGCAATGCCCACATCGAAGAAACGATCGGGGCAGGCGGCCTTGAACTTGCCGGTCTGCGTGGCGGCGGCCAGGTCGGCGTCGAGGACCACAAAGTCATCGTGCTCGTTGGCGAGCTCGACGAGGGCCTCGCCGTAGCTTACGCGCGTGGCGATTTTCTTGACGTCTGCCATCCTAGAGCTCCTCTCCGGCGGCCGTGAGCTCTGCCATGGCCTGCTCAAACTGTTCATCGTTGGGGGCCTTGCCGTGCCAACCAACCTGGTTCTCCATAAAGGAAACGCCCTTGCCCTTCATGGTCTCGGCGATAATGGCGGTCGGCTGCCCCTTGGTGGCGCGAGCCTCGGCAAAGGCGGCGCGGATCTGGTCGAAGTCGTTGCCGTCGGCGAGCTCCACCACATGGAACTTGAAGGCGCGGAACTTGTCGGCGAGCGGCATGGGGTCGTTGACCTCCTCGACGGGACCGTCGATCTGCAGGCCGTTGTGGTCGACGATCACGCAGAGGTTGTCGAGCTGCTGGTTGCCGGCAAACATGGCGGCCTCCCAGACCTGGCCCTCCTCACTCTCGCCATCGCCCAGCAGGGCGTACGTGCGATAAGTATCGCCCCAGTGCTTGGCGGCAACGGCCATGCCCACGGCGGCGGAAATGCCCTGGCCGAGCGAGCCGGTGGACATGTCGACGCCCGGGGTGTCGTTCATGTTGGGGTGGCCCTGCAGGTGGCTGCCGATATGGCGCAGCGTCTCGAGGTCCTCCTTGGGGAAGAACCCACGCTCGGCGAGCACGGCGTACAGGCCCGGAGCGCAATGGCCCTTGGAGAGCACAAAACGATCGCGGTCGGCCTTGCGGGGATCGGCCGGGTCGACGTTCATTTCCTCAAAGTACAGATAGGTCATGATGTCGGCAGCGCCGAGCGAACCGCCCGGATGGCCGGACTTGGCAGCGTGCACGCCGGTGACGATGCCCTTCCTTACCTCGTTGGCAACCTTTTTGAGCTCTTCGTCGCTCATTGTGCCTTCCTTTCATCCTCATTAGACAAAATGCGCACGGCACCGAAGGTAATCCCAACACAGCCGCAATGCACGTACGTCATTCATTATGCTGGAAACTGATGGCTTTACCAGAGTTTTTATCATTATTTGAACAATTTAGCAGGCAGAACCGCTGATGAAACGGTTTATCAATGTGAACGTCTTTTGGATGGAACGCGGTCGACCCTACGCGCTAATGTCCTTGAATCCCTCGCCGAAGGCTTCCGTAACGTCAGCGACCGTCACAATGGCGTGAGGATCGCGCTCGCGCACGATGGTCTTGAGGGTATTGAGCTCTCGACGGCTCACGATGACCATAATCACCGGCTTCTCGGCACCCGAATACATGCCAGTCGCCTTAAACTTGGTACAACCACGACCCAGGCCATACATGATATCGGCAGCGATATCAGGGAACTTGTCCGAGATGATGAGTACCATACGGCGTTTGTTGCCACCATCGACCACGGCATCGATCACGTAGCCGCTAATGACCATCGAAAGGCCTGCATACAGTGCGTTTTCGATTGAAAAGACCGGAGCCGACAGCGCACACACGGCAACATCGATCGCCATGACGGTCGAGCCCACCGGCAGCGAGGTGTTACGCGAGATGATTTGGCCAATCGTGTCCGAGCCGCCGGTGTTGGCGCCGGCGCGCAACACCATGCCGTAACCGATGCCCGTAATAATGCCGCCCCACATGGCAGGGAGCATCAGGTCCGCATCCGCCAGAGGTGCTACAAACGGGGCGAACAGATCGGTAAAGAAGCCCAGCAGCACAAAGCCCGTCGCGGTCTGCACCACGTAGAACATGCCGCCCTCGCGCATAACGACCAACAACAGTAAGGCGTTCATCACGATCGTCTGAATACCAACGGGAAGCGACAGGCCGCGCGATGCGCCGACCGCCTGGATAATAGTCGCAAGACCCGTAACGCCACCGGCGGCAAGGCCGTTGGGAATCAAAAACAGGTCGGTCGCGATGGCGGCCAAGGCACACCCCAACATGATCTGGGGCAGATCGTGAAAGAAGTTCATCGAAAGAATGCGCTTGATGTCCAGACGATATGCCATGCTGCCTCCCTCAAAAAAGCGCACCCAAACGGATGCGCTTTGAACTTCTTCTTGTATTCGATTCTACCGATTCGCCGGACAAAAACCACCCCTGCGCAGGGTTTATTCTGGATACAAAACCACCCTGCTGGGAGGGTTTTAATCCATCTCCACATAAACCGGGCGGTTTATGCAGACGGGGTCTCCGCGTCGGCGTTGCCGGTGGCCCAGCGATGGTAGCCAATAACAAACGGGTCCAGGTCGCCATCGTCAAGAACGGCCTCGACATTGCTGGTCTCCACGCCCGTGCGTAGGTCCTTGACCATCTGGTACGGGTAGAGCACGTAGCTGCGAATCTGGTTGCCAAAACCAATCGTGGTCTTGGGTCCGCGGATCTCATCGAGTGCCTCGGCGCGCTTCTCGAGCTCAATCTCGTACAGGCGGGCCTTGAGGATCTGCATGCACGCGGCCTTGTTCTGAATCTGGCTGCGCTCGTTTTGGCAGGTGACCACAATGCCGCTGGGGAAATGCGTCACGCGCACGGCGGAGTCGGTGGTGTTGACGCCCTGACCGCCCGGGCCGCTCGCGTGGTACACGTCCACGCGGATGTCATCAGGACTGATTTCGATGTCGATATCATCGGGTAGCACGGGGATGACCTCGACGCCGGCAAACGTGGTCTGGCGGCGCTTCTTGTCGTCGGTGGGGCTAATGCGAACCAAGCGATGGACGCCGGCCTCGGCGCGCAGCATGCCAAATGCGTCCTTGCCCTCGACGGTAAAGGTCGCGCGGTCGATGCCGATGACCTCGGCCGCGGGACAGTCGTTGATGGTGACCTTCCAGCCGCGACGCTGGCAGTACTTCATGTACATCTTAAAGAGCATGAAGGTCCAGTCCTGGGCCTCCAGACCACCCTGTCCGGGCTTGATGGTCACAATGGCATCGCCGTGATCGAACTCACCGGTAAACCAGCTCGAAAGCTCAAGCTCGTCGATGGCGCGGGATAGGCGCTCCGCCGTGGCGGCAGCCTCCTCACGCAGCGTAGCGGCATCGGGGTCATCACCCATTTCCTCGGCAAGCTCCAACGCGGCACGAGCATCGGAAAGCTCACCGCGTGCCGTATCCACAGCGGCGATGTCCTCCTTGGCGCGTGCAATCTCCTCCATGGTGGCACGGGCGGCGTCGGCGTCATCCCAAAAGCCGGGGGCAACACTTTTGGCCTCGAGCTCGGTCACGCGCGTGCGCTTTTCGTCCAAATGGAGATACGACTCGACCTCGCCGAGCCGGTCCGCGAACGCGTCCAGCTCGGCGGGCGTTACCTCTAAAGCCTCAGCCATTAACGATTCCTGCCGTGGCAGTACTTAAACTTCTTGCCGCTACCGCAGGGGCACGGGTCGTTGCGGCCCACGTTGACGTACGGATCGTCGCTCTCGGACTTGCGATAGGTGGTCACCTTGCCACCGTTGTTGACGGCAGCCGGTCCGCCTTGGACAGCCGTGCGGGCCTGCACCTGCGCCTGCTTGCGCAGCACCGAGTCGCCGTTGTCACCATCGACCTCGGCAGGACCGGAGAAGCGCGCGCCCTCGAGCGCGGGCTCCTCCTTGTGCTCCACGGCACGCGGGGCAGCCTTGATCTCGATGCGCAGAACCGTGCGCAGGTAATCCTCATACATGGTATCGACGAGTATCTGGAACGCGCCGTAGGCCTCGGTCTTGTACTCGACCAGCGGGTCGCGCTGGCCAAAGCCGCGCAGGCCGATGCCGGTCTTGAGGTAGTCCATCTCCTGCAGGTAGTTCATCCAGCGGGTATCGATGACGCGCAGCATGACCTGGGTGTTGAGCTCGCGCATCAGGTCCTCGCCCAAGCGCTCGGCCTTCATGTTGTAGCACTTCTCTACGTAAGCCAGGACATCGGCAGCCAGGGCCTCATAATCCTCGTCGGGGAACTTCGGCGTATCGATGTGGCCGGTGAGCTCCACAACCCACTTGCGCAGGCCCTCCAGGTCGCGCTCGCCATCGTGACTGTCCTTGGTGCAGAACTCCTGCACGCAGCGGTACACGGTGTCGTGCATGACCTCGGTGATGTGGTCGGTCAGGTCCTTGCCGTCCAGAATCTTATTGCGCTCGGCGTAGATGACCTGGCGCTGCTTGTTCATGACGTCGTCGTACTCAAGGACGCTCTTACGCATGGAGAAGTTGATGCTCTCGACCTTGTGCTGGGCGCTCTCGACGGCCTTGGAGATGATCTTGTGCTGGATGGGCATGTCGTCGCCCATGTCGGCCGTGACCATCATCTTGGAGACGCGGTCCATCTTGTCGCCGCCGAACAGGCGCATGAGGTCGTCCTCGAGCGACAGGTAGAACTGGGTCTCGCCTGGATCGCCCTGACGGCCGGAACGGCCGCGCAGCTGGTTGTCGATACGGCGGGACTCATGGCGCTCGGTGCCGATGACGGTCAGGCCGCCGGCGGCAAGCACGCGCTCGCGCTCGGCCTTGCAAGTCTCCTTGGCCTCGGCGTTAAACTGCTCGAGCTGCTCGGGCGTCACGTCCTCCATGGTCAGGCCCTCGTACTCCAGGCGCTCGCGCACCAGCTCGTCGGGGTTGCCGCCCAGCAGGATGTCGGTACCACGACCGGCCATGTTGGTGGCGATGGTCACGGCGCCGTAGCGTCCGGCCTGGGCCACGATGTGGGCCTCGCGCTCGTGATGTTTAGCGTTGAGGACCTCGTGCGCGATGCCGCGCTTGGTAAGGGCGGCTGACAGCTTCTCGGAGCTCTCGATGGAGACGGTGCCCACCAGGACCGGCTGGCCCTTGGCGTGACGACGCTCAACGTCGTCGGCAACGGCGTTGTATTTAGCCTGAATGGTGCGGTACACCAGGTCCTCGTGGTCCACGCGCTGCACGGGCTTGTTGGAGGGGATGACCTCGACGGGCAGCTTGTAGATCTCGCGGAACTCGGCATCCTCGGTAAGTGCCGTGCCGGTCATGCCGGAGAGCTTGTCATACAGACGGAAGTAGTTCTGCAGGGTGATGGTGGCCAGGGTCTGGTTCTCCTCGCGTACGAGCACGCCCTCTTTGGCCTCGATGGCCTGGTGCAGGCCCTCAGAATAGCGGCGGCCCTCCATGATGCGGCCGGTGAACTCGTCGACGATCTTGACCTCGCCGTTGGTGACCACGTACTGCTTATCGCGGTGGAACATGTACTGGGCCTTCAGCGCTTGCTGCAGGTGGTTGACCAACTGGCCGGAGAGATCGGCATAGATGTCATCGATACCCAGGCGGCGCTCGATCTTCTTAAGACCGCGCTCGGTGGCGGCAATGGTGTGCTTGGCCTCGTCCATGACGTAGTCGCCCGTGGGTTCAACGTCCTCGGTGGCGGTAAGCATGTCGTGCGACACGTCCTCGCCGCGCTCAAGGCCACGCACGGCACGCGCGAAGTCCTTGTAGGTACTGGCGGACTTGGTGCCAGCGCCCGAGATGATCAGCGGGGTGCGGGCCTCATCGATCAGGATGGAGTCAACCTCGTCGACGATGGCGTAGTTGTGGCCGCGCTGCACGCGCTGCTCGGGACGGGTAACCATGTTGTCGCGCAGGTAATCAAAGCCGAACTCGGAGTTGGTGCCGTAGGTGACGTCGGCCTGGTAGGCCGGGCGCTTGAGCTCGAGCGGCATGTTGTTCTGGAGCAGACCGACGGTCATGCCCAGGTACTTATAGATGCGGCCCATCCACTCGGAGTCACGCTTGGCAAGGTAATCATTGACAGTAACGACGTGCACGCCCTTGCCGGCGATAGCGTTGAGGTAGCCGGCCAAGGTGGAGACGAGCGTCTTGCCCTCGCCGGTCTTCATCTCGGCAATATGACCCTCATGAAGCGCCATGGCGCCGATGAGCTGTACGTCAAAGTGACGCATGCCCGTGATGCGCTTGGAAGCCTCGCGCACAGTGGCAAAAGCCTCGGGAAGCATGTCGTCGAGCGACTCGCCGTTGGCGTAACGCTCGCGGAACTTATCGGTCTGGGCGCGGAGTTCCTCCTCGGTCATCTTCTCAAACTGGGGCTCAAGACCGTTGATCTGGTCAACGATCTTGTAGTAGCGCTTAAGGTCCTTATCGGATCCAAAGGACAGCAGCTTTGACATGAATCCCATGTGGTTTTCCTTTTTGGCCATCGCCCACGCCGTGCAGCTGCGGGCGAGTTAAACACAGATGATTGTACTTTAGCCAAACAAGGCGCGGCCTATACGGTCGACCTCGACCGCCACGTAATAACTACGACCAACCTGCCAAAAGGGGACTGGTTTATTTTGGCAGTTTTTATCTGGGAAAACGCTGTATCTCTGCCATTTGGTGCAAACGAACCCGTCCCCTCCGCACCAATCTGGTGCAATGGGGACGGGTTAGCTTGCACCAATAAAGGAAAAGGGCCGCGCACCCAAATGGATACGCGGCCCTTTAGCCACGAATGCGAGCGATTCCTCGGCGAGCTATTTACTCAGCAGCCTCGGTGGTCTCGGCCTCGGCAGCGGCCTCCTCGACGGGAGCCTCTGCGGGAGCCTCGGCGGCCTGCTTGGCAGCCTCCTCGGCAAACTTAGCAGCACGCTTGGCCTTCTCGGCAGCCTTAGCCTCAGCGGCGGCCTTGCGAGCGGCCTCGGCCTCAGCAGCCTTGGCAGCCTTGGCAGCCTTGGCCTCCTCGGCCTTCTTGAGCTGGGCGGCAGCGGCGCCACCGAACTTGTCGGCGAAGCGCTGGACGCGTCCACCGGTGTCGACGAACTTCTGCTGGCCGGTGTAGAACGGGTGGCACTCGTTGCAAAGCTCGACCTTCATCTCGGACACGGTAGCGTGCGTCTTGAAGGTGTTGCCGCAGGAGCACGTCACCGTGCACTCGACATACTGGGGATGGATACCCTGCTTCATGGTAGGACTCCTTATTGGTCAGGCGCTGGTTACCGATCAGCGCATAAGGCGTCTTGGTTTCCGACCAAGACAACAAACTCGGCTATGGTACCACGGCGCCGCGTGTCCCACAAAAGGTTCACGGTCTTTTCGGAACGACACGAATCTGACCCATCGAAACACATCTCCACTGTTCCTTCAACTGGGAAAATGCCGTCCCCGGGGCCTGAGAAGGGCCCCGGGGACGTTCGACTGACTGCGGGAACGGCCTTTCCGCTCAATGTGTTCGGCTGAGATCGGAAATCAACCAAACTGAACTAGGTTCAGTTGACATGGTTAAAAACGAGGGGCGACGCTTTTGCGTCACCCCTCGTCCCGGCCGGTTGCTTTAGTTGTACACACGGTAGTTACACTTGAACTGGGTTATGTGTCCATAGTTGGGGCCGTACCAACCCGATGTATAGCTGATTACTTTTGCGCCTAGATATTCGTATCTCTTGTTGTAGCGAAGCTGACGGTAGGTCGTGTCGTACTCTGCTACGTAAAACGTGTCTCCAGAGAAGGCTTTGTACCGGTCCTTAACCGTCGAAGCCATGTACGCGGGTTCGACATCGCCTTTCTCCCCGTTGAGCGCATAGACGGGTGCCGCGATTCCGCATAAAGCCGTTGCCACGAGGATGGCGTAGACAGCCATGCGCGACGCATTGGACTTCAGCTGTTCAAATAGTTTCATGTCATTCACGTCGCTCGTATGTATCGAGGTATTCCTGCTTGAGCGTCTGCGAGGACGACTTGATCTTTTCCACGAGCGTGCCGGCCTCGATGAAGTAGAACGAGTTGGTGAGGTCTGCCAGGTCGTCGAGCAGATGGCTTGAGATGAGCACGCTTCGTCCCCGCGCCACCTCGCTGCGCATCGCGTCGCAGGAGGTTTTCCGCTTTCCCGGATCGAGGCCGTTCAGCGGTTCATCGAGGATGAGGTACGGGCAATCGGTCGCTATCGCCATGGCAAGCTTTACCTGCTGCTTCATTCCTGTCGAGAGTTTACGGGTCGGCTTGTCGAGATATGGGGAGATTCCGAGGGAGTCGCAGAGCGAGTCGATGTCGGCGGCCGATTTCCACGCCTCCCTAACGAAAGCAAGGTGCTCGATGGCCGATAGCGTGGGATAGAGATCCGTGCCGCCTGAAGAGCTCAGGTAGACGAGTTCTGCAAATTCGGCTGATCGACGTTGGCAGATTCCGTCTGCCGCCAGGCTTCCCGAGCGGATGCGGGTGGGAAATTGGCCCGACAGCGCTTCAAGAAGGGTGGTTTTCCCCGAGCCGTTGGGAGCGACAAGGCCCGCCGCCGTTCCCGGGCTCAGGAAAAGCGATCCGATTGAAAGTATCGTCGTGCTCCCGTATCCCACGCTCGCGTCTAGAAGCTCGAGCCCATGGTGCTTTTTCGCGGGTCCAGGCTGTTTGGGGGAACGTGTCGCAACGGCGCCGACCGCAAAAAGGACCGCGACGTATATCAGGGCCACGGCAAGCATCGATGCACCGCTTGAACCGGAGCCAATGAATTCTGTCGGGAAGCATCCTACGTAACCCGTTGCCTCGATAGGCGAGAATACGGGCAGTGGCAGGAGATTGAGCGCGGCGTTATGCCCTAGTGCCGAATCGGACAGTAACGGGAATGCCGGGGCCGCGACAAGCAGCGCGGAGGCAAGGGGGCCCGCGAGGACGCGCCTCGTTGCGGTCGATAGGACGGCGGAGCAAACGGATATCAAGGTTCCGCCCGCAAGCAGCGCGAGAAGCAGGGTCGTGAAGACGTCTCCCGCGGTCGTGGTGGCAAGCGCGCCGTCATGGAAGAAGGCGATCGGGTACCCAATTTGCCCGAATCCGTTTAGGGCCAAGGCGCAAATGCCCCCGGGTGCGAGGCCGGCGAGGAGCATCGCGGTCCCCGCGACGATTATCGAAAACACGATCTGGATAAGGCGCCGGAATTTGGGCGCGGGCGCCTTCGCCGCCAGGGTCCCGGGCCTTGTGGCGCCGAGCACGAGTATCGACGAGAGAAGGAAGGGGATGAAGGGAAGGAAAGACGGTGCCGTGGCAATGACGTAAGGCAGGAAGGAAAGGAATGGCAGGTCGTTTGCGGAGGCCGGGATATCCGTGATGCCGGAGCTGCTCAGGGCGCGGCAATACGCGAGGTCTGCGTCATTGGTCTCTTGGTCTCCCACGATGGACCCGGATTGGAAGCCTTCGCCCATGAGCGCGTAGTAGCTCTCGGCAGAATCGAGAAAGGCGGCGTCGGTTTGAGCGGCGAGGGCGGCGTTCGCGTATCTTGCAAGCTCCGCGTCAGCTTGCTGCTCTGGCGATAGGTCTGTGCCGCTGGCCTGGGGCGCGCGCGTATTGAATGCGTCGACAAAGCCCTGCATGCCCTGCTTCATAAAGAAGGGCCCATAGATGGGTGAATTGAACGCAATGGGGATGGAGAAGGCTACAGCAAGAACGAGCGTAGAGATCCATACGGCCTTGTCTCTTAGGATTAGTTTGAGAAGAAGTCGACAGTACATTTGGAAGCACCTACGTTCCTCAAAGAATTGTTAGATTAAAAGTAACAGACCGGATAAAGACGCGTGCGATGGGGGCGAGGCGAATGGCTGAACGGTATCGATACGCGGGTTCAACGGTATTATATTGACCACATAGATTATTAACTTGCATTTCTACCCGCCCTTTTCGTAGAGTCGCCGATACGTGCTTAGCGCACCCTCGGCGCGTCCGGCAGGCTTTGCGAAATGGGATCCAGGAGACTTCGGCGCAGCATCATCTTGCGGAATGCTTCTAATGAGCCTCCCATCCTTCAAAAACAGAATCTCATCGCACAGCCTATCGACCGAATCCAAGATGTGGGATGACATGATGATGCACGTACCAGAATCGGCCAGCTTCCTGAGAATCTCGGAATGCAAGTCCACCCTGCTGGGGTCGAGCGCGTTCATGGGCTCATCTAATAGAAGGTACCGCGCGCCCGTCGCATACGCAATCGCCAGGGTAAGCTGCTGCTTCATGCCCTGGCTCAGAGTGCGGATCCTCATCTTCGCGAACTCGCCTATCTGCGTTTGTTCCACTATCTCTTCGATATCGCGAGCATGCGGCCACATATCGCAAACCATCTTGAGGTGATCTTCCGCACGCAATCCGGGATACAGCAGCGTCCCCTCACCAGGTGCATAGAAGATCATAGAACGGACCTCTCTCGCACCCGTACCCTGCACCTCATCCAGAACGATGCTCCCGTCCACGCGAGGACCCGGCAAACCTGCCATCGCACGCAGCAACGTCGTCTTTCCATGCCCGTTCGGAGCGACGAGACCGTAGACCGTACCCGGGGCAAACTCAGCGTTCACCGAATCTACGAGCACCTTCTTTCCATAAGAGATCGTCAGCGTTTGAAGGTCAATCATCGAGATCATCCCCTTTCGATCTTTGGAACACTCAGGCGCACCATCAACGGAGATACGGCGCCCAAGACCACCAGCAGAGCGCCCGATGCGCCGACGACCTCTCCAAAAGGCATCGCGTTCGTCCCTCGCCCAAGGAACCCAATCGTCCCCACCTGGGAAGCGGGATCAAACGAGGCGAATGGAGCCAGCAGCGCGACGCCCATGCCCACGCTTTCAACATGAGCGCTCAACGAACCCAACACCAAGAGAACCGCGCAAACCATTCCGGTGACAACGGGGTTGCGGCTAATCGCTGCTGTCAACGCAGCGACGACGGAAATCACGCCGTATGCCATGACCAGCAACGGAATACTGCACAACACCGCCTCCCCCACCATGGACGTTGTCGAAGCTCCCGCCCGAATGAGAGCGACGGGATACTCCGATCCACCCGCACCGTTCTTAATCACGGACACAACGACAGCGGGAACCATCGACACCAAAAGCAGCACCAAGCCAAGCAGGAGAGCCAGCGCAACAGCCGTCAGAAAACGCACATGCGCTGTTGCGGGGATCTGGAGAACCAGAAGGGAACGACACTGCAGGTGGGTACACGCGAGCGATGTGACAACCACGGGCAACAGCAAAAATAAGGAGGGAAGCGCTGCCTGGAGATACGAAAGGAGGATTAATGGGGGCATCTTCGTACTTAACTCGTAAACCTTGGGGTCCGGCAAGCTCGCGATCGACTCAAGCAGAAGGGCGCGCGCCTCCGCACGAGAAGGAGCCTCCGGCTCGATTCCGATCGATTGCAGGAGAGTCGCATCTGCCGCGCCCAGCTCACCTCGAGCGCGCTCGTACGTCGCAAGGCTTCGAAACCCCTCCGCAGGCATAGGCGCGTACACGAAACCCGAAAGAGCATCCCGCATGTCTTCCAGGGCCGCTTTGCCCTCGACGTCCATATTCGCAGCGTTCTGCTCTAGATACCGATCTATTGAACGGAGCTCCCCATCCCTATACCGAACAGCGGAAACGTTATCAGCGTCAGGAAACATCTCGACCAGAGCCGGGGCCAGCATCGTCGTCGACATTGCAATCGCGCATACGGCGAGGGTAGGAGAACGCAGGAGCAGTTTCCCCATCGTTCTTACGTATGCAACGGCGGAGGCACAAGCGCTCGAACGAGTTGCCGTTCTCGATGCAGTGAAGGAACCTCTCTCAAGACAAATCGGGGATATCGGGCACGCGCAGCCGCTCTTTCCAGCAACGCAAAGCAGGCTAATTGCCAGCACCTCGATCCCGATTGCGCATACGAGGGCAATCGCGCCACGCTCGAAGCAAAGTCCAGGCAGATTCACTATCTGCGTTGTCGGGTACGGGCTATAGGCGCCGACGGTCAACTCAGTGTTCGCATACGTAAGGGGATTCAACAGGGCGAACTCACGTAAAGCGATGGATCTTCCGTAATACCCGGGAACCATCGTCACCCCCATCAGGGCACATACGAACACGATTCCAAGCGTAGGGTTATTGGCAATCTTCACGGCAAGGTGAACGACAAGCGAGATGAACGCTGCCACCAAGAATTGCAAGATGGCCGTCTGCGCGAACACCAGCCAAGCCGGTTTGATAACCGGAGTCGCATATTGAATGTAGCCTATCGGATAGAACGGCGAGCCCGGGCCATTCTTCACAAGCGCGGCGATTATCCCTGGAAGATTGATGGCGAGGACGGCAAGCATTGCAAAAACACTCGCCCATACGCTCGATGCAACAAGTCTACCCAGCTCGCCCATCGGTGCCTGGATGATGAGCTTTTCACGTTTGTTAAGACGCGCGGCAAGGAACGAGACGGCAACGGCCGTTGCGACCCATAGCAAGTACTCCTTCGATCCGTCATAATAGGTGTACTCTCCATCCGATATCTGCAGAAACGGAAGTAGGGGAGAGAGCGGTGCCAAGATAAGACGTCCCGCGGCAAGAGGGTACAGAAGCGCGGGCATGCTTGATGAAGAGGTATAGACACCGTCCTCCCCCGCATTCACAAGCGCATCCGCATAGGATGCTGACAATTCCTGCTCAACACGGGTTATTCCCGACTCGAGGTATTCGACCCGTCCGTCGATGCCAGCCGCGCTCCTGAAGACGGGCAGAGCACAAAGAACCATCAACGCAACAACGACAACACAGAGCGACCTGGAGGAGAGAAGCGACCTAAAGATCGCCTTCGAGATTTTGAGCATATTCATCGCCAACCTTAACCTCATCCAGTCGGAACAGAGGGGCCGAACAAAATGCTCGGCCCTTATTACTTGCCGGCAAAGTCAATTTAACATAAACTGTTAAAAAGTAACCTGAGTTTTTTAAATTCTTCGGAGGTTATTATGAGTTCCGACAATCGCACTCCCCGGCTTCATTCCTTCCGCATCGCATGTGCGATAGCCTCTGCGACCCTTTGCGCCACCGCCATCGCACAAGTGGCGTTCTCCTTAAAGCCAGCAATCGAAGTGCTCGACAACCCTGTAATTGCAGACTCCCCCGCGTATCCAGCCCTTGCGATCTCGACATTGGTCCCTGCCGTCATCGGTATCGCTACGACCATCCTCAGCGCCGTTCTCGTGTGGACGATCAAGAGCGGAGACCCCTTCAAGAAAGGGTCTGCGACATGCTTGAAGGTGCTCGGCATTCTCTTCGTTGTTCAAGCTGCCACCAGCCTCTACGCCGGCTCACTCAAAACCTCCGTTTCGATGTTTGGCGGCGAGGGGGCCGTCGGCGCCCAAGAGATCGCTTCATCATTCGATTGGACCTCTCTGGTTCTCGACATCGTCCTGTCCATGCTTTCCCAGCTCTTCTTGTACGCCCGAGAGCTGTACCTCGACTCCGACGAGATTGCGTAAGGAAACGCCATGCCCGTAATTGTTCGCCTCGACAAGATCATGGCCGAGCGAAAGATTTCCTCGAACGAACTTGCCGAAAGGATTGGAACCACGCCCGTGAACCTGTCCCGTATTAAAAAAGGGCATATTCGCGGCATTCGCTTCAACACACTCGAGCAGCTATGCCTCGCCCTTCGTTGCCAACCCGGAGACCTTCTCGAAGTCATGAGCGAAGAGGATGCCCGAAAGGAGTTCGGACTCGATTGGTCCGCCGAGGATTAGAGGGCGGTCGTACTCGCCCTGCACACGGGGATGCGAATCGGCGAGGTCTGCGGCCTTCGGTGGTGCGATGTGGATTTCGAGACGGGCCTGATCTCGATCAGACACTCGGTGGCGTACGCGAAGGGAATGGGTTCGTTCATCAAGGACACCAAGACCCATGACGCCAGGGGTATCCCCATCGACCCGGTCGGCCTACTCCCCTTCCTGAAGGAGACCCACGAGATCGACTGCGGAAAGCTGCGCTTGCGCGGCCTTACCGGGGCGATCGAGATCGGGGACTGCTACATCCTGTCGGAGCCGGGCGCGACCTTCGCGACGACAAGCTATATCCGCAGGGCGTTCAAGACGTTCCCGGAGACCAACGGCCTCATGGGCACCAACGACGAGCTGATCACGTTCCACGGCCTTCGCCACACGTTCGCAACGCAGTGGATCCGCCAAGGCGGCGATATCAAGGCGCTCCAATCGATCCTCGGCCACAAGGACGCCATGGCGACGCTCAACGTCTACGCCGACATCGAGCCCATCTCCAAAATCCATAACATGCTGCGCGCCACGCCGTGCCTTTGGCGCGGGCACCTCGGGCCGAGGGTCGATCCGGGTCCCATGTTCCAACAGAGGATCCAGGAGTCCATCGAGACGCTCCAGGCGTTCGGCTACGGCATCACCGAGCCGGACGACCGAAATATCGCCATACGCGACGTGAAGACGAACAGTTGGCTCTAGCTCACCGAGTACGCGGCAGTGCTGGGCCCATCTCGACTGAGGTCACGGTGGTCCGATAGGGGCGCCGCCCGCGGCATGCGCCGCGGAGCGGTATCCCCTACCGAAGGGCGGGGATGCCCTCCGCTTCCAGTTCGGAATCAACCGTCGGAGGCGTTCGGCTGGCTGCGGGAACGGCCTGTCCGCTCAATGTGTTCGGCTGAGATCGGAAATCAACCCAACACGAGCCGGACACGCGCCAGACGGCTCTTCCCCGTACGGCCTTCCCCCTTACGCTCATGTTGCAGGCATGTAACGCCGCAGCGAGCGCGCCTTTTTTGCGCCAGACAGGTACAATGATGAACACTGTACCGTAGCGGAGCGCCCCGCGCGCGCCGCAATCACGCGAAAGGGTTTCCCATGGCCGAGATCTCGTCCTCCCGTATCGTCATCACCGTCCTTGGCAAGAACCGCCCCGGCATCGTCGCCGGCGTCACCCGTGTCCTAGGCGAGGCCAACGTCGACATCCGCGACATCACGCAGTCCATTATCGAGGACATCTTCACCATGACCATGCTGGCCGATACCGCCGAGTCCAAGCTCGACTTCGCCGAGCTGCAGAAGGCGCTGGCCGAGGCCGGCGAGCTTTCGGGCGTCAACGTGTCCATCCAGCGCGAGGACGTCTTTAACTTTATGTACCGCCTGTAGCGAACAAGCCGCTCGGGGCAGCTTGACGTCATATCGTCCAAGCGCGCGGCCCCAAAGCGGACCGGAGAGGAGCGCGCATGGCCTACGACGCCAAGAAAATCTACTACCGCTTCGACGATCACCTGAGCCGCCTGGTTCTGGATTACGAGGCGAGCCGTCAGATTTCGCCTGAGAGCGAAAACCTCTACCACGGCCTGCCGACCGACCCTTATGACGAGGGCCTGTTTGTCGAGCACAATGTCAAGCGCGGCCTGCGCAATGCTGACGGCTCGGGCGTGGTCGCGGGCCTCACTCGTATCTCGGATGTGCACGGCTACAACAAGGTCGACGGAAAGGTCGTGCCCGATCAGGGCAAGCTCACGCTTCGCGGCTACAGCATCGAGGATCTGGTCAACAATGCCCAGGCCGAGAATCGCTACGGCTACGAAGAAGTCGCCTATCTGCTTATCACGGGTTCGCTACCCAACAAGGAAGAGCTCGACGGCTTCTGCGAGCGCCTAGGTGCCTTTAGACATCTGAGCGACGAGTACGTCAAAGAGTTCCCCATGACCACGGTGTCGTCGAGCATCATGAACGTGCTCCAGCGCGCCGTGCTGCTGCTCTACGCCTTCGATGCCGAACCAGACGTGATCACGCCCGAGCACGAAATCGACGTCGCCATTTCCATGCTCGCACGTCTCCCGCGCATCGCCGCCTTCGCACACATGGCCTCGATCGCCAAGCTTCGCGGCTCCGAGGTTCACGTGCCGCACCCCACGCCCGGTCTCTCCACCGCCGAGACCATCCTACAGGTCCTGCGCGGCGGCATGGCGTTCACCCGCGATGAGGCGATGCTGCTCGACGTTATGCTCATGCTGCATGCCGAGCACGGCGGCGGCAACAACTCCACCTTCGCTTGCCGCGTGCTGTCGTCTTCGGCCACCGACCCGTATTCCGCCTACGCCGCGGCTATCGGCTCGCTCAAGGGCCCGCGCCACGGTGGTGCCAATGCCAAGGTCGTGTCTATGCACGAGGACATCCGCGCGCATGTTTCCAACTGGGAAAACGAGGACGAGGTCGCGGCCTACCTGGGCAAGATCCTCGACAAGCAGGCCTTCGACGGCACCGGCCTCATCTACGGCATGGGCCACGCCGTCTATACGCTCAGCGACCCGCGCGCCGAGGTGTGCCGCCGTTACGCGCGCTCGCTGGCAGCCAAGAAGAACTTGGGCGAAGAGTTCGCACTCATCGAGCGCATCGAGCGCCTGGCACCCCAGGTCATGCGCGACCACGGCATGACCAAGCCCATCTGCGCCAACATCGACCTGTACACGGGCTTTATCTACAAGATGCTCGGCGTGCCCGAGACGCTCTTTACACCGCTGTTCGCCGTCGCCCGTATGGCCGGCTGGTCGGCGCACCGCATGGAAGAGCTCTTCTGCGCGCACCGCATCATCCGTCCCGCGTATCGCCCGGTTATCGAGCCGCTGGAATACAAGCCGCTCGCCGATCGCTAGGACGCGGACCGTTATAGAACCCGAGCGTGGCCAGGGCATCACCGCCCTCGGCCACGCTTTTTATGCCAGCAGAAAGGGCTGCAACGAATGATTGTGTTTTCCGATATGGATGGAACGCTGCTGACGAGTGATAAGCAGATGAGCGACGCCACCTGGGCGATGCTCGACGAGCTTGCGCGCCGCGGTATTGAGTTTGTGCCCTGCACAGGGCGCCCGCTGTCGGGCATCTTTGAGCCCATCCTCGCCCATCCCGCCGTGCACTATGCCGTCTGCGCCAATGGCGCCAGCGTCTGGCAGCTCGACGACGATGTGCCCACCGACGCCTCGCGCGCCACGTGCATCTTGAGCCGTCCGCTCGATTGCGGCATTGCCCATCGCATCCATCGCATCGCCGCCGGCCACGATGTGACCTTCGATATCTTCGCGGATGGGCAGTGCTTCCTCCCCCGCTCGCTCTACACGCGCCTGGACGAATTCTGCGGCGGCGACCCCCACATCGCGGCTTCGCTCAAGCGCACACGAACACCGATCGACATGGATATCGACAGCAAGATCGACGAGGTCGAGACGCTCGAGCGCATCGCCATGTACTGGCACGACCCGGCTGATCGCGACGCCATCGCGGCGGAGCTCGACACGCTCGGAGACATTGAGGTCACGCGTTCGTACGCCATGAATATCGAGGTTATGGGCGAGGGTGCCACCAAGGGAACGGCCCTCACGTGGCTATGCGAGCATCTGGGCGAGTCTCTCGCCGACGCCTGGGCGTTCGGCGACAACATCAACGACATCCCCATGCTGCAGGCAGCGGGCCACGGCATGGCCATGATCAACGCCGAGTCCGAGGACCGCGAGGCGGCCGACGCCATCACCGAATACGACAACGACCACGACGGCGTCGCCCGCACCATCATGGCCGCCCTCGCCTAGTCGTTGGGGGTAGTCATTGGGGACGTTCTTAAACGACTAGTCATTGGGGACACTCTTCGCGAAAAAGCTGCAAGGACTGCCCCCCCCCACTGTCGGCAGAAAAGAAACGTCCCCATCTGCCGGATTAAGCGAGACTCTCCAGCACGCGACGGAGCTCCTGCTGGACGGCGTGGTCGCGATTACAACCCACCACGCGATCGGCCACTGCCTTGAGCGCGGGGCGCGCGTTTTCCATCGCGCAGCCCGTACCGACAAAGCGAATGATCTCGTAGTCGTTCATCGAGTCGCCAAACGCCATAACCTCGTCGCGTTCGACTCCATAGTGCTCCATGAGCTGTGCGATGCCCGAGGCCTTCGACACACCGGGCTGCATGGCATCGATCCACGCGTTGCCCGAAGGCGCGAAAGTAAAGAGCTGACCGAGTTCGCGCTGTAGTACGTAAGCGCTGTCCATAACGGCACCGTCATCGCAAAAGATACTCGCCTTGATGATATTTACGCTGGGATCGGGCAGCTCCCAAATGCGCTCGGCATTGGGAAGGTCCTTATCGACCTCACGCACGAACTTGCACTCGTCATCGAGCAAGAAGGACTTGGTTCGGTCAAAAAGTGCAAGATGCAGATTGGGAAACGTCGCGACGGCCTGGGCGAGCCTTCGAATCGCCAGGTGCGAATACACCTCGCGGTCTACCATCTTACCGTCGGCGTAGACCTGGGCGCCGTTAGCGGCGACAAAGTCCATCTTGTCGCGAACAGGTGCAAAGAACTCGCACAGGCGGTCGTAACGACGGCCTGACGATGCGGCGAAATGCACGCCATGCTCGTGTAGCGCCAGAATCAGTTCGTAGGTCTCGGGAGGCACCTGGCCGTTTTCGTCAAGCAACGTGCCGTCCATATCGGATGCAATCAGTTTAAACATAGAAAAGCTCCCTTCGGGCTTGATGGAATCGGACGTATATCCAATTCCAACGTACCCAAAGGGAGCTCAAATAAGACTCTGCGGGCGTAAACGTTACAAGGACCTAGCAAATAGCTCACACATGCCAGAGGTCTCACGGTCGCGGCGTCAGGCGACACGCCACCCCGACGACTAGTCGTTTAAGAACGTCCCCGATGACTAGTCGGCGTAGGTGAAGGTCGTGACGTCGAACATGCCCTCAGGGCGGATGCGGAGCGTCGGGATCACCGGCAGGGGCAGGAAGATGATGCCCATGATGGGGTCGAGCGGCGGCTCGATGCCCATGGCACGCGCCTTGACCATAAAGTCGTCGTGCTGCGCGGCGACATCCTCGGCCGTGCCCTCGCTCATCAGGCCACCGAGCGCCAGCGGAATGCGCGCCACGACCTCGCCGTTGCGCACCAGCACGTGACCGCCCTGGCCCACGGCCTCAACGGCGGCCATCATATCGGCGGCGTTGTCGCCCACCACGCACACGTTGTGCGAGTCGTGGCCGATCGTAGAGGCAATGGCGCCACCCGTGATGGTGAAACCGCGCACCCAGCCGCGACCGATGTGCTTGCCGATCAGGCCCAGGCCAGCGGGGCCGTCGCCGTCGGCGCCCTCGGCCTGCAGCGACACGCCGCGGCCATGGCGCTCAATCAGCATAATGCGGCGCAGACCCTCGGCGCTCTCGGGGCGGGCCATACCCGTGATAGCCATACCCGGGATGACATCGATAACGGCCTCGCCCGGCTTAAAGGCATAATCGAATACGTCGAGCGAAAGCTTCGGCAGCTTAACGGAAGCACGCAGCTCATCGGCAAGAGAGGCGACATCGGCCGTCTCGGGTGCGACCTCGCCCACAAAGGTGCCATCCTGCGCCACCAGAGCACCGGCGGCATATACGCGATGCGGAGCCTTGGCAAACGTCAGGTCATCAAGCAACAGCAGGTCGGCGCGCTTGCCCGGGGCGATTGCGCCGCGGAGCTCGTGCGGGTCGCGGCAGCCGTGGTCCAGGCCAAATGCCTCAGCCGTGGAAAGGGACGCCATGGAGATGGCGACCACCGGGTCGACGCCGACCTCGATGGCCACGCGGCAGGCATTGTCGATCATGCCGGTCGAAAGAGCATCGGAGGGAGCGCGGTCGTCGGTCGCAAAGCAGCAGCGGCGGGCGCGCGCGGGATTCTCCAGCAGCATCGGCGATAGATTGGCCAGGTCATGGCTGCACGTGCCTTCACGCAGCATCACATACATGCCGCGAGATAGCTTGTCGAGTGCCTCCTCGGGAATCGTCGACTCGTGGTCGGCGATAATGCCCGCTGCGGCATAGGCATTGAGGTCCTTACCGGCAACGAGCGGCGCGTGGCCGTCAACCTGCTTGGACGGCGTCTGGTTGGCAGCATCGATGCGAGCACAGGTCTCGGGGTCGGCCATAAAGACGCCCGGCAGGTTCATCATTTCGCCCAGACCAAAGACATCGCCTGGATGCTCGGCAAAAAACGCCTGCATATCGGCAGCCGAAATAACGGCACCGGCCTGCTCGTCGGGCAGCGCGGGCACGCACGAAGGCATCATGTACTTGATGGAGATGGGCGCGCGGCGACCATCCTCGATCATAAAGCGCAAGCCGTCGAGACCGGCAACATTGGCAATCTCGTGGCTGTCGGCAATGGCGGTGGTAGTACCGCGCGTCGCGGCCATGCGAGCATACTCGGCGGGACGGATGTTCGAAGACTCGATATGCAGATGCCCGTCAATAAAACCGGGAGCGAGATAGCGACCCTGGCAGTCGATGACCTCAGTTGCCTCGTAGGTGCCAGCGGCATCGTCGCGACCATCGTAGAGCACGCCGACGATTACACCGTCCTTGACAGCAACGCTACCGGGCGCCACACGCTGGCCATACACGTCGACAATCTGCGCATTGGTAAACAGCGTGTCGACGGGCACGCGCCCCTCGGCGGCCTCGATCACAGACCTCATGACCTCAACGGACATACATACTCCTTTAACCGTAGAAAAAAGCTGCGGAGCGGACAGACCTTCACCGCAGCAAACCAATAGCCATTGTATGCCCAAACGATGGGTCAACAATACGCCTCTCCGCTTAACGGCACCGCCAAATGATCCCTCCGTCCCCATGGGATCGTCGTAACCAAAAAGGCCGCAGTCGGGATTCCCGGCTGCGGCCTTATTGCACTTGTGAGGTCAACTCGCTCGTTAGACCAACTTGAAGCCCTTGCGCTTGCCTACGGAGAGGGTGTCGCCCAGTTTGAGGGCGCTGGGATCGATGTTGTAGCTCTTGGGAGCCACGGCCTTGCCGTTGATCTTGACGCCACCGCCGTCGATATCGCGACGAGCCTGGCCGGCGCTCGCCGAAAGGCCCAAGTCCTTGAGCAGGCCGGCGAGGTAGATCTGGCCCTCGTCGTTGACGGTCAGCTCGACATGCTTCTCGGGGAAGTCGGCAAGCTGGCCCTCCTTGAACACGCGGTCGAACTCGGCCTGAGCCTCGTCTCCGGCGCCGGCGCCGTGGTAGGTGTCGCACAGGTCGCGGCCCAGAGCGCGCTTGAGCTCGTAGGGGTCGGCAGAACCATCGGCCAGGGCGGCGTCGATCTTGTCGACCTCGGCCGGGGTGAGCGAGCTGGCCAGACGATAGTACTTGCCGATCATCTCGTCGGGGATGGACATGGTCTTGCCGAACATATCCTTGGGAGCGTCGGTCAGGCCGATGTAGTTGCCATAGGACTTGGACATCTTGCGCACGCCATCGGTGCCCTCGAGCAGCGGCATGGTGAGCGCGATCTGCGGCTCCATGCCCATCTTCTCCATGAGCTCACGGCCAGCGAGCAGGTTGAAGAGCTGGTCGGTGCCGCCCATCTCCACGTCGGCCTTAATCTGCACGGAATCAAAGGCCTGCATCACGGGATACAGGAACTCATGCAGGGCGATCGGCGTCTGAGACTGGTAGCGCTTGGTAAAGTCATCGCGCTCAAGAATGCGGGCGACGGTGAACTTGGAGCACACCTGCAGCAGACCGGCCAGGTCCATCGAAAGAATCCAGTCGCCGTTGTGCACGATGGTGGTCTTCTCGGGATCCAGGATCTTCATGGCCTGGCTCACGTAGGTCTCGGCGTTGGCCTCGATCTGCTCCTGCGAAAGCTGCGGACGGGTGGAGTTCTTGCCCGAGGGGTCACCGATCAACGCGGTGCCGTTGCCGATGATGAGGGTGACGTTGTGGCCCAGGTCTTGGAACTGACGCATCTTGCGCAGCGGCACGGCGTGGCCCAGGTGCAGGTCGGGGCTGGTGGGGTCGACGCCGAGCTTGATGTTGAGGGGCTCGCCCTTCTCAAGCTTCTTGCGAAGGTCGGCCTCGGGAACGATCTGCGCGGCGCCCGAGGTGATGATACGCATTTGCTCGTCAACAGACAGCATTGGGTATCCTCCTTTTGCTATAGCACCCTCGCCGAAAACGGCGGTGCTGGAAGTCCATAAACTCTCTTATGATAACAAACTGACGCGACGCGGCACCTACGACAGGAAAATCCTCGTCCTGCCGCATGCGTCAACGGCAACTGGCAGACGCGTACCGTCACGCTCGACCAGATAGCGTGCCTGCCGACGACGCAAGCAGTCGCGGCAACGGACCTGTCCCGTCGCATCGGTGGCGCAGACGCCCTCGGCGGTCAGCAGGCAGTGCTCGCACACCATAAGCTCGGGACGGTCGGCGTCGACCGGACCCAAGACGCCGGGTTCAGCAGCCAGTTCGGCAATACGCTCCGCATCATTGCCGAGCAACTCGGCCGGCAAGTACACCCGCCCCGCACCGAGTCCGCGCAGCCAGGTAAGCGTGGCCCGATTCGCGCAGAACACCGGCGCCGCCACGTCAAACGTCACGCCCAGCTCGCGAGCGATCACCACCTGTCCCAGGTTGCGGCAGACGACGCGCCCGGCACGCTGCATCAGTGAGCGGGTCCAGTCAGCGTCACTCGCGCGGCACACCTCGTCAAGCACCACAACGGCGTCGGACAAATCGAGTTCCCCGCGCGGGTCGGCATCCATCAGCTGCCAAGCAAAAACCATGCGAGTGGGAACCGCGCACTCCACCAACTCCGTCGATGCACCGCCATCCACCGCAACGCCCTCAAAGAGCAGTACCTCGACGGCACGCGCAACGGGCGCAATCGCATCCGCCTCGGCCCGCATGCGCTCCAACACCGCCGCCGTCTGATCCAACACGCCGGCGCTGCGAATCAGGTATACCTCGCAGCCCGTGTCCACCTTACGCTTGCAATGCACGACGACGCGCTTCCCCGCTGCGGCATCCACCGGGCAGGGCACCTGCGGCCAGCGCTTGGGCACATCGGGACGCGCGTCGGCACCCGGATAGAACCGAATCTCGAGCGTGTCACCCGCCGCCACGGCGGCGTCGAGCTCAACGGTCACCTCTTCGTGGCCCACAGCGACCAAACGCCCCACGCGCACGCCCTGGTTAATTGCGCGCTCAAAGCTCATCAGCTCGGCACCCGAACGCCCTCGCAGGTACGTATCGGTAAACCCACGGTTAAACGACCTCCCCAGCTCGCGTTCAAGCTCTTCCACGGCATCGGGGTCCCACGCGCCGTCGCGCAGCATATCGAGTGCCCGGCGCCACACCCGCACCACGTTGAATACGTAATCGGGGTTCTTCATGCGCCCCTCGATCTTGAGCGACGCCACGCCGGCATCTACAAGCTCGGGCAGATGTGCAATACCCAGATAGTCGCGCGGGCACAGCAGGCGATCTCCCTCGACGGCGACAACGCTCTGTCCCGCCTCGTCCACCAGGTCGTACGCCAGACGGCACGGCTGCGTGCAGTCGCCGCGCATCGCCGAGCGCCCACGCCGCAGGGCCGAAAACTCGCACGCCCCCGAATAGCCGATGCAAATCGCACCGTGGCAGAATACCTCGATGGGCACGCCCGTGGCACATAGCGCCGCAATCTCGTCGACCGCCAGCTCGCGTGCCGTCGTCACGCGCTCGACTCCCAGCTCATCGGCGGCAAGCCGCACGGCGCCTTCGCTGTGAACGCCCGCCTGCGTAGACAGGTGAATCTCGACCCCGGGAATCGCCGTGCGCAGCGCGCAGGCCAGCCCGGCATCGGCGACAATCAGAGCATCGGCGCCCAGCTCCAGTGCATGAGCTCCCAACGCCACCGCATCGGACAGCTCATCGTCAAACACGAACACGTTGAGCGTCACGTACACGCGCACGCCATGGGCATGCGCCACGGCGCAGCCGCGCGCAAACTCGTCATCCGTAAAGCCATGCGCGCTCACGCGGGCGTTAAAGCCGCCCAACCCCGCGTAGATGGCATCGGCACCCGCGGCGATGGCCGCAAGCATCTGGTCGAGCCCGCCCGCCGGCGCCAGCAGCTCGGGCAGCGCCGCACCGGCAGCATCCAATCCAGTCTCGTATTGTCCGCTCGGCCCCATCGCCCGAATCGCCATCGGCAAACTCCTTACCAAGGTATGCATTCACTCTGAAAAATGCCGTCTTCCAGCATACACGAGGCCTCGCGCGCCCCGTTTGGTTTATCGTGTAATAACTTATGTCCATCCTGCCTCGACGGCACATCCACCGTCCGGCACGACATACCTGGAGGTCAATATATGGGTCCTCGCCAACGACAGGGACGCAGCCGTTCAAAGACGCATGCCCTGCCCATAATCCTGCTCTCGTTTTTGGGCTTTTTGCTGATTGCGGGCGTGGCATTTGGCATCGGCATGGTCGGCAACGTCAACCGCTGGCTGTCCGATCTGCCCGACTACACCGACGCCAACGCGTATCTGGTGAGCGAGCCCACCGAGATCGTCGACTGCAACGGCAACAAGATCGCGAGCTTCTACACGCAAAACCGCAAGTCCATCACCAAGGACAAGGTCTCCCCCTACGTGCTACAGGGCACCGTTGACGTCGAGGACGAGCGCTTCTACGAGCACGGCGGTATCGACCTGTGGGGTATCGCGCGTGCTGCGGTGGCAACCCTCGGCGGCGGGCACGAAGGCGCCTCGACTATCACCCAGCAGCTGGTGCGCAACACCATCCTGCAGGAGGAGCAGTTCGACTCGACCATCGAGCGTAAGGTGCGCGAGGCCTACATCGCCGTAAAGATGGAGGACATGTACTCCAAAGACGAGATCCTCATGATGTACCTCAACACCATCTATTACGGTCACGGCGCCTACGGTATTGAGGCCGCCGCCGAGACCTACCTGTCCAAGAGCGCCGCAGACCTCACCCTGAGCGAGGCCGCGCTGTTGATCGGCCTTCCCAACTCGCCCTCGCAGTACGACCCCACGGTCAACCCCGACCTGGCGCTGTCCCGTCGCAACAAGGTCCTCGACAACATGCTGCGCCTGGGCCACATTACGCAGGAGGAGCACGATGCCGCACAGGCCGAGCCCATCACCCTCAACGTGACCGAAATCTCGGGCAGCGGCGTTGACGTATACTCGCAGCCCTACTTTGTCGCCTATGTTAAGCAGCTGCTGGAGCAGGAGTTCTCGACCGACGTGCTCTTTAAGGGCGGCCTGACCGTCAAGACCACCATCGACCCCACGATGCAGCAGGTGGCAGAGAATGCCGTTCGCGAGCAGCTCGACACGCTCTCGCTCGACGGCCTGGACATGGGCATGGTCGTCGTCGACCCCAAGACCGGCTACATCAAGTGCATGGTGGGCGGCTACGATTACAACGCCGACGAGAACCACGTAAACCATGCCACGGCCAAGCGTCCCGTCGGCTCCACCTTCAAGGCCTTTACGCTGGCAACTGCCATCCAAAACGGCATGAACCCCAACGTCACCCTCAACTGCAACTCGCCGCTCAAGGCCAAGGGCACCACGACCGAGGTCCAAAACTACGCCAACCATAGCTATGGCAACATCACGCTTAAGCAGGCGACGGCATACTCCTCCAACACCGGCTACATCCAGGTGGCGGAAGCCGTCGGCAACAGCAAGATCATCTCGCTCGTCAAAAAGCTCGGCATCGATCCCGCCAAGGACAACATCGAGGACGTTCCCGTCATGACCCTCGGCACCGGCTCGATCTCGCCGCTCGAGATGGCCGCCGCCTACGCGACGTTTGCCAACGGCGGCTACTATCGCCAGCCGATCGCCATCACCGAGATTGACTCTCGTACCGGTTCGGTGCTGTACCAGCACACCGACAATCCCTCACAGGTACTTACCGAGGGCGAGGCCGCCGCGGTCACCGATGTTCTGTCCGGCGTCATGAAGGGCGGCGGTACGGGTGCTGCCGGCGCCCTGAGCGTCAACCAGCCCTATGCCGGCAAGACGGGCACCACCGACAACACCACCAACCTGTGGTTCTGCGGCTATACCCCGCAGCTGGCGTGCGCCCTGTGGACCGGCTATTCCGCGGGCGAGATTCCCATCCAAAAATACGGCACAGACCTGCTGGGCGACAGCACCAACCTGCCTGTCTTTAAGCGGTTTATGAACACCGTTCTGACCGGTACCGAGCGCGAGGAGTTTGCGACCGGAACGGCGCCCACCTACAAGAACAACAGCGTCTGGAAGTTCTACGGCACTAACAACACCAAGAAGACGGAGAACGACGACAAGGACGAGAACGAGGACGAAGAGGAAACCACCACAACGACTACCACGACGACCACGACCACCGAGACCACGGGCGGCGACACCACCGGCGGCACCGGTACGACCGGTGGCTCGACGGGCGGCTCCACTGGTGGTTCGACCGGCGGCGATGGCGGCACGCCTACGCCTACGCCTACACCCACTCCCGACCCCTCGCCCACGCCTGACGATACGGTTGGCTAGAAATTCATCCGGCCATTAGCAACAAGGCCCCCGAGCAGCTTATTAAAGTGCTCGGGGGCCTTTTAGTTTAAAGCGACCTGGTGGACGGCCTTTATACCGGCAAACAATATAGGGGGTACCGACCAACGTCGATACCCCCTTACAAGCCACCATGTCACGCACACAGTGCCGAGCGCACGACCCGCACGCCTACTTGCGAGAATTGCTCAGCTTATTGATCAGCGCCTCGAGACGCTCGCCGTCCTCGGCCGTCTGGGCAATAACCAAAATCGTATCGTTGCCGGCAAGCGAGCCAAGCACATCGGGCAACTCTGCCGCATCAACGGCGGCGGCGATGCCGGAAGCCGTACCAGGCTGAGCCTTGATCATAACCAGATTATCGGTGCGCAGAACGCCCGTTACGAGCTCGGAAACCATACGCTGCAGGTGCAGGTCCTCTGCCAGAACATAGATACCCTCGGGGAGCTTACGCAGCCCCATATCGGCAATATCGCGAGAGACAGTCGCCTGCGTGCAATCAAAGCCCATAGCGCGGAGCTCATCGACCAGCACGCGCTGCGTGCGGACGTCCTTATTGCGCACAATATCTCTAATGGCATCCTGGCGCCCATTGCGTTTTTTAGCCATACAAACCCTCTCTCCAAAAGATGGCGGAGACAATCAATCAGTGACTGAATAGTTTAACGCTATTTGAAGGCTTTTGTGTATAAGAACGCATTTCGAAACAATTCTATGCAAATTTGTTTCGAAATGAGCCGTTTAGGCGGTTTTTGCGCCCGTCCGGTTAAGAAAAGCTGCCAGATGCGTACACATCACGCAGCGCGCGGGCTTGGCGCTGGCGATCGGCCCAAACAACAAACCGAGTCCCCGATGGTTATCCTTGAGCGCGGCGACCATCTGACGGGTTCGAGGCGCCTCGAGCATATCACGCATGCGGGCGGAACGCTCGATTGACGACACTCCATGCGGGCTAAGACACAAATTCTCGATGCAGGCGACCAGTCCGGCAAAGTAGAACTTTTGGCTTGCCAGCTTGAGCCGACCACCGCTATCTGCTTCCGAGAGTGAGTCCGCAAGCTCGTCGAGCGCTCGAGTGTCATCGGATATCCTGGCATACATGGTGGGATCAAAGGCATCTGTAAGCTTAGGTGCCACCGCGTGGAAACAAGCGTCGCCGCAGCCGGACACGAATCGTGCCTGCGAGAGCGCATAAGCCATAAACTCAACCGTACGGTACGCCTTGCCGCGCGACAGGCATGCCTCAAACAGCGGACGGCTATACATCACGCCAGAGGTCTGAACGACAAGGCCGCCCAAAATCAACTGGGGCAGCCCAGTCACCATAGAAGACTCGTCTTCTATGGCAATAGAGGCAGCATCCAAGACGCGCGAATGGCGTTCTCGATGTGCATCATAGCGGTCGAGCGACACCGTGGGGAACACTATGTCTGCCGCAGTATCGCACGCGATATCGACCATCTTGGAAAGGGACTGCGGAGCAAACCACTCATCGGCGTTCATAGCGATGATTTGAGAGCCGCGCGAGACAGCAAAACCGGCACGAAGGCAAGCGCCGCGCTTCGCGTCCTCGACGTCAATCAAATCAATATGGATGTCCCTGTCGGCAGCAACTTGAAGCGAATGGCGCACACCGGGCGCAGCATCGCGGCAAACAACGACAATCTGCAAATCGTAGAGGTCTTGGTTCTGGATACTCTCGAGCGCACGCATCGCATAGCTGGGCGAACCTTCTACCACAAGGATCACCGAAAGTCGCGGATGCGAGCCACGTCGAACCAAGTTATCCGTCCTCTCGACAGCAATGAATCAAACCGTGGTTCATGGTACACCCCGGCAATAAAAGCAATGAGACACCGGTTGTATTGCACGCCAAGAACAGATGTTGCACACGCGCAGCCCACAGATAATGGGTGTCGACGCACGACGCGTCGAGCCCTCCCCTAGTCGAGCACGACGAGCTCGGCGGGATCGTAATCCACGCCCATAAACGTAAGGCCGCAGGCAGGAGCCGTGGGGCCCGCAGCGGTACGGTCGCAAGCATCGATGACCTCGCGCATCCACTCGGGTTCACGGCGATGCATGCCAATCGCGACAAGCGTGCCAACGATCGTACGGACCATCGAATGCAGAAACGCATTGCCCTCGATGGTAAACGTGAGGATGTCCTCGCCAAAGGCGACCTCATGACCAAACTCGGCACGCATTACACAACGGTGCGTAGGCTTTCCCACGGCAGAGGCGACCTTGCAAAAGCTCTTAAAGTCCTGCTCGCCCAAAAGCGCAGGGCAGGCGGCCGCCATCGCATCGACGTCGAGGGGATAGCGATGCCACCACACAGCACCGCGTGACAGCACAGGTCGCGCGTCACGGTCGGCAATACGATAGGTGTACGTGCGAGAACGCGCGTCAAAGCGCGCAGAAAAGCCCTTACGCGCCTTGTAGACCTCGTTGATGGCAATATCTTTGGGCAGCAGGGCATCCATAGCCCTCAGCCATCTACGGCGCGTACACGCGAGCTCAGCGTCCGTGACGGGCACGCTGATGTATTGGGCCACCGCATGCACGCCGGCATCGGTACGCCCCGCGCACGTCAGATCGATTGGGCGACGCAGCAACGTCTCGATTGCACGGCGTAACTCGCCCGCAACCGTCGTCTGGCCCGGCTGCTCGGCAAATCCGCTATAGGAGGAGCCGTCATAGGCCACACGAAATACAAGGGTGGCGTCAAGCTCGGGGGTCGAATCGGAATCAGACGGCGCAGTCATGGGCGCTCCCAACAAACTAGCAACGGTATTGCGACAAAAAAAGAGGGGTACGCGAACGTACCCCTCGAATATAGCCTATGCAGACAGAAAGTCTACTCAGCGGTCTCCTCAGCAGGAGCCTCCTCGACAGCCTCGACCTTCTTGGGAGCAGCGGCCTTCTTGGGGGCCGGAGCAGCCTTCTTGGCCTTAGGCGTGCAAGGCTCGGTGACGAGCTCCATGATAACGATAGGAGCGTTGTCGCCCTTACGGTTACCGAGCTTCATGATGCGGGTGTAACCGCCGTTGCGGTCCTGCCACATGCCCTGAGCGGCCTTGTCGAAAATCTCGGCAACGAGCTGCTTATCACCGAGCTTGGCGATAGCCAGACGACGAGAGTGCAGGTCGCCCTTCTTGGCCCAGGTGATGATCGGGTCGACGACCGAACGCAGCGCCTTAGCGCGGGTCTCGGTGGTCTTGATGCGGTCGTTCTCGAAGAGGGCCTTAGCAAGGCTCTTCTTCATGGCCTTGGTGTGGCTCGCATCGGTGCCGAGCTTCAGGCCCTTCTTAACGTTGTGACGCATGGTCTAGTTTCTCCTCAAATATGCGAAGCATTAAGCCTTCAGGCTCAGGCCCATGGACTCAAGCTTGTCCTTCACTTCCTCGATCGACTTAACACCGAAGTTACGGATGTTGAGCAGATCGTTCTCCGAGAACTCAACGAGCTGACGGACCGAGTGAATGCTGGCGCGCTTAAGGCAGTTGTAGGAACGGACGGAAAGGTCCAGATCCTCGATCTGCTTGTCCAGCTCGGCGTTGTCGTTGGTGACCTCGGGAGCGAAGATCGAAGCCTCCTCCTCGACCTCGGGGGTCTCGGCAAGGTTCATAAAGGCGGCCATATGCTGGTTGATGATATTGGCAGCCTGGACCACGGCGTCGCGCGGGGCGATGGAGCCGTTGGTCTCGATCTCGAGGACAAGGCGGTCGTAGTCGGTGTGCTGACCGACACGGCAAGCCTCAACGAGCTTGGCGCAACGGGAAACCGGCGAGTACAGCGAGTCGACGTGGATCACACCGATGGGATCGTTGTCGCGCTTGTTGGCCTCGCCAGAGACATAGCCGCGGCCATAGCCGATGCGCATGCTCATGGTGAGATGGCCACCCTCGGTGAGCGTAGCGATGTGCTGCTCGGGGTTGACCAGCTCAAACTCGGACGGAATAAAGAAGTCCGCACCGGTGACCTCGCAAGGGCCGTCAACCGAGATGGTGGCGGTTGCCTCGTCGGTCGTGCCGAGAGCCCTGAAGACAAGACCCTTGACATTCAGGACGATATCGGTGACATCCTCGACCATGTTAGGGATGGTCATGAACTCGTGCTGCGCACCATCGATCTGAATGGCCTCGACGGCGGCACCCTCGAGCGAGGACAGAAGAACACGACGAAGCGAGTTGCCCAGCGTATCGCCGTAGCCGCGCTCGAGCGGCTCGACGGAGACACGAGCAGAGGTCTCGTTGATCTCTTCGACCTGAACCTGAGGCCTAATGAATTCTGACATGTATTACCTCCAGCCTCAGCAGCCCGGATGGACTACTTAGAGTAGAGCTCGACGATGAGCTGCTCGTTGATATCACCGCTGATCTGCTCACGCGTCGGCAGAGCGAGCACGTTACCAGACAGCTTCTCGATATCGACCTCGAGCCAGCCAGGGACCTCAAAGCGCTCGGAGGAAATCAGGGCCTCCTTGATGGGGAGGAGGTCACGGAACTTCTCGCCGACAGCGACGACGTCGCCGGCCTTGACGCGGTAGGACGGGATGTCCACGCGCTTGCCGTTCACGGTGAAGTGACCGTGACGGACGGACTGACGAGCCTCTTTGCGGGTGCGGGCGAAGCCGAGACGGAAGACGACGTTGTCGAGGCGAGACTCAAGGATAATCATGAGGTTCTCACCGGTGACGCCGTTCATCTTACGGGCCTTGTTGAAGTAGCCGTGGAACTGCTTCTCCAGAACGCCATAGATGAACTTGACCTTCTGCTTCTCACGCAGCTGCATGCCGTACTCAGATTCCTTGCGACGGCGCTTGGGCTGACGGATAGATTCCTTCTTGCTGCTGTAACCGAGCTCAGCGGGATCGATCCCGAGCTGACGGCAGCGCTTAAGAACAGGAGTCCTGTCGATTGCCATATTGATACGATCCTTTCAGTTACACGCGGCGACGCTTCTTGGGGCGGCAGCCGTTGTGCGGAATGGGGGTCTTGTCCTGGATGCTCGAGACCTCGAGGCCAGCAGCCTGGAGGGAGCGGATGGCGGTCTCACGACCGGAGCCGGGGCCCTTGACGAAGACGGAAACCTTCTTCATGCCGTGCTCCATGGCCTGCTTGGCAGCAGCCTCGGCAGCCATCTGGGCAGCGAACGGCGTGGACTTACGGGAGCCCTTGAAGCCCACCTGGCCAGCCGACTTCCAGGAAATGACGTTGCCCTGGGGATCGGTGATCGAAACGATCGTGTTGTTGAACGTAGAACGAATGTGAGCCTGGCCCACAGAAATGTTCTTACGGTCCGCGCGCTTCAGACGGGCAGCGCGAACGTTCTTCTTAGCAGTAGCCATCTATCTAGCGCTCCTTATTTCTTCTTCTTAGCACCGATCTGACGCTTCGGGCCCTTGCGGGTACGAGCGTTAGTGTGGGTGCGCTGGCCGCGGACCGGGAGGCCCTTGCGGTGACGAAGGCCGCGGTTGCAGCCGATGTCCATAAGGCGCTTGACGTTCTGGTTGCGCTCACGGCGGAGGTCGCCCTCAACCATGATCTGATTCTTATCGATATAATCGCGGATGGCGTTAACCTCATCCTCGGTGAGGTCCTTAACGCGCGTGTCCACGTTAACGTTGCACTCGACGCAAATCTTCGTCGCAGTGGTGCGGCCGATGCCGTAAATGTAGGTCAGACCGATCTCAACGCGCTTCTCACGCGGGAGGTCGACACCATTAATACGGGCCAACGTAGTCTCCTCTCTTAACCCTGACGCTGCTTATGACGGGGGTTCTCGCAAATGACGAGGACCTTGCCATGGCGCCTAATGATTTTGCACTTATCGCACATCTTCTTGACCGAAGGACGTACCTTCATCGTTCTTCCTTTCGGTAGCGCTCAAACTACTTCCCTACTATCTACTCGCCCAGCCGCAGGCGTTTAAAACTATGGCTGGTCTTCACACACAATCCGACCGTAGGTTGAGCTAAGCCTGCAGCCGGAAATGGAGTGCGTGTATGCGTGCCGCTATTTATAGCGATAGGTGATGCGGCCGCGGGTCAGGTCGTACGGGGAAAGCTCCACGACAACCCTGTCACCGGGGAGAATGCGGATGTAATTCATTCGGATCTTGCCAGAAATGTTGCACAGAACCGAATGACCGTTCTCGAGCTCAACCTTAAACATGGCGTTGGGCAGCGGCTCTTTTACCGTACCCTCGAGCTCAATTGCGTCTTCCTTCTTCACAAGCAATCATCTTTCTCTAGAAAACGACAGCGATTGAGTATTCTACAACACGTATGCACGCATCGTAATAACTTCGTAATGGCTCCACAACTAAGTGGAACTTGTTACATTTCTCCGCCTTGGAGCGAACACCAAGCACCTTGGGCATCCGTGGTGAGAATCACCGGACCGTCATTGGTAATGGCGACGGTGTTCTCGTAGTGCGCGGCGGGCAGGTGGTCGTTGGTCGTAACAATCCAACCGTCGGAGCCCGTGCTTACATGGTTGGAACCCATCGTAACCATCGGCTCGATGGCAATGACCATGCCGGCCTGGAGGCGAACGCCCCTCCCCTTCTTTCCATAGTTAGGAACGTTGGGGTCCTCGTGCATCACGCGGCCAATGCCATGGCCAACATAATCGCGAAGCACGCCGTAACCGTGAGACTCGGCGAGGGACTGAACGGCATAACCGACGTCCCCGATATGGTTACCGGGAACAGCCTGCTCGATGGCAGCCTTAAGGCAATCGCGCGTGACCTCGCACAGGGCCTTGGCCTCGGGCGTGGGGGTGCCGACGAAAAACGTCCATGCGTTATCGCCGACCCAACCGTCGACAACGGCTCCCGTATCGATGGAGATGATATCGCCATCGCGCAGGATCATGTCAGGGTTGGGAATACCGTGGACCACGGCATCGTTGATCGATGCGCAAATGGTCCCCGGGAACCCGCCGTAACCCTTAAAGGCAGGGGTGCCGCCATGCATACGGATAATCTGCTCCGCGAGCTGATCGAGCTCAAAAGTCGAAACGCCGGGGCGCACCATGGCTCCAACGTGGCGGAGCGCCATCTTAGATAGCGCTCCTGCCTTCTTCATCTGCTCGATTTGCGTTGCAGACTTAATCTTGATCATAGACCGAGAGCCTCTTTGACATCCCCGTACACGGTCTCGCGAGCCTGGTCACCGTTGACCGACTTGAGCAGACCCTGGCCACGATAGTAGTCGACGAGCGGGCTCGTGGACTTCTCGTAGACGTCGAGACGGTTCTTGATGGTCTCGGGCTTGTCGTCGTCGCGCTGATACATCTCGCCACCGCACTTGGGGCAGGTGGCATCGGCAGCGGTGCCGGTGTAACCGCAGGCGCGGCAGGTGCGACGCGAAGACAGACGATCGATAATGACCTCGGGGGCCACATCGACCAGAAGGGCGCAATCGATCTCGCGACCCATGGCGGAGAGCTCGGAATCGAGCGTCACAGCCTGGGCGGTGTTGCGCGGGAAGCCGTCGAGGATGAAGCCCTGCTGGGCGTCATCGGCGGCAAGGCGCTCCTTGACAAGGTCGATCACGAGCTGGTCGGGAACGAGCTCGCCAGCGTCCATGTACTTCTTAGCCTGAATACCAAGCTCGGTGCCACCCTTGACGGCAGCACGCAGCAGGTCGCCCGTGGAAATATGGGCGACGCCAAACTCGGCGACGAGCTCCTGTGCGACGGTGCCCTTACCGGCACCCGGAGCTCCGAGCAATACGAGGTTCATGAGCAATCCTCCTCTAGCCTATTTAAAGAATCCATCGTAATCATACATCTTGATCTGGCCTTCGAGCTTATCGACCGTGTCGAGCACGACGCCGACCATGATGAGGATGGACGTGCCGCCAAATGCCTGGATCAGATGGTTACCCGTGAAGGAGAAGATGATCGAAGGCACGATGGCGATGAGCGCCAAAAAGACAGCGCTGGGAAGCGTAATCTTGTTGAGCGCGTTCTTGATGTAGGCCGCGGTAGCCCTACCCGGACGCACGCCCGGAATAAAGCCGCCCTGCTTCTTAAGGTTGTCGGCCGTGTCATCGGGGTTAAACACCATGGAGGTGTAGAAGTACGCGAAGAACACGATGAGGACAACATTAAGCACCCAGTTGAGCCAACCGGTCGAAAGCGCAGAGGCAACTGCCTGGATCCAGCCGATGCCGGGGAAGAACACGGCAATCTGAGCCGGGAAATACAGCAGCGCCGAAGCGAAGATGATCGGCACGACACCCGCGGTGTTGACCTTGATGGGCAGGTAGGTGGTCTGGCCACCCATCATGCGACGGCCCACGACGCGCTTAGCGTAGGAGACCGGAATGCGGCGCTGGCCGCGCTCAAGGAAAACAATCAGCGGGATAACCAGCAGGATGATGGCGCAGATAATCACCATGGTGATGATGCCACCGGCATTGCCCTCGGTGCTGGAGAAGATAGCCTGCGGCAGACCGGCCATGATGTTCGCAAAGATGATCAGCGACATGCCATTGCCGATACCGCGCTGGGTGATGAGCTCACCAATCCACATGATCAGCATGGCGCCCGCAGTGAGCGTGCCGACGATCATGAGGTCGAAGATGATCTCGGGAGCGCCGGCGCCATTAAAGCTGATGCCGAAGCTCTTAAAGAGGAAGAGGTAACCCACGGAGTTGAGGATTGCCAGAGCCAGGGTGAGGTAACGCGAATACTGCGTAATCTTGGTCTGACCGACCTCGCCCTCGCGGGCAAGCTCATGCAGGGAAGGCACAACGGCCTGGAGCATCTGGAGGATGATCGAGCTGGTGATGTAAGGCATGATGCCCAGCGAAAACACCGACACATAGCTCAAAGCGCCGCCAGAGAAAAGATTCAGGAGGGCCATAGCACCTGCGGCGACCGAATTGTTATCGGTCGAGAAAAGGCCCAGCATCCCCTGGAAGGGAATGCCGGGCACAGGAACGTGCGCACCAATGCGGTACACGACGAGCATAGCTATGGTAAAAAGAATCTTTTCGCGCAATTCTTTGATGCGGAAAGCATTCTTAAGACCATTTAGCACGGCAGCTCGACCTTTCCGCCGGCGGCCTCGATCTTGGCCTGCGCAGAAGCGCTGACCTTGTCGACCTTGACCGTGAACTTCTTGGTGAGCTCACCATTGCCGAGCACCTTGACGGGCTCGAACTCGCTCTTGGTGATGCGAGCGGCCTTAAGAGCGGCACCGTCGATCACAGCGCCGTCCTCGAACTTGCGCTCGAGACGCTCAACGTTAACAGCGGTGTACTCGATACGACGGGGGTTGCGGAAGCCCGGAAGCTTGGGCAGGCGCATAGCCAGCGGAGTCTGGCCACCCTCGAAACCGGCACCCTTGGTGCCGCCAGAGCGGGAACCCTGGCCCTTCTGACCGCGGCCAGAAGTGGTGCCGTGACCCGAAGAATTGCCACGGCCGACGCGCTTGCGGTTCTTGGTGGAACCGGGCGCGGGAGTAAGATCGTGAAGCTGCATTTGCTACTCCTCTACAATCTCGACAAGGTGCTTGACCTTGAAGATCATGCCGCGGACGGACTCGTTGTCAGCAATCTCGCGAACCTCGCGGATCCTGTGGAGACCGAGGGCACGGACAGTACGGACCTGGTCCTGCTTGCAACCGTTGGTACTGCGGACCTGCTTGATCTTGATGGTGTCAGCCATGCTTAGTTCTCCTTACCGACGAACATCTCGGAGACCGTCAGGCCACGGCGAGCCGCGACGTCCTCAGGGCTGGAGAGCTCCTTGAGGCCCTCGACGGCAGCCTTGATGATGTTGAGGCCGTTGTCGGTACCGAGGGACTTGGACAGGACGTTCTTGATGCCAGCAAGCTCAAAGAGGGGACGCACAGCGCCGCCGGCGATAACGCCGGTACCCTCGACAGCGGGCTTGATGATGATGCGGCCGGCACCAAAGTGGCCGAGAACCTCGTGCGGGATGGTGCCCTGCTCGGTCACCGGCACGTGGAACATGTTCTTCTTGGCATCGAGAGATGCCTTGGAGATGGCCATGGGCACCTCAGCGGACTTGCCCATGCCAACGCCGACGTTGCCCTTGCCGTCGCCAACGACGACGAGAGCGACGAGGCTCATGCGACGACCACCCTTGACGGTCTTCGACACGCGGTTGATGTAAACGACGCGCTCCTCGAACTCGGAGGCCTCGCGCTGCTGCTTCTGATTACGAGCCATGTGCTACATACCTCCTAGAACTCGAGACCGGCGGCACGAGCACCGTCGGCGAGGGCCTTGACGCGGCCATGGTAGATACGGCCACCACGATCGAAGGCGACCTTGGTGATGCCGGCCTCGATGGCGCGCTTGCCAACGAGCTGACCGACCTTCTCCGCAGCCTCCTTGTTCGAGGTGTGGGTGCCCTTGAACTCGGCCTCGAGGGTCGAGGCAGAGACGAGCGTCAGGCTGGAGCCCTTGCTGTCGTCGATGATCTGGGCATAGATGTTGGCGTTAGTACGGGTCACGCGAAGACGCGGACGCTCGGCGGTACCCGAGACCTTGCCGCGAACACGACGCTGACGACGCTTGAGGCCTTCCAGCTTCGCCTTATGCTTGTTCATACGTAAACTCCTAAAAAGGTTGATCTTGCCAGCACCTGACGGGGTGCTGGTCTTATGCGAGTGAGTCGGTTACGACTACTTGGCGGCCTTACCCAGCTTGCGGCGGATGTGCTCGCCAACGTAGTGGATACCCTTGCCCTTGTAAGGCTCGGGAGGACGATGGCCGCGGATCTCAGCGGCGATCTGACCGACCTGCTGCTTGTTGATACCCTTGACGTTCACGTGGGTGTTGTCGGGAACCTCGAAGGTGATGCCCTCGGGAGCCTCGACGATCACGGGGTGCGAGAAGCCCAGGGAGAACTCGAGGTTCTTGCCCTTCTGCTGCACGCGGTAACCGACGCCGGCGAGCTCGAGCTTCTTCTCGAAGCCCTCGGAAACGCCAACAACCATGTTGTGGATGAGGGCGCGGGTGAGGCCGTGGCGGGCACGGGTCTCACGCTCGTCGTCGGGACGGGAAACGGTGAGGACGTTGTCCTCGACGTTGATAGCGAGCTTCTCAAAGACATCGAGCTCGAGCTGGCCCTTGGGGCCCTTGACGACAACGTTGTTGCCGTTGACTGCCACTTCGACTCCGGCGGGAATCTGGACAGGCTTATTACCGATACGAGACACGGTGATCTCCTTTCCTTCTACCTACCGAGCGAATTACCAGACGTAAGCGATGATCTCGCCGCCGACGTTGTGCTTGCGAGCATCGCGGTCGGTCATGACGCCATGGCTGGTGGAAATAATGGCGGTACCAAGGCCACCGCGGACGCGGGGCATGTCGGCAACGCCGGTGTACTTACGCAGGCCCGGCTTGGAAATGCGGCGGATGCCGTTGATGACCTTAGCCTTCTTGGGACCATACTTAAGCGTGATGTGCAGAGTCTTCTGGGGAACGGTGTCCTCGACATCGTAGCCCTCGATGTAGCCCTCCTCGTGCAGAACACGAGCGATCTCGACGAGCTTCTTGCTGCTCGGCATGGAGACCGTGGCCTTGTTCACAGAGTTAGCGTTACGGATGCGCGTAAGCATATCTGCGATCGGGTCTGTAAGGTTCATACAGATTCTCCTTCGTTCTTGATGAACACGTGCTCTTGGTTCTTCGCCGCCCTTAACGGCAAAGCCTAACTAGCGCGTTTTCCCTGTTCCAAACTGATGCTTGAAACGCTGGTAGTGACTTACCAGCTGGCCTTCTTAACGCCGGGAAGCTCGCCCTTGAGTGCAAGCTCGCGGAAGCAGACACGGCACAGGCCGAACTTGCGGTACACAGAGTGCGGACGGCCGCAGCGCTGGCAGCGCGTGTACTCACGAGTAGAGAACTTCTGCTTGCGATTGCACTTGACGATCATCGATGTCTTAGCCACTTATATCCTCCTCACATAGAGTATTGTTCGCCCCAAGCGCCGCCCCCTTGTGGGAACGGCGCTTATAGGGCAGGTGAACCTATTTCTTGAACGGGAAACCAAAGGCGTCCAGAAGGGCCTTGGCCTCCTCATCGGTATTGGCGGTGGTCACGAAAGTGATGTCCATACCGCGCTGGTGATCAACGGAGTCGAAGTCGATCTCGGGGAAGATGAGCTGCTCGGTGACGCCCATGGAGAAGTTACCACGGCCGTCGAAGCTCTTGGCGGAGATACCGCGGAAGTCGCGGATACGAGGGATCGCGACGGAGGTCAGACGATCGAAGAACTCCCACATACGGTCGCCACGCAGGGTAACCTTGCAGCCGATCGGCATACCAGCGCGCAGGCGGAAGGTAGCGATGGACTTGCGGGCACGGGTGATCATCGGCTGCTGGCCGGTGATGGCGCGCAGGTCGCGCACGGCACCGTCGATGGCCTTGGAATCGGTAGCGGCCTCGCCGACACCCATGTTCACGACGATCTTCTCAAACTTGGGGATCATCATGACGTTCTCGTACTGGAACTTGTCCTGAAGCTGCTGCTTGACCTCGTTGTTGTACTTGGTCTTCAGACGCGGCACATACTTCTCTTCTGCCATTGTTCACTCCTTCTTGGGGTTTTAAGCACGGGGCGTGGCCACGATGGGTTGTCCTCGTGCCTCCTGGCTGCATCCGCGCCGCTCATGGCATTTTGCGGTTTGGACTCGACGCAGCAGGAGCCGACAAAACAATCGGTACTATACGCGCATTGGGTGCGTATTTCCAGAAAAACCTCGTCTGCCTGCACAACTCCACAACTCCCCCGCACATAGTGATCCCCAAAAAGCAGTTGCGGTGAAATAGGGACTGTTGGGCGGCCTAACAGGCTTAAACAATCCGTATTTCACCGCAACTTATTGGTGGGGATCCGATTAGCGCTTGCGGGGGACGAGTTTGGTGCGGCGCAGGTGGATCATCTCGGCGGCGATGGAGATGGCGATCTCCTTGGGGTCCTCGGCCTCGATGGCAACGCCGATCGGAAGGTGCAGCTCGTCGATCTGGTCCTGCGTAAAACCTTCCTGCTCCAGGCGGGCACGCACAAAGGCCGTCTTGCGGCGCGAACCCAGACAGCCCAGATAGGCAGGCTTGGCACGCATGGCCTGAATCACCACGTCGATATCGGACTTGTGACCCGCCGTGGCGACGACCACCAAGTCGCGCGGACCGATGGGACACAGCTCGCTCAGGTTCTTGTAGTCGACCAGGCGACGATCGTAGACACCGGGCACCCATTCGGGCGTCAACGTGCCGGGGCGGTCATCGCAGGCCACGACGGCAAAGCCCGCCGCCGTGAGCACGCGCGCCGTCGCGGCGCCCACGTGTCCGCAGCCAAAGATGTAGGTCAGGCCCTCGGGGCAGAGCGTCTCGATGTGCGCCGCGGGAATCTCAGAGGCAGCGTTGGTGTAGGTGACGTTACTCCCCTCCTCCACCAGTGAAAGCCCGGGGCAGCCCGCAATGGTATGGCGCGATGCCTCGCCATGGTACTCGGCCACATCGCCCTCGAGCGCGCTCGCGATAAACGGCTCAAAGTCGATGACGAAGTCGCCGATGCGCCGATAGACCAAGACGTCGGCAATTTCCTGGAACAACGGTGCCTGGGTCGCATCCAGATGCAGATAGCACAGGCAAATGGCTCCGCCGCAGATCATGCCGGTATCGGAGTTCTCGCCGCCCATGGTGTAGCGGACCAGACGCGACTGTCCCGCGCTCAGGAGTTCGCGCGCCTCATCCAGCGCAAAGAGCTCAATCTTGCCGCCGCCGATAGTGCCCGCCTGGCTGCCGTCGGCAAAGACGGCCATCCAGGCGCCCACGCCGCGCGGCGACGACCCCGCCGTGCCGGCCACGACCACGAGCTCGCACGTCTCGCCAGCACGCAGGGCGGCAAGCGCCGCATTCACAACATCGAGCTTTTCCATTGCCGCCTTCTATCCTCTAAAGATATCGGTGAGCATAGCGAGTGCCTCGAGCACGCCGCCGCCGACCGACGTCGCCTTGTCCGAAATGTAGTTGATATAGCTGGCATCGCCGCGCGGATCGACATCGGCGCATTTAAAGCCCTCGGTCACCTGCACGCCGTTCGCCAAAAGCCCGCGCAGACAGCCATCGATCTGCGTGCGCATGGGCGTATCGCCCGCGTAGCCAATCACGTCTCCGGCGCGCACGATGTCGCCGATTGCGCGGTCGGACCGAAACACGCCGGCGGCGGGGCTGTGGATAACACGCTCTTTGCCATAGCCAGCGATAATGCCCGGCACGCCCGTGTTGGGCTGGGGTGAACCTTGGGTAATGACACGGCCCAGGAAATGCCCGCGCATGGTCTCGACCACGGCGTCGCAATCGACCGGCGCGGTAAAGCCCGGCCCCACGGCGATGACGGTAGGCGCCATGTCGCGCGTGGTGCCCAGGTTGCGCTTGGCCAGAATCGCGTCGACCACAGCCGCGGGTTTAAGCTCATCGAGCATCTTGGCCTGAGGGTCCACCACGACGGCAACATCCCCCGCTTGGGTAATCTCGAGCGCCTCTGCCGGCGTCTGCGCCAAGCGAGCGCGAATGCCCTCGACCTGGACCTCGCCCAGGCGAATAGCCTCGCAAAAACTGATTGTGCGGCGGATGCACGTGGGAACCGCGATATCGGCCATAACGACCGACACGCCGGCGCGCACCAAGCGAGCGGCGACACCCGTGGCGATATCGCCGGCGCCGCGAACATAAACGAGCATTCCCGGGGCACCTCCCTGTGCTACGGTTTGAGCAGAGCAAAAGCGGTTCGACCGCTACTCTGATGATTATTTATTATCACAGTATTATACGGCGGTGAACAGATGGAAACGGTTAGCGGCAATCTTGCCTCGGCGCTCAGGATCGAGCCGGGCATTACCGCGATTATCGGCAGCGGCGGCAAGTCGACGTTGCTCAAAACGCTGGGTCTTGAGCTCATGCGCGCTGGCGGCCGCGTGCTCCTCTGCACCACCACGCATATGCTTCCCGTTGCCGGCGTGCCATGGGACGGGTCGAATCGTCGCCTGGACGCCGCGCCTTGGAAGCCAGGTGCCCCACACGCCCCAGGCTGCACCTGCGAGGCCTGCGTGGGGCTTGCACGCGGAGGCATCTGCCAGGCAGGCATCTTGGACCCGGAGACAGGCAAGCTCTCCGCCCCCGCCGAGCCACTCGGCGAGCTGGCACAGCGCTTTGACTATGTGTTGGCCGAGGCAGACGGTAGCAAGCGACTCCCGCTCAAGGCGCATGCCGCCTGGGAGCCGGTAATTCCCGCCGCCACGGCAAACGTTGTCTGGGTCGTCGGCGCCTCGGGACTGGGCAAACCCGTCGCCGAGGTTGTCCACCGCCCCGAGCTCTTTTGCGAGCGTTGCGGCTGCGAGCCCACCGACACTGCCACCCCAGAGCGCGTCGCCATGGTGCTCAATGCCGAGCTGCAGATGCTGAACCTCAACAATGCCCGCATCATGCTCAACCAAGCCGACACACTTGCCGACTCAACGATAGCCGACCGCTTCGAGGCAGCTCTCGACCGCCCCGTCGTCGCCAGCAGCCTCAAATAGCCGGCCCCATCTCGTCAGTTGCGGTGAAATACGGACTGTTTGGCCGTATGACGGCCGCAAACAGTCCGTATTTCATCGCAACTGCGGAGGGGGGTCCGGCACTCCCCCTGTTAGCGGGGCACGTAGCGGCCGGGTTGGGCTCCGGTGGGCTCGCCATCGCGCGCCGCCAGCACACCGTTCACAAACACGGCCTTGGCGCGGCCATGCGCCTCAAAGCCCTCGAGCGGCGTGTAGTCCACGGCCTGATGCTGCGTCGCCGCGCTAATGGTCCAGCGTGCCTGGGGATCCCACACGCACACGTCGGCATCGGAGCCCTCGGCAAGACAGCCCTTGCGCGGATACATGCCAAAGACGCGCGCCGGGTTCTCGCTCATCAAGCGGCAGAGGTCCTCGGGTCCCAGCTGTCCCTCAAAGCTCGTGGCAATCGCGACGGGACGATGCTCCACGCCGGGCCCGCCGTTGGGAATCGCGCGGAAATCGTCGCGCCCGCGGTCCTTTTGCCCGTGCAGGTTAAAGCTGCAATGATCGGTCGCAATCGTATCGATCTCGCCGGCCACAAGCGCCTCGCGCAGTGCCGCACGGTCACCGGCATGGCGCAGCGGCGGGCTCATCACGTACTTGGCGCCCGCAAAGCCGTCCTCGCCCTGCTCCAGATAGCAGGTGTCGTCAAGCATCAGATACTGGGGGCAGGTCTCGACATAGATATTCTTCTGCCCGCGCGCTTTGGCAGCGCGAATGGCCTCGAGCCCCAGCTTGGTCGAAAGGTGCACCACGTTGACCGGAGCGTCCCCGGCCAAGTGCGCCAGATACAGCAGGCGGCTCACGGCCTCGGCCTCACACACGTCCGGACGGCTGAGCGCATGCCCCTCGGGTCCATGAATCCCCTGCTCGTACACGCGATTCTGAAGTTCATTCACCAGCGTGCCGTTCTCGCAATGCACGCACAGGATACCGCCCAGGTGCTTGAGCTCCTCCAGCACCTCGAGTGTCTCGGCATCGTCCAAGCGCAGGTGGTCGTAGGCAAAGTAGGTCTTAAACGACGATACGCCCGCCTCGCGCATAGCCGCGAGATCGGCGCGGTTGCGCTCATTCCACTCGGCGAGTGCCATATGAAAGGCGTAGTTGGCCGTGCAGGTTCCGTCGGCACGGCGATGCCACTCGGCAAGGGCGTCGGGCATGGTCACGCCGCGATCGGCCGTCGCGTAGTCCACGATGGTCGTCGTACCGCCGCAGGCAGCCGCACGCGTGCCGGTTTCAAAGCTATCGGCTGTCCAATCCATGCCAGTCCAGCACTGCATGTGCGTGTGGCCGTCGATAAAGCCGGGGAACACCCAACAGCCCACGGCATCCTCGACGGTATCGCCCTCGGCCGGCTCAATCGCCGCGGCAATCCGCACAATCTTGTCGCCCTCCATGGCAAGATCGGCGCGGCGAAGCCCCTGGGGCGTCACGAGCGCGCCGTTTTTGATGATGATCATGTTGCTCCTTATTGATTAATACAGTTGGCCACGCGATCAAAATACGAGCAGGCGGCAATATGCTCCGTTATGCGTCGCTGTCCCTTGACGGTATCGACGTCCCACAGCTCGTAGGCACGCGCCTCGACCAGCACCACGTCGGTGCGACCTTTGAGAATCGAGCCCCCGCCGTCCTTGCCCTCAAGACACATAAGTGCATCGAACAGTTCCGCCGGAAAGAGCACCGGGCTCGAAGGCTCACCGTTACACGCAAGACGCACCGGATGTTTGCGGCCACGCTCGTCAAATGCACGAACCATAGCCTCAAAAGAATCCGAACTCACGAGCGGCTGGTCGCCCGGTAAAAAGAGGCAACCTTTCCAGTTGCGTTCGACTCCCCACGAAAGGCCCGCACGGACGCTTTCGCTGCGCAGCTCGCCATCGTGCAGCACGCACGGGCAATGCTTGTCCTCGCAAATCTGGGCGACCTCGGGCCAACGCGTCGAAACCACAACGTCAAAGCCCCGGGGAACCGAATCGATGGTCCGGGCAATCAGCGGCTCGCCATAGATATCGGCGAGCATCTTGTTGGAGCCAAACCGCTTGCCCTCGCCCGAAGCCATAATGACGCATCCAAGTTTCATGGTGATACCTCCCCTGAAACCATCGTACCCATAACTCGCGCCGCGGGCATCCACATCGAAAGCGCTTATCCCGCACGCCCGCGATGCAAAATAGGGGCACCCCGCCAGTTGGCAGAGCGCCCCCTTTACATGGCTTACCTCAGCCCGGCTTTAGGCCTGGAGCCAACGGGCGGTGTTGCGCTCGTCGAGGGCCTTGAGGGTAGCGACGGGATCGGCAACCTTCTGCAGGAACATCATGGCAGCGATGGCGTACGGCTTGTAGCTGGCCTCCTTGTACATGCCCACGCGGTGCATGTCGAAGACGTCGGCGTTAACCTCGCCGTGCTCACAGGAAACACCGGAGATGTCGGCGGGCAGCGGGTGCATAAAGATGGTGTCTTGGCCGTTGGCAGTCTTCTCCATGAGCTCGGTCGTGGAGCACCAGTCCTGATGGGTGGCGTTCTGGGCGAGCAGCTCCTTCTCGAGCGCTGCGATGCCGGCGTCGTCGCCCTCGGCGTACAGGTTGGTGCGCTTCTCCATGGCGGCAAACGGAGCCCAGCTCTTGGGGATCACGATGTCGGCGCCCTCGAAGGCCTCGGCCATGGTGTTGACCTGCTTAAAGGTGGTGCCGGACTCGGCGGCGTAGCCCTTGGCGCGCTCGACGACCTCGGGCATGAGGTCATAGCCCTCGGGGTGAGCCAGGGTGACGTCCATGCCAAAGCGGGGCAGCAGGCTGATCAGCGACTGCGGGCAGGACAGCGGCTTGCCGTAAGAGGGCGAATAGGCCCAGGTGACGGCAACCTTCTTGCCCTTGAGGTTCTCGAGGCCGCCAAACTCGTTGATGAGGTAGAGCATGTCGGCAGAGGACTGCGTGGGGTGGTCGGAATCGGACTGCAGGGAGATGAGCGTGGGACGGTGATCCAGAACGCCGTCCTCGTAGGCCTGCTGCACGGACTCAGAGACCTCGGCCATGTAGGCGTCGCCCTTGCCGATGTACATGTCATCGCGGATGCCGATGACGTCGGCCATGAAGGAGATCATGGTAGCGGTCTCGCGGACGGTCTCGCCGTGGGCGATCTGGGACTTCTTCTCGTCCAGGTCCTGCAGCTCAAGGCCGAGCAGGTTGGCGGCCTTAGAGAAAGAGAAGCGCGTACGGGTGGAGTTGTCGCGGAACAGGGAGACTGCCAGGCCCGAGTCGAAGATCTTGGACGAAACGTTGTTCTCACGCAGCTCGCGCAGGGCGTCGGCGACGATGTAGAGCGCCTTGAGCTCATCGGTGGTCTTGTCCCAAGTGTGCAGGAAGTCGCTACCGTACATACCCTTAAAATCGAGGCCGTTCAGCTGCTCGACGAGCTCGGTAAACTTAGCGTCCATGGAAATGTCCTTTCTAAAGATGAAACGATCGCAATGAGTAGATGTGCTCCGGCATGCGCGTGTGGCAGAACATGCAGAGCACCATGACGAGGACCCGCCACCGTTGAGGAAGCATGGGAGATAACGACCGCGGGCCCCAAGTCAACAGGGGGTGCCGGGGACACGAGCGGCCCCCGGCTCAACAAAATCGAGGAATGGGACTAATCGATCTTGTTGTTGGTCAGACCGGCGCGGAACACGGTGGCGTCGCCATCGGCCTGGCTCGGATCGTAGAGGTTCAGAGCAGCCACGTACATGGCGGCAGCGGTGACCAGGTCGTCCTTGTAGGTGACCTCGTTGGGAGCGTGAGCCTGAGACTCGGCACCCGGGCCAAAGCCCACGCAGGGGATGCCGTAGCGGCCCTGGATGGAGACGCAGTTCGTGGAGAAGGTCCACTTGTCGCACAGCGGGCGACCGGTGCGCTTGTCCATGCTGGGCTCGCAGCCGATGCGCTCGTCACCGAACATGGCCTTGTGGGCGTCGACGAGAGCCTTGACGTGCGGAGCGGTCTCCTTGTTGATCCACGTGGGGAAGTAAGCCTCGGTCTCGTAGACCTCGCCGGTCCAGGACGGACGGTCGTACATGTACATGGAGACCTTCACGTCGTCGCCGTACTTCTTGGCGGCCGGCAGGTTGCGGATCTCGTCCAGGCAGGACTCCCAGGTCTCGCCGGCGGTCATGCGACGGTCGATGGAGATGGCGCAGGAATCGGCCACGGCGCAGCGACTGGGGCTGGTGTAGAAGATCTGGCTGACGGTGCAGGTGCCGCGGCCCAGGAAGCGGGCATCCTCGTAGTGCTCGGGGTTGTATTTGGGGTCGAGCATCTTGACGAGGCCCTTGATGTCGGTCGACTCGTCGCAGCCGTTGTTGTTGAGGGCGCGGACGTCGGCGATGATGTCGGCCATCTTGTAGATGGCGTTGTCGCCGCGGTCGGGAGCAGAGCCGTGGCAGGAGGTGCCGTGAACGTCGACGCGGATCTCCATGCGGCCGCGGTGACCGCGATAGATGCCGCCGTCGGTGGGCTCGGTGGAAATGACGAACTCGGGCTTAATGCCGTCCTTGTTGTAGATGTACTGCCAGCACATGCCGTCGCAGTCCTCTTCCTGGACGGTGCCGACGACCATGATCTTGTAGCCCTCGGGGATGAGGCCCATGTCCTTCATCATCTTGGCAGCATAGGTAGCAGAAGCCATGCCGCCCTCCTGGTCGGAGCCGCCGCGGCCGTAGATGATCTCGTCGGTCTCGTAGCCCTCATAAGGATCGGCGTCCCAGTTCTCGATGTTGCCGATGCCGACGGTGTCGATGTGGGAGTCGATGGCGATGATCTTGTCGCCCTCGCCCATAAAGCCCATGACGTTGCCCAGGCCGTCGACCTTGACCTCGTCATAGCCAAGGTTCTCCATCTCGGCCTTGATGCAGGCAACAACCTCACCCTCCTCGCAGGACTCAGAGGGATGGCTAATCATTGCGCGAAGAAAACGCGTCATATCAGCACGGTGGGACTCAGCAGCAGCCTTGATTGCGTCGAAATCGAGTTCTTTAGCCATTGTTCATAACCTTTCAAACGAAGGAATCTACCTGTGAGGTGGCGGAGCGATACCTATTTACTCCGCCCCAACGATTAGCAAGTGGGATATTCGCCTTCCCAAACAATGCGGCGATACTGGTCGGGATCCGTATCGCCCTCGGTGGAGAAGCAGAGCACGGAACTCGTCTTGTCCAGGCCGATGAGTTCCTTGAGCTCGGCGTACTCGGGATCGAGCATGAGAGTCTCGACCAGGCCGGTGGTCACCGCGCCGGACTCGCCGGAGATGACGCGCGGGTCGCCCTTCTCGGGAGCGCCCAGGGTGCGCATGCCGCGAGCGGTGACCCAGTCGGGACAGGACACGAAGGCGGTGGCGTGGTTGCGCAGGATATCCCAGCCCAGAATGTTGGGCTCGCCGCAGCACAGACCGGCCATGATGGAGGGCATGTCACCGTCCACGATGCGCGGATCGCCGTCGCCAGCGGCAGCGCCCTTGTACAGGCAGGCGGCAGGCGCGCACTCAACCACGACGAAGGTGGGCGGGTTATCGGGATACAGGTTGGTGAAGTAGCCCACCACGGCGCCGGCCAGCGAGCCCACGCCAGCCTGGACAAAGACGTGCGTCGGGCGGTTAATGGCCATCTCGCGCAGCTGCTCGGCAACCTCGGAAGCCATGGTGCCGTAGCCCTCCATAATCCAGGACGGGATCTTCTCGTAGCCCTCCCAGGCGGTGTCCTGAACGATGACGCCGCGCTCGCAGGCGTCGGCCTCGGCGGCGGCCATGCGCACGCACTCGTCGTAGTTGACCTCTTCGATGGTCACCGTGGCGCCCTCGGCGGCGATGTTATCGAAGCGGGGCTTGGTGGAACCCTTGGGCATGTGCACGACGGCCTTCTGGCCCAGCTTGTTGGCAGCCCATGCCACGCCGCGGCCATGGTTGCCGTCGGTGGCGGTAAAGAAGGTGGCCTGGCCAAAGTCCTTGGCAAGCTGATCGGAGGTCAGGTAATCGAAGGTGCAGTCGGCAACGTCCTTGCCGGTCTCATCGGCAATGTAGTTGGCCATGGCAAACGAGCCGCCCAGGACCTTAAAGGCGTTGAGGCCAAAGCGATAGCTCTCGTCCTTAACGCACAGGTTGGACAGGCCCAGGCGCGCAGCCTGACCGTCCAGACGGGCAAGCGGGGTGACGGTATATTGAGGGAACGACTGGTGGAAGGCGCGGGCCTTCTTCACGTGGTCGAGGCTCATGATTCCCAAGTGCTTGTCATCGCTCTTGGGCATCGTGTTGCCCGCCCACTGGATCTTATCGGCCATACGGTGAACTCCTTAAGTCCTCTCTTGCCGGCCCCCGCATACGCGTTTCAGCCCATTCCCATTCATGCGACTGAACTTTTATGTGGATGCCAAACAAAAAGTTTGTTAGTAATGTTCTATCACACTTTTTGATTGGCAAACCTAACAAATTATTTGTTGCCGCAATCGGTACCTTTTCGCCGACGAACGGTCATGAATTGCCTTGTTGATGGATTTGTTTGCGGTCAAGTGTGGTTTATGGCACAGTGAGCCTAAACTAATTTTTAGGAAGGCACCCATGACCCCGTCACAGATTGAGTTTTATAAGCGCCTTGCACACGGTCTGGCGCTCCAATTTGGCCCCAACTGCGAAGTCGTCGTCCACGATCTGGAAACCGAAGACGTGGACCACTCCATCGTAGTGATCGAAAACGGCCACGTCAGCGGGCGTAAACTGGGTGACGGCCCCAGCCATATCGTGTTTGAGTCCATGCACGAGGGCAGCACCGACGTACACGACCGCGAGCCGTACCTCACTAAAACCACCGATGGCAAGCTGCTCAAGTCCTCGACCATCTTTATCCGCAACGACGAAGGCAAGCCCGTCGGCATTTTGGGCATCAACTTTGACATTACGCTTATGAAGGCTTTTGAGCGCTCGCTCGACGCTTTCACCGGCACCGGCGGCACGGGCTATACCGAGCCCGAGCCCATTACCAAGAACATCGGCGACCTGCTCGAGGACCTGCTGCACGAGTGCGAGCAGTTTGTGGGCAAGCCCGCGGCACTCATGACCAAAGACGAGCGCATTCGTGCCATTGGCTACCTCGACCGTCGCGGTGCCTTCCTCATTTCCAAGTCGAGCGAGCGCGCCTGCGAGTTCTTTGGCATCTCCAAGTACAGCTTCTATAGCTACCTCAATGAGGCCAAGGCGGCGGCCGGCAACAAGTAGGCACTCGCCTGGATTGCCCTCCCCTTTTGGGCGCGAGTTCTGGAAAGCACGAATCCAAGACCGAGCCGCTTGGGAAGTTCCATATAATCGATGTCATTAGTATTTCGAAAGGATGGAACAGAATGGCGTTGAGCAAGGCATCATGCACCGGTCGCGGATTGATTCCGGCAATTGGTGGACATGTGCACCGCATGTTCGATGAGGGTGAAGACGACCTGTTTTCGCTGAGCCTTGACGACGTGATGGATGATCGCCCGTGGACCGCCGACGAACTCATGGGCGGCGGGGCTCGCCCGTCAAACCCCAATCCCGCACTTGCGCCTAAGCCCGCATCTGCGCTGACTCCTGCGCAGTCGCCCGTTTCGACGCCCGCGCCTACGCCCGCGCCTACGCCCGCACCCACTTCGGCGCCCACACCCGCTCCCCGCCCCGCAAGCGACCCGTCCGAGACGGCGGCATTTCTCGCTGCAGCGACGCAGGGCAAATCGGCCGACAGCACCGTTATGTACAGCGCCCAGCAGTTGCCCGTTCCTGCGGCACGCAAGCCTCCGGTCACACGGCTCGATGAGCCCGTTGCCCATCAGGTTGTCCATGATTCCTGGGCTGCAGCCGATCTGGACGAGACCTCTACCGGCATGCCGGCGCTCGATGTTCCAGTTAACCCGCTTTTTGCCGCCAACACGAGCGCCGCGGACTATGAGGGCGGTGCGGCATATTCCGATTATTCCGATGGCTATGCTGGCAACGGTCGCATCGAGACCGAGGATTATGGCACCGCATCGAGCGATTATCTCAACGATCCGTACGCTGCCACGCCCGCACCGGAATATGACCCGGAGGCCGCGTCCGCACCGGCTTATACCAAAAGCACGGGCGAAGAGCGCTTCGCCGATTATTACGCCAAGGAAAAGGCGCTGCGTTTCTCGGAATTTCCGCAGGCAGTCAAGGTTGCCTTTATCGCCATTGTCATTGCCCTGCTCGGCGTCATTGCGTTTGAGGGATTCCAGCTGTTCCGCGGCCCCACCCAAGCGGAGTCGGAAACCCAGCAAAAAGAGGACGATAACCAGTACCTGGACATCAACACCCTCAAGGGCGACCCCAACGACGGAGACGACGAGTAGCGAGGGCTGAAGGCGGCCGCGGAATCCCGCATCCAGCACCGCCTTCTAAGTGCTGTTTTGTCATCCAGCTACACTTTTCCGAAGTTTTAAGGTGCCTATTTCGACTCTTTTCCGTACTTTTACACGGCTGATTTCGACACTTTTCCGGATGGAAGCCGAATAATCACTTGGGAAACCAACGCCATCCGCGCGTCATTTCGCGGATGGCGCTTGATTTCTGTCCGTACACGTTGATAGACCCCATCGTGCCCGCAAGGAGCGGGCGCGTTTTATCCAGAGTCGGGGTAGAGAGTTGGCTCCACGATCCCGACGCCAACCGGCCAAGAGGCACGGTGGCCCTGCCAATATCGATGAAAGGAGTCCGTATGGACAATTTCTCCGTGCGCAGTGAGCGCAACTTCCACAACCTGGCAGCCAAGCCAAAACGAATGCATCTTCTGGACAAGCCGAACGGCTATGCCTCGGCCATGGTCAAGAGCAGTCTCCCCCACCAGATGCGCTTTACCGTGCAGGCGCTCGAGAAAGAGCTCTACACCGCCGGCGACCCGCACGTACTGCAGATCAAGCTGCTTGGAGACGACTCGCGCGAGCTGTCTAGCTGGAAGCTGTTTGCCGACGGCACGTGCGTCGCAAGCGGTTCGGGTGACTTTGCCCGCGAGTGCTTCTGCGAGGGAGCTGAGGTGTTTCTGGACCTGTGTCGCGACGCCGTCGAGACTGCCGAGCTGTGCCAGTGGAGCGAGAGGGAGTACGAGCTGTTGGGTGCCGCGCGCGGGATTGCGGGGGGTGTAGGAACAGAAGCCTCATGACGGTGGCCTCAGCTGGAATGACGTATCGCTCGATAAATGATCTCAACAACGTAGCCGATGCGCCGCATTTCACCTCAAAGGCATTGAGCGATCAGGAGGCGTCCAGCATTTCTTTGATATCCCCAATTGATTGTTCCGAGAAAGTCTCTTCATGTCCTTATAATCGCCCTTACGAGAAACGTGGACGAGACAGGCGTCCATATGCCGTCTCTAAACTAACGAGCCGTTCGCGGAAAGAACATCTGGCTAGCATGGGCCAAAGATATACTGGTATCGCTGCAACAATTATGGAAGATCGGCACCACCAATGACCTCCTTGAAATTCTCCAGGCGCTTCGCGCTTAGCCTGCTCGCCTCGCTGTCCGCCACCGTAGCGCTTGCTTTGCCCTCAACCGCCCTAGCCGCGTCGGACCCGAACCCGCCCAGCATCTCCAACGTGACGATATCCGCGACGACAGTCACGGCCGGCTCCACGCTGCATGTCGGCTATAGCGTCGATGACCCTGACGGGGTACGGTCCGTCACGCCCATAGTCGAAGTCCTTGTCGAAAACGATACCGGAGACCATGGAATCAGTTCCCGTCTCGCCTTCTCGTCGACCGGCAACACGACCGCGGGCTTCGATATCTCCACCTCCCCGAGCGACCGGCCCTGCAGGTACCGGATCATCGGCCTCGGCGTGACCGATAGTCTTGGATGGGTTACCGATGTCTACGACACGACGTATGCCGAGGAGAAGGGGCTCGACTGTCCGACCTTCACCACCGACCCCCTCGAGTATGAGGTGACCGAGGGACCCGAGGACCAAAACCCGCCGACCGTGTCCTCCGTGTCGCTCTCGAGCAGGGAGGTCGCAACCGGTGCCGACCTCCACATCTCTTGGACCGTCTCCGATGCCGACGGCGTTCGCTCCGTTTCCCCCATACTGCGGCAGGGCTGGGAGAATTCGGACGACGGCTGCTCTGTTTCGTCAGCCTATTATCACGGAGGCTCGTCTATCGACGGGTTTGACCTCACATTCGACAGCAATAGGATCGGAAGGCACAGGCTGATCGGCCTTTCGGTCACCGATGGCCTAGGGTTCGAGACCGATGTGTACGAGAGTTCCTACGCCAGGGCCAACGGCATTTCGGGCGCGACTTTCTCGGTTGGCGACCCGAGCGAGCTGTGCTTCGAGGTGACCGGCAGCGCGATCGACCGGAACCCGCCCACGGTCTCGAACGTTTCCATCTCCGCGAAGAGGGTCCCCGTCGGCGGGATCCTCCGTATCTATTGCAATGTAGGCGACGCGGACGGCGTAAAGTCTGTCTCCCCGATCCTCGGCGACCCCGGCTATGTCGAGGACCCGAACTCTTTAAAGACCCGCAAAACGTTGAGCTGCAGCTACGATGCGGCAAGGGGCTATATCGAAATCGAGTTCCCCACGTCGCTCTCGATGGGCTCGTTTGAAATCCAAGCCCTCGCGGTCCTCGACAAGACGGGCCACGAGACCTTCGTCTACAGCTCCGCCTACGCCGAGCGTAACGGCAAGACCGGCGTTCAGACCTTTGATGTCGACGACGCGGGGGACGTCACCTTCGACGTGACCGCTCCGCTGTATGCCGCCACCAAGGGCGACGGGCAGGCGTATGCAAAGGACGGCGAGGCCGGTCTGACCTTCCGCTTCAGCGGTCCTCTCGATGAGTTCACGCGTCTCCTCGTGGACGGAACTGAGGTCTCCGCCGAGAACTACACCGCAACCAGGGGCAGCACGATTATCGAGCTCAGGCCGTCCTACCTGGACACGCTCGCCGGCGGCGGACACACCGTCACGGCCGTCTGGAAGGACGGGACGGCGACCGATGCGTCCTTCACCGTGGAGGGGAAGGCCCAAGGGGAGCAGGCGGGCGGAAAGACCGACGTAGATTCACCCGGCGACAACAAAAGTGATCCTGCCACTCCTGAAAAGGACGCCGACGAGGCGGCTACAAAAAAGTCGGGACGCACGACAGCCGATGAACCAAAGCTCGCTGCAACCGGCGACTCCACTTGGATGGCCAGCATCGCATTGGCCATGGCGGCCACGGCCTGCTTCACGGCAGCGAGAAGGCTTGAGCCCAAGCAGCATAAGCACGAACAGTAGCTCAAAGCGAACTCAACTGGGAAGGGCAGATGGATAGCCGTCCTTCTCTTATAATCAACCCAATCCGCTGAAATGCAATCAGTTAACGAGTTTCGCCAGACGCTCGGCCTCTACCCCGCTCTAGCAAGCCACCAGGCGATGAGATAATGCCCACGACTATCAACGTAAGCAAGGAGCGCGCTATGGCAGACAACGAGACCAAACCCTCGGCGAACGACGGCCGAGAGGAGCTCGTGGCAAAACAGCTCGCATCGACCAAAATCCACCTCGCGCTCACTCAGAAGCGGGTGGACGTCTCCGGCGCCATCAAGCTACCGCTCGAGCGAATTCCCCAACTCGGCGTGGCGTTCGCCTCGCTCCCCTCGATGTTTCGCACCGTCACCAACACGGTGAGCGTGCCCACGCTGCTCCAGGCGACTGACAAATATGGTAACCCGCTCGATCCGTCGAAACTCAACACGTTCAAGGACGGCAACGGTCTCACAGGGGGCTACCGCGACGCCGCCAAGGGCCTTGGGCAGGCGCGCTTCCACGTAGTCGAGGGCGACATCGCCACGAGCGTCACGCAGGTGCCTTACGATCCAACATCGCTATTCATGGCAGCCGCAATCGCGCAGATAAACCAAAAGCTCGACTCCATCCAGGAGTCCGTCGACGAAATGTTCGAGTACATGCGTCAGCGCGACAAGGCCAACATGCGTGGCAACCTCAAGACGCTCGCAGACATCCTCAACGGTTACGGCCTCAACTACGGCAACGCCACCTACATGGCAAACGCCCATATGAAGGTGCTCGACATCAAGCAGTCGTCCGCGCAGGACATGGAACTCTTCCGCTCGCAGGCACAGGCGGATCTGAAAAAGAAAGGGTTCATCGAGGTGCGAGACGGCTTGGGCAGACGCCTCGACAAGGTGCTCGACTACCTCAAAGACTGCCAGCTCGCCACCTACATCCACGCGTTCTCGCTGTTCCTCGAACCCATGCTCGCCCAGAACTTCGAGCCCGCAAAGCTCGCGGACGCCACTGCGAAGATCGAGGCTGATTCGATCGCGTACCGCGAGCTCTACACCGACTGCTACAACGCACTCGAAGCGGGGGCTGTCGACACCGTCGATGCGGCACTGCTGGGCGGTATCGCGTCCGCGGGCAAATTGCTCGGTCACGCCATCGCAAAGACCCCCGTGGGCGACCATACACTCATCGACGAGGCGCTCGAAGGCGCAGGAGAGAGCATCGGAAAGTTCAACGACAAGCAATCCGAGAAACTCCTCGAAAAGCTCCATCAGGCAAAGACGCCCGACGTCACGCCGTTCAAGCAGAGCGTAAAGGAGATCGACACCCTCTACAACCGCCCCGCGCAGATCGCCGTGGACGCCGAGAACGTCTACATCTTGCCTGCCAAGCAGCAGGAAGAGTAACGATACGCGACAGGCACGCGCCATGCAGACAGCTAACGCCCCTACCTTCCCGCCGCCTTCAGCTTCAGCAGCAGGTCGCCCAGCTCGGGGCACTTGCTAGAGAGGCGTGTCTGGGCCCGCTCGCCCATCCCCCAACGTTGGCGGACTTCTTGGGCGCGCGGACTCACGTGATAGTCCCCGTCCATCACCTGCTTGAGCAGCTTGGCGGTCACGCGCGCATCGGCTAGGGCGCTGTGGGCATGGCCCGTCGACTCGTCAAACTCGATGCCGAACCACGTTGCCGCGTCGCCCAACGAGACGCGCCCGTGGCTGCCAACGTCCATGATCGAGGTGTAAAACGCCTGCAGGTCGGCCCAGTCCGTAGGAAATGTGGAAAGGTCGATGTGCTTTGCCTGGCACTCGGTCAAAAGCTGCCGACGGTCCGCACCGTTCCAACAGACCACCTGGGCGGAGTAGCGACCGATCCAATCGCTGAGCCTTTTTATCACCATGTAGAGCGGATCGGCCATCGCGGTGTCCACGGCCGATATCCCCGTGAGCTCGCGGACGGGATACGCAACGCCTTCGGTAAATTCCGTCTGCACAAACTGCGAGAACTCGCCCATAACGTTGCCGTGGTAATCGAGCTTAACGGCGCCGACCTCGATAATCTCATTGCGCAGCCCACGGCGCTGGCGCTGTTTTGGCACCGGCGCAAACTCAAAGTCCAGCACAATCTGGCGCGCAAAGTTCGTCGTATCGATAGCCGAGATACACGGCGTCTTTTCAGCTGACACGGTTAGGGCCTTTCTCCGTTGCTTGCCGCTTGTTACATAAGCGGCTACATTGCCGTAAGGATAGGTGGCCGCGCGGACATGAAAGCTGGGCGCAATACCATGCGCTAATCACACGCCATGCAGACGGCCCCAAGAGAGTCGCCCGCTCTATTCAAATGGATGAAAAGATTTAGGCCCGGTGACTTGAATCAGCGGTCATCCCGGGCCCATCAATATGCAGTGTACCTACAGAGGGCTGGTTAATCAAACGGGCTTTCGGTGACGAAGACCTGCGCGTCTAGCCCCAATCGCCCAGCGCCGTCTTCTGCCGCCCTTACGAAAGGCTGCTATTCGAGGGAATCACGTTGCTGTTATTATCGAACATATATTCGTATTTATGACCGCGCTTTGATAGAGTGGCAGTTGTTGACGGCAGTTCCATGTGCCGGGCAGCGCCCTCCATGCGACGGGAGGTGATGCCCATGACCGATCTGATTGATTTCGTGAAGCTCCTGACCGCTTTGGTCTCGCTCCTCACGGCGCTTATCGGACTTTCCGAGGCACTTAAGCAGCGTACGAAGCAAAAGAAGAGGGGTCGACGCCGTTAAGGCATTGACCCCTTAATCGAAGTAACGGCGCTGCCCAGCTATCCACAACTTGGGCTGCCGTCGGCCTTATTCTACCCACGGACATTGAGTTTAACAAATGGTTTTTTCGGTAGCGAAGCCTCGGTCCCTCAGCCGCTCAGCACCTGCTTCCTACTCCAGCCACCATTCCATATCCACGGAGCACTCGACCTCGATAGGCTCTGGCTCCAGCACCGTCTCCTCGGAGCCTCCGGACGCCCCATCGGGAGCACACGCGGCAACACAGTATGTTCGACCATAGCCCGCCGCCCGACTGTTATACGAGATATGCTTGACGCCGCCCAGCATAGACCCCGCCGCAACGGCAAGTGCCTGCGCGTTGCCGCGAGCACGTTCAACCGCACGGGCAATCAGGGCGTCTTCCGCCGCGCGCTGATCCGCCAACTCAAATCGAATGCTCATGTCGGGATGTGACTCGCAGGTATTGAGTGCGGTCCACACAGCAGCAAAGTCAGTCGAATCGACAGGCGCGGCAACCGTACCGTACGCATAGTAGTTGTAGCCCACAATCGTCGCCTTCTTGCGCGTCATCTGCGCATAACAAGTGTACCGACAGCATGTTAATTCGCTATCCAAACCAAAGGGCGCCAGCGCGGCGGCTACGCGGGCGCGATCGGTGTTGTAATCCTCCAGGCACGATTCCTTGGTGGTGCGGCGACCACCAAAGCCAATGCTAAAGATCACGCGGTCGGGCATAACCTCGTCCTCTATCTCGGCGCCAACGCTCACATAACCGGTCTTATCCGTTGCCATGACATCCGTCCTTTCCACGAATGGCTACGTTGCGGTAAGCGTAGCCACCCGTGCGGACACAAAAATGGGATGCTGTGCCACGCGCGCCAGGCACGCGCCATGCAGATGGCCCCAAGAGAGTCGCCCGCTCTATTCAAATGGATGAAAAAGATTGAGGCCCGGTGACTTGAATCAGAGGTCATCCCGGGCCCATCAGAGCTCGTAGAGCTCTTGGTTGCTTTGGTCTCGCTCTTCACGGCGCTTATCGAACTTTCCGAGGCACTCAAGCAGCATTCGAAGCATAACAAGTCGCTGCCATTAAGGCACCGACCTCTTGACCAAGCAACGGCGTTTCCCAGCTCTCCAGAACTTGGGCTGCCGTCAACTTTATTCTATCCGCGAGCATCTGGTTTACCAAATGGATTTTCGGTAAAGGAAGCACGGCACGCCCGCAAAACCACTACGCCCCAAGTGCCGCCATGGGGATCACCGCCACGCCGTCGTCGCGTGTGTAGGCAATGCTCCCCTTTCCAACCACGACCGCCAAAAACGCCGGCGCGGCATTCTGGGCGGCAGGATTGGAGAGCACTTTCCTCTCCAGCGCCTTGAGATTTCTCTCTCCATCGTCTGCTTTCGCATCACTCAGCTTGACCTCGATGGCTCCCATCCGCACAGGTCCTCGGTCAGCTTGAGCCTGTTGAAGAGATCCAGGTGCGCAGCGATGGTCCTCTCGTCGGGGCCCGTCTCACCGTACGAGGCGTCCTTTATGAGCGTCTTGTACGTGACAGCCTGGCTCTCGTTCATGGCAAGAGCTCGCAAAAGGCCGTGTGCAAGCTCGGGCGATCATGCGATATACGAAATTACGCCATTCTCAATGCTGTTTTTACGCCGTTCTCAATGTAGTTTTTACGCCATTTTCATTGTAGGTTTTACGCTTGGCATCCTTAGCGCGACCCATTCCGAGCAATCACATCAGAGCGCGCTTGGTTATCTCCGCTCGCACATCTCGGCAAACGAAATCAGCTTGGTATCTCCCCTGCTCGCCGCAGCTTCCTGACATCCTTGCGTAAAGCCACGCTTCGAGAAGATCACGTAGCTTTTATGCTGACGCCTAAAGAGCTCGCTTCGGTACACGAGCTTTTCCAGAACATCCTCGCCTGCCGGTTCGTTACGCCATTTGCACTCCGCAAAGAGCGCCGCGCCCTCTCCGTCGTCGACAATCAAATCGATCTCTTCCTGCGTACGCGTCCGATTGTCCGTTCCCCACCAACGGCCAACTGTTGCCGGCACCACACCAAGTTCGCCCGCGCGTGCGAGTTCGTACACGTATTGTCTGCATATAAGCTCAAAGACCGTACCCATGTAATCCGATACGTGCGGCTCAATGCGCCTATACGCCATCTCGGCCATATCGTTTTGAATCAGCCCAATGTTCTGCGGCACAAACTTGTACCAGAACCTAAACATCTGGTCGCTCAGCAGATACACGGCTCGCTTATTGCTCGTCTCGTTTAGGGGCAGCTCGCGCTCGACAATCCCAAGCGACGCCAGCTTATCCACATAGCTCTTTACGTTGCTCGCAGGGATTCCCATAGAGCTCGCAATCTTTGAGATCTTCGAGCGCCCCTGGGCAATTGCTTGCACGATCGCATCATATTGCTCGGGATTGCGGCACTCTTGCAATAGCAGGTTACTCGGCTCCTCAAAGAGATAGCCCGTAGGAGTAAGAAAAAGACGTTTGATGTTGTCCTCGAGCGATACGGTAGGATCGACTTTCTCGATATATGCAGGAATGCCGCCCGTCATGCCATAGCAAACCGCAGCGTCTTCGCGACCCATGCTCTGCCACAAACCGAGGGTCGTCGTAAAATCCAGCGGCATGATCTTAAACTGGGCCGTACGCCTACCGTATAGCGGACTCTCGTAGCCCAGCACCTGCTCTTCCATGAACGAAAGCGACGACCCGCACAGGATAAGCATGAGCTTGGTCTCTTTGTACAAGTGATCGATCTTGTCTTGCAGCAACGAGCTGATCTCGGGATTCGATTGGGCGAGATAGGGATACTCGTCAATCACGACAATCAAACGTTCCGTGCGAGCCATGGTGGCCAACGCATCGAACGCCTCGTCAAAACTACGAAACGACACACCTGCAGCACCAACCGAACCCGCAAGTATCGCCTGGCTAAAGCCGTGCAGGTTTGCCACTGCATTGGTACGACGAGCTTGAAAGTAAATAGCCTTCTTGCCTTGGATAAACTCTGTGATAAGACGCGTTTTACCCACGCGACGGCGGCCGTAAATCACAGGCATTTCAAAGGAGCCCGTGCCATACAGTCGATTGAGCTCGGACATTTCCACTGTTCTTCCGATAAACATAGGGCCATCCTTCCTTTGCGTTATAGCTAGCTATATTATACCTTCCTATAATATAGCTAGCTATAACGCAATTCGACAAGCGGCGCACGCAAAAGGGGCGGTACACCCCCGCACGTGGACCGTTCCGGAAAATGTATCCCGTTCTGGAGCCAAAAACTGGGCCGTAGTTTCCGCCAAGCATGCCATCCGGAAAGCGTGTCCCGTTCTGAGCCTGAATTCTGGGATGCGGTTTCCGCTGAAACTTCTACCGGAAAGCGAATCCCATTCTGAGCGTCGAATCCGGGACGCAGTTTCCGGTTGAGGGCTGTTCCGGAAAGCTTGTCCCGTTCCGAGCGGCAATTCCGGGTCACGGTTTCCTCAGGTACAAGGCGACAGTCCGCCGCCCTTATCACATGCCTTCAAATATGCGATCCAGAAACACAAAACAGCAGATAGAATGCTCTTTTTCAAAAAGTACACGTCCCGAAACTTACCAAGACTTCATATCTAGCTACCGTTCACGGTCGCCGATTACCACCCACCGATTCAAACAAGAAATATGTCGCCAAAAGCAGGTCATCTACCTGCATGGTTAGATTTTGGTCAGCTGAGCGGCAAGTTCCAGCTGATACGTTTTTGCTACCCAAAAGGAGGCGGTAGCTCATGACCCATTGCAATGACCAGCTCATCGACCAACTGCTCACTCAAGCCGAGCAAGAGGGGCGCTGTCTGATTCCCCCGAGCGCGGCGATCCGAAAAGCGCTCCTTCGGCGCACCGGCGGCACGGTTGTCTCGCCCATTCCGGGGTTGTTTGCGCGAAAAACGCGCTGGGATGAACTCAACCGAGCGCAACGCCATTGCGAGATTATCCGCGCCCTTGCGATCATCCATCCCGATTGGACGTTCTGCTCGTTTTCGGCAGCTTGCCTGCTGGGGCTCGAGGTCTCGTGGCGACACCTGAACGTCGTGCATGTTTGCAGCTCGACAAAGCCGTCGGCTCGTCCGGGCGCACATATTCAGCGACACCAGATTGAGCCGGCCGGAGCAATACGCAGAGCCGGCATATCGGTAACGCCGCCCATCCAAACGGCCACAGATTGCCTGCTGCAAACTGGTTTTGCCGACGGCATGCCCATTGCCGATTCGACGATCTCAAAGCTCGGCCTTGCGCCGGAACAGCTGATGGAGGCCGTGGAGCAACGAGCGACTGCACGCAATGGTCGCGCGATTCGCACCGCCCTCACAACGCTTCGATATGCCGACGTCCGCGCCGAGAGCGGCGGGGAATCGGTCGCCCGAGCCCATGATCGAGACGGGCTTTGCGCCCGACTGGCTTCAATACGAGCTGACGGACCCCTTCGATTCGGCCAAGCCCATACGAACGGACTTTGCCTGGGAGCGCCAGGCGCGGGAACTCACACTGGGCGAGCTCGACGGGCTCATCAAATATACCGACCAGACCATGCTGGCCGGACGCACCACCGCCGAGGTGCTCGTTGCCGAACGACAGCGCGAGGCGCACCTATCGCTCTACGGTCACCCTCTGCTGCGCTTTACCATGAACGAGGTCCGCTCGACAGGAATGCTCGCCAAAAAGCTGCAGACGGCAGGCATCCGGCAGACCGCGCTGCCGACATGGCTCAACGAGGTGGACCTGTAGGAGCTGCTAGGCCACGCATCGCCGAATCGCATCCCCCCTATCTGGGCCGCGTTTTCCCAACGGCCACGCCAACGGAAAGCGCGTCCCAGCCTGGACACTCAAAACGGGATGCGCTTTCCGGATGGCTGGCCTGGCGGAAAGCGTGTCCCGGAATCCCGTCTCAGAGCTGGACAGGCTTTCCGGTTGAGTCCTTCAGCGGAAACCGCATCCCGGAATAAACACTCAAACTGGGATGCGCTTTCCAAACGGCCGGCCAGCGGAAAACACATCCCATTCTGAGGCACGATTCCGGGACGCAGTTTCCGCATGCGGCCCCGTTGGGAAAGTTAATCCCGTTCCGAGGCTGGATTCCGGGACGCAGCTTCCGCATGCGGAGGCGCTCCAAACAAAAGGCCCCGGCTCGCGATGGAGCTGGGGCCAAAGGCGCAGCATATACAGTTGATGTTGAGCGCGAACAGCTCGTCAGCAATGATCGTCCGCGCCCTACCCTACCCGCGGTGACGGGCGCGGCTGTACGGCGTATCCACCATGGGCAGATCTGGACGCAGCTTGCCGTCAAACGCGCGGTAGGCGTTCTGTACGGCGGGCGCCGTGGGGATCGTTGCGATCTCGCCGATGCCCTTGCCGCCGTATGCCACGGGCAGCAGCTCGTCCTTCTCCACGTAAATGGCGTGGATATCCGGAATCTCGGGCGCACGGAACAACCCGAGCGTACCGTACCTTGCCTGGGGCACGCAGTCCTTGAGCGGCCAGTCCTCGGTAAGCGCATAGCCCATACCCATGAGCACGCCGCCTTCGATCTGACCCTGGATGGAGATGGGGTTGACCACCTTGCCGGAATCGTGCGCAGCATAGATCTCGCTCACGCGGCCGTCATCGTCCAGAATGACCACATGTGTGGCAAAGCCGTAGCAGATGTGGCTCTTGGGATTGGGAACATCCGCACCCAGCTTGTCGGTCGGCTCCAGATACACGTAGCCAAACTCGCATCCCTCGAGCGCCTTGATGGCGGCCGCGGGATCCTGAGGATGCATACCTTGGCCGGCGACGAGCTCCTGCGCGCGCAGCTGATAGGCGCGACCGTCGTCGTACTCGATCTTGACGCCGTCGCCATGCGCGCTCACGGGAGCATCGGGTGCAGGCTTGCCCGCCTCGATGCCAACCATGGCATCGCGCAGCAGGAAGGCGGCGCCGCGCACGGCCTCGCCGGTCACGACCGTCTGACGCGAGCCAGACGTAGTGCCGGAGTCGGGAGCGTTCTCGGTGGAGCACTCGCCATTGGCAATGCAGCTCAGCGGCAGACCGCAGGCCTCGGCAACGTCTTGCAAAAAGACGGTGTTACAGCCCTGGCCGATGTCGGACGTGGCGGCGTAGACCACGGCGCGGCCATCCTCGATGCGGATCTTGCAGCGGCCGGCATCGGGCAGGCCCACGCCCACGCCGGCGTTCTTCATGGCGCAGGCGATACCGGCGTGTCCGGGATGCGCGTAGTAGGCATCCTTGACCTCGAGCAGCGTCTCTTTAAGTGCCGTGGAGCAATCGGCAATCTGACCGTTGGGTAGAACCTCGCCCGGCTCGATGGCGTTACGGTAGCGGATCTCCCACGGATCCAGGCCGACCTTCTCGGCCAGCAGGTCGATCAGGCTCTCGAGCGCAAACTCGGACTGACAGACGCCAAAGCCGCGGTACGCGCCGGCAGGCGGGTTGTTGGTGTAGTAGCCAAAGCCGCGGATGTCGGTGTTCTGGTACTTGTAGGGGCCGACGGCATGCGTACAGGCGCGCTCGAGCACCGGGCCGCACAGCGACGCGTAGGCTCCGGTATCAAAGTTGATCTCGCAATCCAAACCGGTAAAGTTGCCCTCGGCGTCGCAACCCAGCGTAAAGGTGCCGTCCATGGCATGACGCTTGGGATGGAAAGCAAGCGACTCGGCACGCGTGAGCTTGCACTTCACAGGACGCTGGAACTTATAGGCAGCGAGCGCGGCCAAGTGCTGAATGGACACGTCCTCCTTGCCGCCAAAGCCGCCACCCACGAGCATGGTCTCGACGACCACACGCTCGGGCTCGTTGTCCCAGCCAAACATGTGGGCGCACTCTTTGCGCGTATCGTAGGCACCCTGGTCGGTCGACTGCACCTTGACGCCGTTCTTGTACGGGAAGGCGACGGCGCACTCGGGCTCCAAGAAGGCATGCTCGGTAAAGGGCGTGGTAAAGCGCTGCGTCACGGTGAATGCGCTCTCCGCCAGCGCCTTGGCGGCGTCGCCACGCGTCACATGGCGGCTCTGGCACACGTTGTCCTTGAGCTCCACCGTGTTGCCAAAGGCAAAGAAACTGTCATGCAGGCGCGGGGCGTCGGCAGCCCTGGCCTCGGCGATGTTGCGCACGGGCTCCAGCGGCTCGTAATCAATCTTGACGAGCTTCTTGGCCTTCTCGAGCGTCGCCTCGTCCTCGGCAACCACCAGCACGATGGCGTCACCCACGCAGCGGGTGATATCGCCCGCCGCGATCATGACATCCCAGTCCTGGATAAGGTGGCCGACCTGGTTGACCGGCACGTCCTCGGCGCGCAGGATGCCCACCACGCCGGGCAGGGCCTCGGCCTTGGAGGTATCGATGGAGAGCACGCGGGCACGCGGATACTTGGAGCGCACGGCGCTAGCGTAGGTCAGGCCCGGCTGATCGAGCTCGTCAATGTCGTCGGGATACTTGCCCTCGCCGAGCACCTTCTTGCGCACGTCGATGCGGAAGGCGCGCTTGCCCACGCCGTAGTCGTCGCCGCGCTCCAGGTCCTCGTCGATCTGCTTTTCGCCACGGAGCACCGCAGCGGCAAGCGAGATGCCCTCGATAATCTTTTTGTAGCCGGTGCAGCGGCAGACGTTGCCGCGGATGGCGTACTTGATCTGCTCCTCGGTGGGCTCGGGATCCTCGGCGATGAGCGCCGCACCCGCCATGACCATGCCGGGGATGCAAAAGCCGCACTGCACGGCGCCCACGGCGCCAAAGGCGTACACAAAGGCCTCGCGCACGTCCTCGGGCAGGCCCTCGACGGTCACGATGTCGCGGCCGGCGGCAAGAGCGGTGGTCAGCACGCACGCCTTGACGGCTGCACCGTCCACATGGATGGTGCAGGTGCCGCACGCACCCTCGGAGCAACCGTCCTTGGCGGAGTGAATGTGCAGGTCGTCGCGTAGGTAGCGCAGAAGCGGTTTATTTTGGGTCGTCGTGCGCTCGACGCCGTTAACGGTAAAAGTGAATTCCTGTGCCATGGTGATTCCCTTCTACACGCCGGCGGCGATGCCGGTGCGGTCGTGGATGGCGCCATGCGGGCAGACGACGGCGCACATGCCGCACGACAGGCAATCCGCGCCGTCGATATGGGCGCAGTTGTCCTCGATGCGGATAGCGCCGGCAGGGCACTTTTTGGCGCACATGCCGCAACCGATGCAGCTGGTGTCGCAGATCTTGCGCGCAATGGCGCCCTTATCGGTGTTGTTGCAGCGCACCAGGATGTTCTGGTAGCCGGGAACGAAGGCAATCACGCGCTGCGGGCACGCCATACCGCACAGACCGCAGCCCGTGCATTTGGAGCGGTCCACGCGGGCGACGCCATCGACCAGTACGATGGCACCGTGGGGACAGGCCGTGACGCAGGCGCCACAGCCAATGCAGCCTTCGCTGCAGCGGGCGTCGCCGCCTGCGGAGGCGCAACCGCTTCCGCAGGCAACGTAGGCCACGTTATGTTGAATGGATTTGGCCATAAGAGACTCGCCTATTTCTTAAGAAGGTACGAATAGTTGTCGCGCACAGCCCTGATGGTCAGGCGGACGGCCTCGGGAAGACCGGTGTTGACGGCATCGACCGAGACGGTGCGGACCGTGCCGGCGACGCGGACCTTAAAGTGATCATCGCCCACGGCCAGGAAGCCCTCGTTCTCGGAGTTCTCCATGTCCTCCTCGCTCCAGAACAGGGTGAGCTTGTCCTTGTAGGGACGACCCTCCTGGTAGGGGCAGAACACGGCGCAGTTGCCGCACTCGTTGCACATGCCGTCGACGTGGACGACCTGATGCTTGGCCAGGCCCGGCACCTTAATGGCAACGTTGGCGCGGTTGGGGCACACGTCGCAGCAGACCTCGCACACCGAGCCGCAGCCCAGGCAGCGGGTCTTGGTGCAGTTGCGCTTGTCGCGGCACAGCGACCCCTTGCGCTCGTAGCAGGTGTCCTCGCGGCCGGCCTTCTCGTTGCAGTCGGCGTACTTGTTAAAGTCCACGCCGGCGATGGCGCGTGCGACTTCGGCGGCGTCGGCAATAGCCTCGACCACGGTGGCCGGACCGCGACGGCAATCGCCTGCAGCCCAGACGCCCTCGACGCCGGTGGAGGTGGCGGCAAGACGGCCGCGACGGTCGTGCTCGACGCCCGCGGCATCGTACAGGCTGGCATCGATGCCCTCGCCCACGGCGCAGATCACCGTGGTGGCGGGAAGCTCAACGGTCTCGCCCGTGGCGACAGGGCTGCGACGGCCGCTTGCATCCGGCTCGCCAAGCTCCATAACATCGCAGGTCAGCACGGCGCCGTTAAGTGCCTTGGGCGCCAGCAGCTCGCAGAACTCAACGCCATCGGCAAGAGCAAGATCGAGCTCTTCCTCGTCGGCGGGCATCTGCTTCTTGGTGCGGCGATACACCAGGCGCACGTTCTTCACACCAGCCAGGCGCTTGGCCACGCGGGCCGCATCCATGGCGGTGTTGCCGGCGCCAATGACTACGACGTCCTCGCCCAGCTCGAGCTTCTCGCCCTTCTTGGCGGCCTCGAGGAACTCCAGCACATCGAGCTCGGCACCCTCTCCCAGGCCCGCAGAGCCGGGCATCCAGGCACCGGTGGCCACGACCACGTCGGTAAAGCCCTGGGCCTTGAGCTCGTCGATGGACTCCACGCGAGCATTGAGCTGCACCTTGGCGCCAAAGGCCAGGCAGAGCTCGGCGTCGTGGGAGATATCGTCGCTGGCGATACGGAACTCGGGGATCACGTGACGGACCACGCCGCCGAGCGAGTCGCGGGCCTCAAAGATGGTGACGGGCACGCCGGCGCGCGTCAGGAAGAACGCCGTCGCCAGTCCGGCCGGACCGCCGCCGATAACGGCAACGTTGTGCTCGCCGTCGTTGGCGATGGCCTGGGCGCGCAGCTTGGGCAGCACGGCGGTCATGGCCTCGCGGGCGGCCTTGAGCTTGCTGGCGCGAATCTGGGCGCCCTCGGGCTCGTAGAACGCACGCTCGCAGGCACGGCCGCAGGGATGCGGGCAGATGGTGCCGGTAATGAACGGCAGGGCGTTGCGCTCGATGATGATGTTGAGTGCGTCCTCGTAGCGGCCCTCGTCAACAGCCGCCAGATAGGCGGGAATATCCTGCTGGATGGGGCAGCTCGTGCGGCACGGCGTGGTAAAGCAGTCGGAAAGCGGGCTCTTGCCGGCGACTTTGCGGTCGGGCAGCGGGCGCAGCGGCTTCTTGTAGAGCGGGTTGGTGAGCGAGTCGGTCTGGATCGCGGTCACGGCGTCGAGAGAGACGCCCGCGAACGGCTTGCCGGCCAGATCGGCAAACTCGCCGGCCATCTGGCTAAAGCGCTCGTAGCCACCGGGCTTGAGCACGTCGGTCGCCAGGGTGACGGGCCAAATGCCGGCATCATACAGGGCGCGAATGTTGTAGACCGTGGCGCCACCGGAGTAACTGATGCGCAGCTTACCGTCAAACTGCTCGGTAATGCGGCGGGCAGCCTCGATGGTCAGCGAGAACAGCGAACGGCCAGACATGTACATCTCGGTGGAAGGCAGCTCGTTTCTCGTCACGTCGACGGGGAAGGTGTTGGTGAGCTTGACGCCAAACTCTAGACCGCGCTCGGCGCACAGGGCAATCAGGCGCTCGAACATAGGCACGGCATCGGCCCACTGCAGGTCCTCGCGGAAGTGCGTGTCATCGAAGACGATGTAGTCAAAGCCCAGCTCGTTGAGGCGCTGGCGGGCAAACTCATAGCCCAGCAGCGTGGGGTTGCACTTGATGTAGGTGTTGAGGCCCTTCTCGGTGATCAGATAGGTCGCGATGCGCTCGATCTCCGCCGGCGGGCAGCCGTGCAGGGTGGACTCTGTGATGGAGTTGGAAACGCGTGCCGGGATGGACTCGACAAACGCGGCGTCGACATGCTCAAACTTGTCCAGGTTGGCGAGCGCCCATGCGCGGCACTCGTTCCAGACGTCAGAGCCGCTGGCGTCCTTCATGCCCTCGATGTAGGCGTCGACCTTGGGGCTCTTGATGCCCTCCAGGTCATAGCCCACGGACATGTTAAAGACAAAGCCGTCCGGGCTGCCCAGGCCGTACTCGCGAGCGATGAGGTGGCAGGCGAACCATGCCTTCACGTACTCGGCAAAAGCCTGCGGAACCTCGAGCTCGGTCGACCACTCGCAGTTGTAGCACTCGTCCTGCGCCACAATGCAGGGCTTGTTCACACACTTGGAGAGCTCCTCGCCGTCCATAACCTGAACGGTCTTAAGCTCAAAGAAGCGGGAACCGGCCACGTAGGATGCCACGATGTTCTGGGCAAGCTGCGTGTTGGGGCCGGCGGCCGGGCCAAACGGAGTCTCGATGCGCTCGTCAAAAATGGGAAGCGCGCCCTCCTGGTTGGTCGTGACCATCTTGCGCACGCCAAAGACGGCGCCCTGAGTCTTGTGCTCCTCGATGATCCAGTTCATCAGCTGCGAAAACGGGATCGGCCTCATGATGTCGCTCATAATGAGCTCCTCTCTGTAACGCCCGGCGAGACCGCGCGGCGGGCGCAAATACGGTGTAGCGCTAGCACAGCGCCGGCGACCCCGCGGAGGTCGCCTATACGCGCGTCGGATGCGGCGAAACATCCGGCGCGCGTGAATCTACTTGTAATTAGTAGGCGCGATCGTTGAGCGTGCTCCAGAGCTTCTTGGACTCAGCCATGGTCCACGCGTTGATCTTGTCCTCATCAATGCCGACAAACTCGCGATCCTTGTACAGGACGCGGCCATTGATGATGGTGGTGCGGCAGTTTTTGCCCATCATGCCAAAGAGCATGTGGCCGTCGATGTTCTCCTCGCTCAGCGGCGTAAAGGGCTTGTAGTCCATGACGATGACGTCGGCGGCAGCGCCGGCCTCGAGCACACCGAGCTTGCGATCGAAATACTTGCTGGCCATCTTGGCGTTATTCTCGAACAGCATGGTCATGGCCTCACACCAGCCCACGTTGGGCATAGCGGCGTTGTGGCGCTGAATGATCAGGAAGACCTTAAGGCTCTCGAGCATATCGTGGGTGTAGGCGTCGGTGCCCATGCACACGGGGATGCCGCGGCGGAAGAACTCGAGCACGGGGGCGCAGCCCACAGCGTTGCCCATATTGGATTCGGGGTTGTTAACCAGCCAGGTGCCGGACTCCTTGACGACATCCATCTCGGCGGGCGTCACGTGGATGCAGTGGCCGAGCATGGTGTCGGGACCGAGCAGGTTGTGCTGCAGCAGGCGCTCGACGGGGCTGATGCCGCCGCGGTTGAGGCGGGAGTCCCACACATCGTTCATGCCCTCGCACACGTGGATGTGGAAGCCGGTCAGGCCATTGTTGGCCTCGGCCATCTTATCCATGGTCTCGTCCGACAGCGTAAAGGTGGCGTGACCGCCAAACATGGCGGCGATCATGTGGTTGTCGTTATCGCGACGCTCCTTGGCGGCCCACTGGGCAAACTCGGCGTTCTCGGCAATAGCCTGATCGCACTTTTCCTGGCCACGGCGGTCGGAAACCTCGTAGCACAGGCACGAACGCATGCCCAGCTCCTGAGCGGCGTCCTTAATGGTAAAGAGACTGCCCGGAATCTCGCAGAAGCTCGCGTGGTGATCGAAGATCGTGGTGACGCCGTCGCGGATGGAATCCAAAATCGTGGCATAGGCGCTTGCCTTGGTGCCGTCGAGCGTCAGGTTGTCGTCAATCTTCCACCACTGCTGCTCAAGATTCTCCAGGAAGTTGGTGGGGTTGCAGCCCTTAATGGCAAGGCCGCGGGCCAGACCCGAGTAGATGTGGGTGTGGCAGTTGATAAGTCCGGGCATGATGAGGTTGCCCTGGGCGTCGACGTACTCGGCATCCGGGTACTTGGCCTTGAGCTCGCGCTCGGGGCCCACTTCGACAATCGTATCTCCGTCAATGGCGACCGCACCGTTGGGAATGAACGGAGTCTGAGCGTTGCGGGTAAAGACGGAACCGTTAGCGACCAGAAGCATAAATGCTCCCTTCAACATCAGAGGCGGGGTTTGACACCTCTGACATGGCGGAAGTGCGAAGCGCCGGCCTACACCGGAAACGGGCCCTCTCCCGTCAACGCTTCACCAAAGGGACAAGCCCTTTGAAGTGCGGCTTGGCGCCGCATGGCGCCGGCGGACGAGGCGATGCGTCCGCCGGCGAATAGCACCGAATTGGCTACTTCTTGCTCTCGGGCAAGACCAGATCCACGGCAGCGTCCTTGGCGGCATCGATGTGCTGAGCCACGACCGGCGTCTGCGGAAGGATCAGGTTAAGGACAATGGCCATGATGGCGGTGGGGGTTACGGCATTGGAGCCGATGACGGTGGACACCCAGGTGGGCATACCCTCGCCGGCAAGGCAACCGCTGGCCATCCAAATACCCAGGCCAAAGACGACGGAGGTACCGACGATGGTGGTAGTGCGCTGCGTGAGGCCCTCGCGGGTGAACATGCGCACACCGTTCATGGTGATGGTGCCAAAGACGCCAACGGTCGCGCCGCCGATGACGGGCTGCGGGATAGCGGAAAGGACGGCAGAGAGCTGCGGGAACAGACCGGCGATGGCAAAGACGGCCGCGATGATCACAAAGACCCACTTGTTGACGACCTTGTTGGAGCAGATGATGCCCACGTTCTGGCCAAGGGCGCTGGTGGGAAGACCGCCCAGCAGGCCGCCGACCATGGAGGTGAGGCCCTGGGACACGATAGCGCCGGAGAGCTCGCGCTCGGTGGGCATGCGGTCGATGGAACCAAGGCAAGCAGCAGAGACGTCACCGATAACCTGAATGGCAACCATGGGGAACACGACGGCGAGGGTAATGCAGACCTCGGGATCAAACTCGAGCGCGTAGGGCATGAGCTTGGGAAGGGCGAAGACCTGAGCGGTGGCGACGCTGGAGAAGTCGATCATGCCAAAGGGGATGGAGACGATCATGCCAACGATCATGCCAAAGAACACGGATCCCAGCTTGAGCGTGCCCTTGCCAAAGTTGGCGAGCGCAAAGACCACGGCGAAGGTGATAAGAGCGACGCACCAGGCCTGCGGGGTGCCCCACAGCGGCGTACCCATACCGCCGGCCATATACTTGACGGCCGTGGGATACAGCGAAACGCCGATGGAGAAGATGACCGTACCGGTCACGACGGGCGGGAACAGCCACTTGATCTTGCTGTAGGCCAGGCCAAAGAGGACCGCGACGGCGCCGCCGACGATCTCGCCACCCAGCAGCGCACCAAAGCTAAAGCCCGAGGCGCCCATGGCCTGCAGGGCCGGCAGGAACGCGAACGAAACGCCCATGACGATGGGCAGGCCGCCGCCGATGCGACGGAAGGGAGCGAAGGCCTGAAGGGCCGTGTCGATCGCCGAAAGAATGAGCGCGACCTGGATGATGTCGGTGCTCTGCTGGCTATTAAAGCCGTAGACGCCGGCCATGATGACCGCCGGGGTAATGATGCCGGCAAACGATGCCAGTACGTGTTGAAGGGCACACGGGATCATTTCCTTAACGGGAGGCATGCCTTCACGAGTGAACAGGGCTTCAGTGCCGTTCGTAACCGTCTCCTGGGTCATTTGACCACCAATCCTCGAAGTAGTTGTTTTCGCATCTAACGCTCTATTGTGACGCAGTGCGGGGTTGAGGTTGTGCCTTCATTGCATATCGTATTAAAGATGATTCTCATTCTCAATAATAATTTTTTGTTATCAGACTATTCTTCAGCTGAAATAACGCATTTCCGCAGGTCAGGAAAGTGTCTAGTCAAAATAACATCTAACATTTCTTTTGGTCAACCGTTTACCGCTAAATTCCTACCGTTCGTCTGCATTATGCAATGTACCTGCGGATATACGAGATGATGGGCAGCGTGTTACCATGAGAAAAAATTGTTATGAACATTTCCGATTTCACCCAAAGGAGTTACCCGTGAACGAGACCGTACGTCGCTTTTTGCCGATGGTCGATTTTCTGGAGCAGATACTCGGCAAAAACAGCGAAATCGTGCTGCACGATTTCTCGGATCCCGACCACGCCATCGTCGATATTCGCAACGGCATCGTGAGCGGCCGCAAGGTCGGCGGTCCCGCCACCGATCTGGCGCTCAAGATCATGCACGATCCCAAGTATCGCGACCTGCCGTTTATTACGGGCTACGAGGGGCGCGGTGCCGGCGGCAAGACGTTGGAGTCAGCGACGTACTTTATCCGCGAGAATGACGAGATCGTCGGTATGCTCTGCGTCAACACCGACCTTTCCACGGTACGCTCCATCAACGCCATGGCGCAGCAGCTCATGGCGTGCTTCGACGCGGCGCCGACGCGCACGGAGCCCGCCCCTATCGAGGTCGAAAGCCTTTCGGAGTCCACACAGGAGCTCATCGACCGCAGCATTGCCGAGTTGCTGAGCGCGCGCGGGCTGGATGTAGCGTCGCTTGGTCAGAGCGACCGCGTGGACGTCATTCGCCACCTCAACGGCAACGGGGTGTTCATGCTCAAGGGCGCCGTGGCCTGCGCCGCCACCGCGCTGGGCATCTCGGAGCCCAGCGTCTACCGCTACCTGCAAAAAGTTCGCAAGGAGGGCTAACGAGCAAAATGGAGCGCGGCTCCACAAGCGATCCGTCACTTGACAAAAGACCCTGCAGCTCGCACGCGCTGCAGGGTCTTTTTGCATGTCATGTTAAGTTGTGGCCAACGCCTTAGAGAGCGGCGACGACCTCGATCTCGACCAGACCGCCAGCCGGAAGAGCGGCAACCTGGAAAGCGCTGCGCGCGGGGAACGGGGCCTCGAACTTGGAGGCGTAGATCTCGTTCACGGCGGCGAAGTCGGCGATGTCGGCCAGGTAGACCGTGGTCTTGACGACATCGGCAAAAGTGGCGCCGGCAGCGGTCAGCAGGGCCTCGACGTTGGCGAGGGACTGCTTGGCCTGGGCCTCGACGCCCTCGGGCATCTTGCCGGTCGCGGGATCGATGCCCAGCTGGCCGGACAGGAACACCATGTTGCCGGCCTGGATACCGGGGGAATACGGGCCGATGGCTGCGGGTGCGTTATCGGAAGACACGACGGTCTTGCTCATGTTTTTCTCCTTACAATCAAATAGAGAGCGTGAGCGCGGCGTTCGCACCGGGAGGCACAATTCGGTCTGAACACCGCGCTTGATTGGGATAGTACTCAAGGTTTCTGTTTGATGCAAGATTATTATCACGTTGCGAGAATATTTTATCGCCCAACGGTTTCCCCGAACCGCTGAACGGTTCTCCACGAGGTCAGCCAGCCCAAGCTGCTGAAGACTTTATCCCGCTTGGAGCACGGGCATCGCCTGCCGCAACGGCACCACTATACTTTTGAATATCTGAGCATTTTGAAAGGCAGGATATGACCGCAACCGCCAGCCGAACCACTAACCGCAGACCCGAGCTTTTGGCGCCCGCCGGAGGGCCCGAGCCCTTTGCCGCCGCACTCGCCGCGGGGGCAGACGCCATCTATTGCGGCATGGGCAGCTTCAACGCCCGCCGCAAGGCCACCAACTTTACCGACGAGGCCTTTGAGCAAGCCTGCCGCGCCGCACATCTAGCCGGGTCGCGCGTCTACGTCACGGTCAACATCGTCATCAAGCAGTCCGAGATGGGCGATGCGCTGCAGCTCATCCATCGCTGCTCCACGCTGGGCGCCGACGCCTTCATCATCCAGGACTGGGGCCTGTTCTTTGAGGTCAAGCGCACGATGCCCGGCATCGAGACGCACATCTCGACCCAGGCGAACATCCATGATGACCGCGGAACGCTTTGGTGCCGCGAGCAGGGCGCCGACCGCGTGACTCTCTCGCGCGAGCTCTCCATCGACGAGATCGCCGCCATCCACGACGCCGCGCCCGATGTGGACCTTGAGGTCTTTAGCCACGGCGCCATCTGCTTTTGCTACTCGGGTCTGTGCCTGCTTTCGAGCTTTGCCATGGCGGGACGATCGGCCAACCGCGGCATGTGCGCCCAGCCCTGCCGCCTGCCCTACGAGCTGATCGACGAGAACGGCCGCTCGCTCTCCCCTGCCGGTCGCGAGCGCGCGCTGTGCCCGCGCGACACCAACACTTCGCAGCTTGTTCACCGTCTGTATGACGCCGGCGCCGCATCGCTCAAGCTCGAGGGCCGCATGAAGGCCCCCGATTACGTGTATTCCATCGTCGACGTGTATCGTCATCAGATTGATGACATGCTGGCCGATGTTTCGACCTCTAAGGATGAGGATGCGGCCCGCCAGCGACAGCTCAAGCGCTGCTTTAACCGCGACTTTACGCACGCCTACCAAGACGGTACCTCGGGTGACGAGATGATGAGCTACGAGCGCTCCAACAACCGCGGCCAGATCGTGGGCACGGTGCTGGGCAGCCGCCCGGCCAACCGCGATGTGCGCGGCCTCAAGCCCGACGACCGCCGTCGGCGCGCCGCCATCGCCCGCATTGAGTTGTTTGAGCCCGTGGGCAAGGGCGACCTGCTGGAGCTTCGCCACGATAACGAGTTTGACCAGTTCCTGACCACCATTGCCGCCGATGATGCCGCCGCCGGTGACATCATCGAGTGCCGCGCGCCTCGCAGCATGCCCGAGGGCTGCCGCGTGCGCGTGATTCGAAGCCAGCGCGCCATTGACGCTGCCGGCGCCGCGCTCAAGCGCGATGTGCTGCGCCGCCGCGCCGTTGATGTAACCGTTGTGGCGCGTTTGGGCGAACCGTTTGCCGTCACGCTTACTTGCTGCGACGCCCCTTCGCTTACGGCCACGGCCACGGGCTTTACCGTCGAGGCCGCCAAGACCCGCGCGGTCGAGGCGTCCGATCTGGTAGAGCATGTGGGCCGCATGGGGTCCTCGCCCTTTGAGTCCGCGAGCTTTGATGTGGCGCTCGATAAGGGCTGCGGCATGGGCTTCTCCGCCGTGCACAAGGTGCGCGCCGCCGCCTGCAAGGCGCTGGAGGAGGCCATTCTGGCACCGTATGACGAGCGTGCCCGCACGCTCGAGCTGCCGGTGCTCGACAAATGTACGCGGCCCATGCCCGAGCACTACCGCGACGAGCCGCAGATCTGCGCCACCGTCACCTCGCTCGAGGCCGCCGAGGCAGCGCGAGCGGAGGGTGCAACGCGCATCTACATGACCACCGACGCGCTCGATGCGGCCGAGCTCTCCCCCGCCGACGCATTTGAGCAGGGCATCGTGCCCGTGCTCGACGAGGTCTGCCGTGCCGTTGACCACGTACGCGTCGACCCGTGGGTTGTTGCCGGCGCTACGGTCGCTATTGGCAACATCTCTGAGCTTGCCCTGGCCTCCCAGGTTGGCGCCACGGCCGAGATTCGCTCTTGCCTGCCGGTGCACAACACGCCCTGCATGGAGGCGCTTGCCAAGCGCGGAGCCGGTGCGTTTTGGCTCTCGCCCGAGATCACACTCGACGAGATTGTCTCGCTCGGCGCCGCCGCGCCCGCGGCTCTGGGCATCACCGTCTTTGGCCGCCCGCGCGTCATGACAAGCGAGCATTGCATCCTGCAGGTGGCCAATGGCTGCATCCACGATTGTGCCAGCTGCCGTCTGCGCGCCCGCAAGCTGTCGCTCAAGAATATCGACGGAAAGGTCATGCCCGTGCACACCGACATCCACGGCCGCTCTCGCTTGTACGACGCCTACCCCATCGACCTCACGCCGCAGGTACCGCAGTTGCTCGACGCCGGCGTCCGTCGTCTTATGGTCGACGGAACCTTGCTCGAGGCCGATGAGATTGGCCGTGCCGTCGCTCGCGTCCGTCGCGCCGTCGAGGCGGCTCAAGCCGGCCGCAAGCCCGCCGTCCGCCTGCGCGGGGCGACCTCGGGCTGCATGTTTGTGGGAATCAGCTAACCGAAAGGCTTACACGTGAACGAAGAACCTCAAGTCCTCTACTGCGATGCCTGGCTCATGGCCATCGACAAGCCCGCCGGCATGATCGTCCACGGCGACGGCACCGGTGAACGCACGCTCACCGACTACGCCAGCGACCTGCTGCTGGCGATGGGCGACGGCTTTGCCGCGACCGACATGCAGCCGCTCAATCGCCTGGACCGTGACACCACCGGCGTGGTGCTGTTCTCGCTCGACAAGCAGACGCAGCCCGCCTTTGACCAGATGGTCATCGACCACGCGTTCGAAAAGCACTATCTGGCGCTCGCCGAGGGCAAGATCGACTGGAACGAAAAGCTCATCGACAAGCCCATCGCCCGCGACCGCCACGATAGCCGCAAGATGCGCGTTGGCGCCAGCGGCAAGCCGTCTCAGACGCGCGTCAAGGTACTCAAGTGTCTTAAGAGCCGTCGTGGCCTGCCCACGCGTTCGTATATCGATGTTGAGCTGCTCACCGGTCGCAAACACCAGATCCGTGTGCACCTGGCCAGCGAGCATCACCCCCTGGTTGGCGACGACCTGTACGGAACGCCGCGCCCCTGCGGCCTGATGCTCCACGCCCACAGCGTGTCCTTTACGCATCCCGTAACCGGCGAGCACATCCACATCGAAGCCCCCTGCCCCTGGGAGCCCTAAAGCCTGCCGAAAAGGGACAGGCACCTTTGTGGTGGCTTTGTCGCAATGGCTCAGCCGCGGTCCCAAAACGTCTCGATCTGTAACAGTTAGAGCTCATTTTCCGGCCTATCTGTTACAGATCGAGACATTCGAATCCCCCTTAAGGGAAAATCTCAATCTGTAACAACAACTCGGCAAAATCGGCCCAAGATGTTACAGATCGAGACAAAGGGACGGCGCGGTTCGGAAGAATCTCAATCTGTAACATCTAGCCCACTTTTAACGGTCCAGTTGTTACAGACTTAGACAAAACCGGTAGACAACGAAAGCGGCAACGCCCGTGATAGACGTTGCCGCTTTTCTATTGAGAAAACTACTCGGTTTTCGTTACTAATCGCCGCAGCGGGGACAGGCACCTTTGTGGTGGTTTTGGCCTTGTCCCATCGCTAGACCGTGATGACGTTGTCCATCGACTGGTACTTGGCGGGTACTTCGCCCGCAGTGATGATCGTTGCATCGCGAAAGTCCGCGAACTTGACGGGCGCCACCATGCCAAATTTGCTGGCGTCCGAGATTACGAAGCGTCTGGCGGTATGACGCATCGAGATACGCTTGACCTGCGCTTCCTCGATATCCGGTGTGGTGAGACCTTGCTCGGCGGCGATGCCATTGGAACCCCAAAAACCGCAGTTGAAGTTATAGCGGTCCAGGGTTGCCAAGGCATCGGGACCGACGAGCGCCTCGGTCTCGGGTTTGAGCTCGCCGCCCAACACCACGGTACGCATGCCGCGCAAAGCAAGGTGCTGAGCATGGAGCACGGAATCGGTCACATAGGTGACATCTTCAAGGTGTGGAAGATGCTCGATGAGCCTCAGCGTCGTCGAGCCCGAGTCGATGTATACAAAGCTCTCGGGCTCCACAAGCGCCGCCGCACGGGCGCAGATACGCTCCTTGTCGTCGTTATGGAGGTCGCTGCGCTCGCTGATCGTCAGGTCGCGCGTCACGTGCGCGCGCTCCAGACTTGTCGCACCTCCGTGCACCTTGGCGATACGGTGTGCTCGGTCGAGCGTCTGCAGGTCGCGCCGAATGGTAGACGCCGTCACGCCCAGGGCTTCGGCAAGCTCCGGCACGGTAACCGAGCCGGCCTGCTGCACCATCGACACGATCGCGTTGAGCCTATCTTCCGCAAGCATCGCTTACTCCTCCTCGGGGTACACAACTCCCCAGTCGGCGCGGAGCTTGGTCATAAGCTCCATAACATCAGAAGCATAATCCAGCAGCTCGCGCTTGGAGTCGTCGCCTGCAACGGCCTTCTCCAGGTCGGCCATCTCATAGCACAGGGCGTAAGCCTCGGTGCCGGCGTGGACCTCCTCGCGGTGGCCGTCCGCAGTCCACACGATGGTCGCGTGATCGGCACGCGGATAATCGTTGACCTCGATGTAGCACTTATCGAAGCTGATGACCGAGCGCTTGGGCTGCTTGGAGTGGAGCGTGAGGCTCACCACGCCCAGCTGCTGTTCGGAATTACGGCATACGATGCCGCCCGCAACGTCAACGCCGGTCTCACAGGTATTGCCCAGCGAGACAACCTCAGCGGGCTGGCTCGCCATAAAGAGGCGCATGACAGACAGGGCATACACGCCAATATCGAGCATGGCACCGCCAGCAAGGTTGCGGTTGTAGAAGCGGTTGGTCAGGTCGCCGTACTCCTTATAGCTGCCAAAGTTGAGTTGGGCGAGATTCATGCGGCCGAACTCACCGTCATCCATGCGGCGACGCAGCTCTTGATATAAGGGCATGTGAAGCACCGTGGTGGCGTCCATAAGGACGACGTTGTGATCACCGGCAATGGCGCGGGCCTCGTCGAGCTCGGCGGAGTTGAGGGTAATAGCCTTCTCACAGAGCACGTGCTTGCCGGCTGCCAGAGCGGATCGCAGGTAGGTGATGTGAGTGTTGTGCGGCGTGGTGATATAGACTGCGTCAATGTTCGGATCGGCGTAGAGGTCCTCGACCGTTTCATAGACCTTCTCGATGCCATATTGCTCAGCAAAAGCCTGAGCCTTGGACAGCGTGCGGTTGGCGACGCCCGCAAGCTTGCGACCGGCAAGAGCGAGAGACTGGGCCATCTGGTTGGCGATAACGCCGCACCCGATCACAGCCCAACGAAGCTCGGGAGCCGTAAAGATATCATCGGGGAATGGCTTGTCCTGGACCGAAGTGAACGCTGCTTTTGCGGCTGCTTCGGCGTCGAGCGGAGCCTGTTTGGAATCTGCCATTATGTGCCTCCTGAGTCATCGGAAGTCCTTCATTTCCAACAGCCTTATATTCGCACAAATGCGCGCGCATTTGCTTGTATTTGCGTGTTTATTTGTTTATCGGTCATTATTTAACCATAGTTAGCAGATATTTGCGCGGCCATGCGCATCATCGCGCAAGACTCTGCGCGTAAATGCGCATGCGACAAACCTTGTGAAACATATAGGGGCGGAGCACCATAGCCCTAAAGACAGAGCCAGCTGCATTACTTCACCCCTCTGGGGGCACCAGACATCAAAGGACTGTCCCTAGGTGCCGCTTTCGTTGAAGCCTATCCCAGATGGCCAGATATACAAATCTAAAGACTGTCCCCATCAACTAGCCGTTTAAGAACATCCCCAACGACAAGTCATTTAAGTCTGTCCCCAATGAGTAGGGATAGAAAAAGGCCCGGGTGCCTTGGGGCATCCGGGCCTTTGCTAGCAACTTGATGTTGCGGGCAGCTTAGAACTTGTGGCCACACTTCTTGCAGACGCGCAGCTTGTTCTTGCCGTCCTTCTCGTGACCGACGCGGGTAACCTTACCGCACTCGGGGCAGACGAGATTGACGTTGGAGGCGTCGATGGGAGCCTCCTGCGAAACGATGCCGCCCTGCTGGTTGGCAGCGTTGGGCTTGACGGCCTTCTTGACGACCGAAACGCCCTCGACAACGACCTTGTTCTCGGCGGGGAGAGCACGCAGGACAACGCCCTGCTTGCCGCGATCCTTACCAGAGAGAACCTGGACCTTATCGCCCTTCTTGATATACATATATCTCCCCTAACTACAGGGTCTCGGGAGCGAGCGAGACGATCTTCATGTACTTCTTGTCACGAAGCTCGCGAGCGACAGGCCCGAAGATACGGGTGCCGACGGGCGAACCATCGTTGTTGATGACAACGCAGGCGTTCTCATCAAAGCGAATGTAGGAGCCATCCTTGCGGCGGATCTCCTTAACGGTGCGAACGACGACGCAACGGACAACGTCCTTCTTCTTGACGTTGGCGCCAGGGGTAGCCTCCTGGACAGCACCGATGAACACATCGCCGATGCCTGCATAACGACGCTTGGAACCGCCAAGCACCTTGATGCAGCGAATCTTGCGAGCGCCGGAGTTGTCGGCGACGTTCAGCATGGTTTGCATCTGAATCATGGTAGATGTTCCTCCGAACTTAGAACCGAAGAGAGGTGCGCTGCCTTTATACGGCCTGTGGTATGCAAGCCAGGCATACGCACATCTTCGGAAACGTACAAGTCGTAAGAGCGACTGCTTATTTAGCGCGCTCGACGACCTCGATGAGGCGCCAACGCTTCATCTTGGACATAGGACGGGTCTCCATAACGCGGACGGTGTCGCCCACGCCAGCCGTGCACTCCTCGTCGTGAGCGTGCAGCTTCTTGGAGCTGGTCATCATCTTGCCGTACTTGGGGTGACGCTTGCGCTCGGTGATGGTGACAACAATGGTCTTGGCACCGGAGACGGAGGTAACGACACCCGTACGGACCTTACGCGAGTTACGCGAATCAGTCATGTTCTCTCCTTAGGTCCTACTCGGCGACAGCGGACTTCTCCGCTGCGATCTCACGGGCGCGTTGCTCCGTGAGGACGCGAGCGATGTCCTTCTTCACGGTGTTGACGCGAGCGGTGTTGTCCAGCTGGCTGGTGGCCATCTGGAAACGAAGGTTAAAGAGCTCGGCGCGCATTTCCTTCAGCTTCTCAACGAGCTGAGCGTCCGAGAGCTCACGAATCTCTGCGGGCTTCATTAGTTCTCCTCCTTGGCGGCGGCGGCGTCCTCAGCAGCCCACTTGGCCTCGAGAGCGGCCTCCTCAGCCATCTCCTTCTCGATGCGCTGCTCAGCGTTCTTGGCAGCAACAATCTTGGTCTTGATGGGAAGCTTGTGCTGTGCAAGACGCAGAGCCTCGCGAGCGACCTCCTCGGGCACGCCCTTGACCTCGAACATGATGCGGCCGGGCTTGACGACGGCCACCCACTCCTCGGGGTTACCCTTACCAGAACCCATGCGAGTCTCGGCAGGCTTCTTGGTGATGGGCTTATCGGGGAAGATCGTGATGTAGACACGACCGCCACGCTTCATGTAGCGGGTCATGGCAATACGAGCGGCCTCGATCTGACGGTTGGTGATCCAATGGGCCTCGAGAGCCTGGATACCAAACTCGCCGAAATGCAGCTCGGTATTACCCTTGGCCTGGCCCTTCATGGAGCCACGCTGCACCTTGCGGTGAAGAATACGCTTAGGGGCAAGCACTACTGACCCCTCCTCTCGGAGTTACGACGACGAGGACGGGAAGAGCCCTCGAGTGCAGGGTTGGGAACAGGCTGGCCCGGGAGCTTCTCGCCCAGGTAGATCCAGACCTTCACGCCGCAAGCGCCCATGGTGGTGCTGGCGACAGCCGTGCCGTAGTCGATCTTGGCACGGAGGGTGTGCAGAGGCACGCGACCCTCACGGTACCACTCACGACGGCCCATCTCGGCACCGCCGAGACGACCGGAGCACTGGATACGGATGCCCTTAGCGCCGGCCTTGCGGGCGGACTGGACAGCCTTGCGCATAGCGCGACGGAAGGCAACGCGGCCCTCGAGCTGCTCGGCGATAGACTGAGCAACGAGGTTGGCGTCGAGCTCGGGGCGCTTGATCTCGACAACGTCGACGGAGAGCTGGCCCTTGGAGACGCCAGCGACCTTCTCGAGCTCGGTGCGGAGGGTATCGATCTCGGCACCCTTTTTACCGATGACAACGCCGGGGCGAGCGGTGAGGATGATGACCTTCACCTTGTCGCCAGCGCGCTCGATCTCGACGCGGGAGACAGCTGCGCGGGAAAGACGCTTCTCGAGGTACTTGCGGATCTCGAGATCGTTACCGAGGGTCTTAGCGTAATCCTTCTCTGCGAACCAGCGGGAGCGCCAGTTCTCGGTGATGCCAAGACGGAAGCCGGTGGGGTAGACTTTCTGACCCATACAGCTTTACGCCTCCTTTCGAGGAGCAACGACGACGGTGATGTGGGAAGTACGCTTCAGAATGCGAGAAGCGGAACCCTTGGCGCGGGGACGGATGCGCTTAAGCGTCGGACCCTCGTCAACATAGGCAGCGGCGACAACCAGGTTGTCGGCACGCAGACCGTTGTTGTTCTCGGCGTTCGCAACGGCGGAACGGAGAACCTTCTCGACATCCACGGCGACGGCGCGGTCGCAGAAGTGGAGGATGTCGAAGGCCTGAGCGACAGGCTTGCGGCGGATCAGATCGACCACCAGGCGGGCCTTGCTGGGGGAAACACGCACGTACTTAGCGACGGCGCGAACCTCGGTGGCCTCAGTTTCAATAGACTTAGTTGCCATTTACGGTTAACCCCCTATTTGGCCTTGTGGCCACGGAACGTACGAGTCGGCGCGAACTCGCCGAGCTTGTGACCAACCATGGACTCGGTAACATACACGGGCACATGCTTGCGGCCGTCGTGGACGGCGATGGTGTGACCAACCATCTCGGGGAAGATGGTGGACGCGCGGGACCAGGTCTTCACGACGTCCTTCTTGCCAGCCTCGTTCATCGCGGTGATACGCGAGAGAAGGCGAGTCTCCACGAACGGGCCCTTTTTGAGACTTCTGCTCATAAGTGCTTTCTCCTAAAACTCGGTATCCGAAATTACTTCTTACGGCGACGAATGATGTGCTGGTTCGAGACCTTCTTCTTCTTGCGCGTACGAAGGCCCTTCGTCGGCTTACCCCAGGGGGTAACGGAGGGACGACCAGAGGTGTGGTTCTTGCCCTCGCCACCGCCGTGCGGGTGGTCGACAGGGTTCATGACGGTACCGCGGACGGTCGGGCGCACGTTCATGTGACGCTTACGGCCGGCCTTGCCGATGACGATGTTGGAGTGATCGGCGTTGCCGACCTCACCGACGGTGGCGCGGCAGGTAACGAGGATGCGGCGCATCTCGGAGGAAGGCATACGGACGATGGCGTACTTGCCCTCCTTACCCATCAGCTGGCAGGAGTTACCGGCGGAACGGGCGATAGCGGCGCCCTTGCCCGGCTGGAACTCGACGGCGTGGATGAGCGTACCGACGGGGATGTCGGCGAGGGGCAGAGCGTTGCCCGGCTTGATGTCGGCGTCAGAACCGGACATGATGGTCTGACCGACCTCGAGGCCCTTGGGGGCCAGGATGTAGCGCTTCTCACCGTCAGCGTAGTGCAGCAGAGCGATGCGAGCGGAACGGTTCGGATCGTACTCGATCGTGGCAACCTTGGCGGGCACGCCGTCCTTGTTGCGCTTGAAGTCGATCACGCGGTAACGACGCTTCACGCCGCCGCCCTGGTGGCGGGTGGTGATGCGGCCGTTGTTGTTACGACCGGCCTTCTTGGGCAGGGGCTCGAGAAGAGACTTCTCGGGCTTGGTGCAGGTGATCTCGGAGAAGTCGGAGATCGTCTGCCAACGCCTACCAGCGGAGGTCGGCTTAAGGTGCTTTACAGCCATTACAATCCCTTTCAATAGGAATCCGTTAGCCATCGCAGACAGGGATTCGAGGTTCTGCCTCGGGTGCGATGACACCGGACGTATACACGGTTCCGGGCGTGTCCATTTTATACGCCCAAAACCTTGAGCTCCCGCCTCCCCTATTTGGGAGGCATGAGCTCACTCAACAGCAGCGAGTCTTAGGCCTGGTTGCCAAAGACCTCGATGGTGTCGCCCTCGGCCAGCGTGACGATGGCCTTCTTCCAAGAACGGGTCTTGCCGGCGACATAGCGCACGCGCTTGGTCTTGGGCTTGACCGTCAGGGTGTTCACGCGAACGACCTTGACGCCGAAGATCTCCTCGACAGCGTCCTTGATCTGATACTTGTTAGCATCCTTGGCGACCTCGAACGTGTACTTGTTCAGCTCCATGCCGGAGAAGGAACGCTCGGACACGATCGGACGGATGATGATCTCGTGGGCGGTCATTTATGCAAGCACCTCCCCGAAGTGAGCGGCGATGTCGGCGGGCATCAGCACAGCGTTGTTGTTGACGAGATCGTAGGTGTTGGCCTCGTCGGCAGTGATGATGAACGTCTTGGGAATGTTGCGGAACGACAGGTAGGCGTTGACGTCCTCATCGCGAACGATGATGGTCAGACGCTTGCCCTCAAGACCGAGGGCCTTGAGCATGGCGACGGCAGCCTTGGTGGAAGGCTTCTCGAAGCCGTAGTCGTCGACGAGCACGAGCTCGCCATCGGCCAGCTTGGCGGACAGCGCGGAGCGCATAGCCAGCTTGACCTCCTTGTTGTTCATACGCTTAGCGTAGGAACGGGGCTTGGGGGCGAAGACAACGCCACCGTGACGCCACTGGGCAGCACGGATGGAACCCTGGCGGGCACGGCCGGTGCCCTTCTGACGCCAAGGCTTCTTGCCGCCACCGGAAACCTCAGAGCGACCCTTAGCAGACTGGGTGCCCTGACGCCAAGAGGCCATCTGGCACTTGACGATGTGGTGCATAACGTGGATGTTCGGCTCGATGCCGTACACCTCAGCGGCGAGCTCGGCCTCGGCGACCTTCTTGCCCTCGCTGTTCTTTACTTCAAACTTTGCCATTTAAGTGTTCTCCTTGGTATGACGCTGGGCTAAATGGGCTGGGCCCTTAGGCCATACGGATGGCGACGAGACCATTCTTGGCACCCGGGACAGCGCCCTTGACCAAGATGAGGTTCTGCTCGGCATCGATGCGGACAACGGAAAGGTTCTTGACGGTAACGCGCTCGTTACCCATGTGACCGGCCATCTTGACGCCCTTGAGGACGCGCGCAGGATAGGCGCACTGACCGATAGAACCGGGGTGACGCTGGAAGTGAGAACCATGCGTCATAGGACCGCGGCGCTGACCCCAGCGCTTGATGCGACCCTGGAAGCCCTTACCCTTGGAGGTACCGATGACGTCGACCTTCTCGACATCAGCGAAATCAGCGACGGTGACGACCTCGCCGACCTTGTGCTCCTCGCCGTTCTCGACGCGGACCTCACGAAGGAAGCGGACAGGCTCGACGCCAGCCTTGGCGAAGTGACCAGCCATGGGCTTGTTCACGTTCTTGGCCTTGATGTCGCCGAAGCCGATCTGGACGGCATCATAGCCGTCGGTTGCCTGAGTTTTAACCTGCGAGACAGCGCAGGGGCCAGCCTGGATGACCGTGACGGGAACGACGTTGTCGTCCTCGTCCCAAACCTGGGTCATGCCAATCTTGCGGCCGAGAATCATGCTGATCAAGATATGATCCCAACTCTCGCGTGGTCTTGGGACAATGCGTACACCACCGAGCGTACGCCCCTAGAGGACCACTACTTACACGACGTGCTCCCCAGCCTTGTATAGCGTCCGGACTACCTGACAACCCTATTAAGCAGGCATTTTGTCCAGCCAGAATACTCCCCTGGTTTCACACAGCTGTTTAGTATACACGGCTGCGGGCGTATCCATCGAGATTCATATTTCACTCACATTGTTTACGCAGGTAAAGTGCGTGGCACGTTCCCAGTGTGCGGCGGAGGGGGCGGGCCTGAGACATATTAAGGTTGCTGCTCTACAGTCCTGCTCACGACGGAGAGCACATTAAGTGCTCTCCTGTTCGTGCGGAACTCGCGACAACCTTAATATGTCTCAGGCCCGCCCCCCTCCGCCGCACACTGGGAACGCCACGTTGATGCCTGCTAAACCTTGCTCGCTCAGGCTAATGACTTTGTTGGGGGTCCACTATTTGCTGGAGGGTGAACTTGCATTGCATTGGCTCGCCTTCTGCTTGTGGCTTTGCCTCATCGAAATCGAAGATCATGATGGCGCAGTTGGGGAGTTTTGTTGGGAGCTCAAAGCCCTCTGGGGCTGCAGCCTTGATGAATTGGCGGCTGGCGCTGCCGTGGCTTACTGCTAGGAGGGCTTCGATGCCCTCGAAGTCCATGAGATTAGTGAGGGTGCCTACCATGCGTTCTTGCAGTGCGCGGCTTCCTTCTCCTCCGAAGGGGACCAAATCCTCGCCCGGATCCCAGACGTCGGTGGGAAGGGCATCGTGGGGACCTTCCTCGAAGGTGCCGTAGCAGCGTTCGATGATGCCTTCGCAGGGCTCGACTGCTGCGTCCGGGCCAAGGAGTTCGGTTGCGACGAGCTGAGCCGTGTCCATGGCTCGGCCTAAGGGCGAAGAGACCACTTTGTCGGGGACAACGTCGTGGCTCTTGAGCCATGCGGCTGCCATTCCCGCTTGTTTGCGGCCCAGGTCGGTCAGCGGTGAATCGCAGCGGCCCTGGACCAGCTTTTTGACGTTGAATTCCGTCTGGCCGTGGCGGAGTAGGTATAGGCGCTTCATGCTCTCCCCTTCTGTATAACTTGCTTTGCCGGCACAGCCTTACTCGTGGGTATGCCCTACGTAGTCCTCGTCGATCGTAATCTTGGCAATCGACTTGGGATATTCCGATTCGACCCGTTGTGCCAGCGCGTGCTTTAAGTCTTCGGCACTCATCTGCAGATCCGAGGGTCGCACGCAGTCAAAAATCACATTGGTGTGCGTAGGGCCCGGCACACAGCGTAGGTCATGAATCGAGAGGCGGCTATCGATCTCCTGAGCCATTGCGTTGATGCGCAGGCGCATGCTCGCCACCTTTGGATCGTCGGTCACGATGGGATCGTAATGGAGCGTGACGATCATGCCGTCCTCGTTCCTAAACGACTGCTCGATGTTATCGAGTGTGTCGTGACTTTCCAGCGGGCTGGCCTCGGCCGCCATCTCGGCATGCGCACTTGCAAACTTCCTGCCCGGGCCATAGTCGTGAACCATCAGATCGTGAACGCCCAAAACGCCGGGATAGCTCATGATCTTGTCTCGAATGTGCTTGACCAGCTTAGGATCGGGCGACTGACCCAAAAGCGGGCTCACCGTATCTTGAATAAGTTCAAAGCCGCTCCAGCCAATATAGGCGCCAACGGCAAGGCCGACCCATGCGTCAAGATTGATGTGCGTCACCTGCGAAACAATTGCGCACGCCAGCACGGCGCCCGTGGCAAGAACATCGTTCTTGGAATCCTGCGCGGTCGCATGCAGTGTCTCGGACTCGATACGGTCGCCGAGCTTTTGATTGAGCGCCGCCATCCACAGCTTAACAACCATCGAAAGCGCCAGGACTGCCACCAGGGCAAGCGAGAACTCGACAGGTTCGGGGTGGATGATGCGCTCAAACGAGGACTTCACCAGTTCAAGGCCAATGAGAAGCACGAGCGCCGCCACGACAAGACCCGAGAGGTACTCGTAGCGACCATGGCCGTATGGATGCTCGGGGTCGGCGGGCTTGCTCGCCAGCTTAAAACCCAGCACGCTCACGATATTCGAGCTGGCATCGGACAGGTTGTTCATGGCATCTGCCACGATCGAAACCGATCCCGACAGCACGCCAATTACGCCCTTCGCAGCGCATAGTGCCACATTGGCGAGAATACACACCACGCCCGTCAACGTGCCCACGCGCGCACGGTCGCCCTGCGCACGCTTAACAATCCACTCGACCATCTACATCCGCCCCCACGGTACTTACCTATATATCTATTGCTCAAACGGATTGTAGTGTAGCCACTTTGTCCCCCAGATACAAAAAGGCCGCAACCCACACGGGCCACGACCTTGGAATATGACAAAGGAATCGTCCTTGTGTCGCACAGGTTCACGCGCTTACTTCGGCCACGCTCTTCGAGGTTTCGGGCAAATCGGCTTCGTCCCCTGTCGCCTGCCCCTGCGCCGGCACCACGCCAAAGCAGTAGCTCAGCGCCGCAGACACCGCAAATGCCACACCGCCGGCAACGCAGCACCACAGCAGGTTCGAGATGCCGCCCGTGGCAAAGCCAATGACCATAAGGACATTCGTCATGCCGATGGTATAGGCCGTAACGTGGCCCACGGCCGCAACAAGGCCTCCGACGGCGCCGCCAATGGCCATGCACGTCAGGCACCTGCCATATTTAAAGCCGCAACCGTACAGCGCCGGCTCGCTTACGCCGCCAAGAATACCCGAGATTGAATAGCCCAGCATGAGTGCCTTCTCGTCCTTATCCGCAACGCGGAGCGACGCGCCAAAGGGCATGCCCCAAACGGCGAACGTCGCCATCGTCGCGGCGATCAGGATGCACGAATCCGTTCCCACACTCATAAACTGAGCATAGGCAAGCGATAGGACAACGTTGCTGACGCCTGCAATCTTAAGAAACTCCCAACCCGCGGCAAGCCCCATGAGCGTGAGCAGCGACACGATGCCACCGGAATTGCCAAGCATAAACATAAGCTGGCCCAACAGCATGCCCAGATAGCTGCCCGCCGGCGCCGTGATACACAGCGAAACCGGAACCATGACAAGCATGGTTGTAAACGGAACAAACGAAAACGCCACGGCCTTAGGGATAACGCGCTTAAAGAAACACTCCACTCGCCATAGCACGGGCACCGAGATGAGAACCGGAATAACAGTCGTCGTGTAATCGTTGACCGGCGCAGGAAGCAGACCATACACGGAAGTCATCGATGCCCCCGTCGTCGATGCGGCATCGACAAGCTTGAGTAAATCGGGTGCAATCAATACGCCGCCCAGCATCATGCCCAGCTGCTCCGAGCAACCGAGCTGGCGGGCGGCCGCCCAACCAAGATAAATGGGCAAAAAGTAGTAGCCGGCGTTATAGAGCCAACTGTAGAACAGGCGATAGATATCGGAATCGGCAGACCACAGGCCCAGCATGCCTTCGCCCATAATGACGGCGACGGTGCGGAACAACGCCGCGCAGACAATAAACGGCAGCGCCGACATCATGCTTTTGGACAGATAGTCCACCACGGCCATGGCGTTTGATGAAACCGACGTTGTAAACGAGGTGTTAGAAACTTGTAGCATGGAACGCCTTTCCCAATATGACATGCGGGCTGTCCCTTTGTCACATCGTGCGGTACTGACCGATTGCGCGGTACTTTTGGTAGCGGAGGTTTGTGAGAGTCGCGTCGTCGAGACGCCCAAGCGTATCGAAGGCATCAAATGCCGAGGACATGACGGCACCGGCGATCTCCTCATGCGACAGGCCCCTATCGTCAACAATGCCGTCGATGATGCCGAGCGCCAACAGGTCGGGAGCCGTGAGCTTCAGCGCCTCGGCGGCCTCATTCGCGCGCTCGGTATCCTTCCACAGGATCGATGCACAGGCCTCGGGGCTCACGACCGAATAGGCCGAGCTCGAGAGCATCAGGATGCGGTCGGCCACGGACAGCGCCAGCGCGCCACCAGAGCCGCCCTCGCCTGTCACCACCGAGACAATCGGCGTCTTAAGGCCGCTCATCTCCATGAGGTTCTGGGCAATCGCCTCACCCTGGCCGCGTTCCTCGGCACCGATGCCGCAAAACGCGCCCGAAGTATCGACCAGGCACAGAACCGGTCGACCAAACTTTTCGGCCTGGCGCATAAGGCGACGCGCTTTGCGGTAGCCCTCGGGATGTGCCATACCAAAGTTGCGACGCATGCGCTCTTTGGTCGTGGTGCCGCGCTCGATGGCGATAACCGTCACGGGTCGCCCGTCCTTCCAGCCAATGCCAGCCACCGCAGCGGCGTCGTCGCCAAAGTAACGGTCGCCGTGCAGCTCCACAAATCCATCCAAGCCCAGCGAGATCATCTCGCCCGCCGTGGCGCGATCTGCCGAGCGGGTCTGCTTGACAATCTCGAGTGCCGTTTTTGGCGCGGCCGTGCGCTTAAACAGATGTCCCAGCTTCTTGCCGCGGCGCCCTGTATGCACGATCTCATGCGGTGCCCCCAGGCCGGGCGCGTGCCCTTCGTGCAGTGCCAGCAGCTCGCCTACCGTGAGCGCAATCTCGCCACGCGGAACAACGGCATCGCAAAAGCCGTGCTCCAGCAAAAACTCGGAGCGCTGGAATCCCTTGGGCAGGCGCTTGTGCATGTTCTGCTCGATTACGCGCGGGCCGGCAAATGCCGTCAGGGCATCGGGCTCGGCCAGGATAATATCGCCCTCCATGGCAAAGCTCGCGGTTACGCCTCCGGTCGTGGGATCAGTGAGCACCGTGATATACAGGCCGCCCACCTCGCTATGGCGCCTAACCGCCGCAGAAATCTTGGCCATCTGCATAAGCGATGTCACGCCCTCTTGCATGCGTGCACCGCCCGAAACGGTAAAGCCGACAACTGGCAATCCAAGCTCGGTCGCTCGCTCAAATGTGCGACAGATCTTCTCGCCCACCACGGAACCCATCGAGCCCATCATAAAGTTGGCGTCCATAAAGAAGAGCGCGGTATCGCAACCGCAGATTTTGCCCCTGCCGCACACAACGGCGTCGCGCTCGCCCGAACGCTCGCACACGCTCTTAAGCTTGTCGGCATAGCCGGGAAACGAGAGGAAGTCCTCCGACGCCAGATTGGCATCCCATTCCTCAAACGTGCCCTCGTCGACCGTCATGCGCATGCGCGCGCGACCGCTCACGCGAAAGTGTTTGCCGCAACGAGGGCAGACCTCGAGGTTGTCGTGCAGGCGTGCCTCATCGATCACACGGCGGCACTCCGGGCACTTGATAAACACGTGGCGTGCGGGAAACTCGGCGCACGACTCGGTTATCGGCCCCTCAAGGACATTGACCGTCTTCGCTTTTCTATTCATCAGCATAGAGATGCCCCATCAGATCGGTGTGGTACATGCCCGACAAGAACTCGTCGTTTGCCAGCACGTCGAGCTGAAGCTCGCTGTTTTCGCTCACGCCCTCAATCACGAGCTCGCCCAGGGCCGAGCGCATCTTACGAATAGCGCCGTCACGCGTGGGCGCACACACGATGAGCTTGCCGAGCATAGAGTCGTAGTACGGCGGAACTTTCGCACCGGTAAACATGGCGGAATCCCAGCGTACGCGCGGACCGCCCGGCACACGCAACGCGGTGACCGTTCCGCAGGACGGCAGAAAGTCCGGCGTTTCGGCATTGATGCGGCACTCCATGGCGTGGTTGCGGACCGGCATGTCCTCCTGCTCAAAGGGCAGAGGCTGGCCGGCTGCCACGCGCAGCTGCCACTTGACCAAGTCGGTATCGGTCACAAACTCTGTAACCGGATGCTCCACCTGCAAGCGCGTGTTCATTTCCATAAAGTAGAAATTGCCGTCGTCCGAATACAGGAACTCGATGGTACCGGCTCCTTCGTAGCCGACGGCACGAGCCAGGTCACGCGCTGCCTTGTGCATGCGAGCACGAATGTCGTCGTGTCCGTCGAGGCACGGCGCGGGGCTCTCCTCGATTAGCTTTTGGTTGCGCCGCTGCACCGAGCACTCGCGCTCGCCGAGCGAAAACACATGGCCCTGCTTATCGGCCATAATCTGTACCTCAACGTGATGCGCCGGCGCGACGAACTTCTCCATGTAGCACTCGCCGTCGCCAAAAACGGCCTCGCCCTCGGCGCGTGCTTCAATAAAGGCCTTTGCCGCATCTTCCACGCGCTCGACCTTACGAATACCGCGACCGCCGCCGCCCGCACGCGCCTTAATAAGCACGGGGCAGCCAATGCGCTCAGCCTCGGCCGTTGCCTCCTCGGGACTTTTGAGCAAATCGCAGCCCGGCACGATGGGCACGCCCGCCGCGGCAGCCGTTCGACGTGCGGCGTCCTTGTCGCCCATGCTGTCGATCACCTTGGCCGAAGGACCAACAAACGCCAGGCCATACTTGTCGCAGTCGCGCACGAAGCTCGCCTTCTCGGAGAAAAAGCCATAGCCGGGATGAATTGCCTTAGCTCCCGACTTTACGGCACAGGTGAGCACAGCATCGTCGTTGAGGTAGCTCTCGGCAAGACGCGGACCGCCGATGCAATACGCCTCGTCGGCAAGCTGCACGTGCAGCGCGTCCGCATCGGCCGTGGAATAAACGGCGACGGTCTTGATGCCCATATCGCGGCACGCGCGGATAACACGGACCGCGACTTCGCCGCGGTTGGCGATGAGCACTTTGTCGAACATGAAGCCTTCCTTAACTTTCGTGCATGAGTGCAAAAGACATATCGGCGCGGCAGCAAACCTCACCGTTGACGCTCGCAGTACCCGTCGCAAAGCGGAACGGCCCGCGCGCACGCGTGATGGTGCACACCAGATCAACCGTGTCGCCCGGGCGCACCGGACGCTTAAAGCGCACCTTGTCCAGACTCGTGTAGAACGGCGTCGCGCCGCGCGCTTCCTCATCGCCCATCAGCAGCACGCAACAGTTTTGGGCGAGCATCTCGCACTGAATCACGCCGGGGACCACCGGGTTTCCCGGAAAATGCCCCTGCAAAAAGTACTCGTCGCCCGTAATCGTGATCTTGCCGTGGGCCTCGTCGCCCACCAGCTCGGCCTCGTCGAGCAAAAGCATCGGTTCGCGATGCGGCAACAGTTCCTTAAGCTCTTCTTTGTTCATGGATATCACCTATCCGATCCTCATAAGGCAACTGCCAAACTCCACGAGGTCGCCGTCGGCCACGCAGATCTCGAGCACCTCGCCGTCTGCCTCTGCCGTTACCTCGTTGAGAACCTTCATGGCCTCGATGATGCAGAGCGTCTCGCCGGCCTTGACCTTAGAGCCCACGTGCACAAACGGCTCGTCGCCCGGCGCCGGGGCAGCATAGAAAACGCCGACCATGGGAGCGGTCACCTCGGTGCCCTTGGGCTCCGGTGCGGCGGCAGGTGTCTGCGCGGCGGGCTCCGGTGCGGCAGGCGCGACTGTGGGAGCTGCAACTGGAGCGGCCATAGCGCTCGGCATGGGCATGGGCACGGCAACCGGCTGTGCGGCGCTCGCGCGCTCGAGTTCGACCGCGGTGCCATCGGGCTCCTCAACGCGTACGCGCGTGAGGCCGCGGTCCTCCATAACATCGGCTATCTCGGCAAGTCTTTTGGAATCCATGCTCTAGCTCCTCGTATATCTACGCAGCGCGATGGCGGCGTTGTGTCCGCCAAAGCCCAGGTTGGTCGAAAGCGCCCAGGTAAGGTCAGCGCGAACCGCGCGATTGGGCGTGTAGTCAAGATCGCAGGCGGGATCGGGCGTGTGGTAGTTAATGGTCGGCGGCACCACGCCCTGCTCGAGCGCCATGGCGCAGGCCATGACCTCGATGGCGCCCGTGGCACCGATCATGTGGCCGGTCATCGACTTAGTCGACGAGACGTGCGCGGCGCGCGCCGCGTCCTCGCCGAGCGCACGCTTAATGCCCGTCGTCTCGGACGAATCGTTGAGCTTGGTCGATGTGCCGTGGGCATTGATGTAGAGACCCTCGGAAGGCTTGACGTCGCCCTCGGTCACCGCCAGCGATATCGCGCGGGCAATGCCGGCAGCCTCGGGATCAGGACTCGTGATGTGATAGGCATCATCGGTGTTGCCGTAGCCCACGACCTCGGCATAAATGTGCGCACCGCGCGCCTGCGCATGTTCCATGCTCTCGAGTACCAGCACGCAGGCGCCCTCGCCCATCACAAAGCCGTCGCGGTCTGCATCGAACGGACGGCAGGCCGTCGCGGGATCGGGGTTGGTGGTCAATGCGCGGCAGGACGTAAAGCCCGCAACGGCATCGGGGATAATTGCAGCCTCGGCGCCGCCCGCGAGGATCGCGTCGGCATAGCCGTGCTTGATGGCGCGGAACGCCTCGCCCACCGCATGGGCCGAGGTTGCGCACGCGGTCACCACGGGCAGGGTCGGGCCCTTTGCCTTGTGGCGGATTGCGATATTGCCCGATGCCATGTTGGGGATCATCATCGCGATCATATAGGGCGATGCGCGGCGGGGCCCACGTTCGGCAATCGTATGGACGTTGTCGACGAGCGTCGTCATGCCGCCCACGCCCGAGCCCACGTAGACGCCCAGGCGCTCGCGATCGATGGCGCCTTCGACATCAAAGCCCGCATCGTGCATGGCTTCGTCCGAAGCCGCCATCGCAAACTGAACGCAGGGGTCGAGATGCTTGGCGTCACGCTTGCCAAAGTACTCGTTGCTGTCAAAGCCCTTGACCTCGGCTGCCACCTTGACGGCAAACGCATCGGTATCGAAGTGCGTGATCGGGCCGATGCCGCACGTGCCAGCACACATTGCCGCCCAGGTGGCAAGCGCGGTGTTGCCGAGCGGCGACACGGCACCGATACCGGTGATTGCAACTCTCTGTTCCATCATGGTCTCCTCATCCAAGCCGTTCTTCGGCCCTGGTTTCTACATCGCCATTCCGCCGTCGACGCGCACGACCTCACCCGTAATGTAGGCAGCCGCATCGCTCGCCAAAAAGCGCACCACGCCGGCCACCTCCTCGGGGCGCGCCATACGCTTAAGGGGAATCTGCTCCTCGGTTACCGTACGCACCTTCTCCGAGAGCTTTGCCGTCATATCCGTCTCGACAAACCCGGGGGCAACCGCGTTCACTCGTACGCCGCGGGGCGCAAGCTCGCGCGCCACCGCCTTGGTCAGGCCGATCACGCCCGCCTTGGAGGCAGCGTAGTTGGCTTGCCCAGCATTGCCCATCAGGCCCACGACCGAGCTCATGTTGACGACGCAGCCGCCGCGCTGGCGCATAAAGGTCTTGGTGAGCGCGCGCGTCGTGTTAAACGTTCCTTTAAGATTGACATCGAGCACGCGATCGAAGGCGTCATCGCCCATGCGCATGAGCAGGCCATCGCGGGTGATGCCAGCGTTGTTGACGAGCGCCCAAATGGAGCCAAAGTCGTTGAGGACCGCTTCCACGCACGCGTTGACGGCAGCGGGGTCGGCCACGTCGCATTGATATGAGCGCGCCGTGGCGCCAGCCGCCTCGCAGGCGTCGCACGTCTCGCGCGCCGCATCGACGCTGCCGGCATAGACGACGGCGATATCGTAGCCATCCTCCGCCAGACCGATAGCGCAGGCGCGGCCGATACCCCGCGAGCCGCCCGTGACCAGTGCCACGCGACGTGAGTCGTTGCGCTCGAGCGCGCCGTTGTTCAAGTTGCCCATGTCATTCCTTTCGGGTTACAGCCCTGTGGACCATGCGAGCTCGTCGGCAATAGCTGCGACCTGCTCGGCCGTCTCGCACGAATACACACGAACGTCGCTCAACGTACGCTTGATCAGGCCGGACAGCGTTTTGCCGGGGCCGACCTCAATAAATGTGTCGATGCCTTGATCCTGCAGAGCATGCAGCGTATCGACCCAGCGCACGGCATGGCTCACCTGATTGGCCAAGACATCCGATGCCGTCTGGGGGTCCGCCGGATAGGGCGCCGCTGTCATATTTGCCAAAACAGGAATGAGCAACGGGGACGGCGCGTGACCGGCCTCAATATATGCGGCAAGGCCACAGGTCGCCTCGGCCATATAGGGGCTATGAAATGCACCCGACACCGCGACCTTCATGGCGCGGCCGCCAGCCTCTTTTACTAGGACGTCGAGGGTCTGCAGCGCATCGGGCGCTCCGGCCACAACCGTCTGCTGGGGACTGTTGTAGTTGACCGGCCAGCAGTCCTCGCCGGCCTGCGCAGCTAGGTTCTCGACTTGCGCAGCATCAAGTTTGATGACGGCGCGCATGCCGCCGGGGTGACGCTCGGCCGCCGTGGCCATCAATGCCGCGCGCTCACACACGAGCTCAAAACCCGCTCGCGTATCGAATGCCCCCGCAAAGGTGAGTGCAGCGACCTCGCCCAGCGAGAATCCCGCACAGGCGGCAGGCACCACGCCGCGCTCGCGCAGGGCGACGGCGACAGCCAAGTCGTGCACGAACACGCAAGGCTGCGTGTTCTCGGTCTGCGAGAGCTCCTCCTTGGAGGCGCTCCGGCACTGCTCGCTCGTCCCCGGGCGCACCTCATCGGCAATGGCGAACACCTCGGCGGCCGCCGGCGATGTCTCGATCAAGTCGACGCCCATCGCGGGGTGCTGGGCACCCTGGCCGGCAAACAAAAACGCTACGCCACCCATGCGCACGCACCCTTCAGGACGTGCTCGGCGCCGGCGACCAGGTCGTCAACGATTTCGCGTGCGCTCTGGCGCTCGTTGACCATACCGGCAATCTGTCCACACAAAAACGAACCCTCTTCGTAGTTGCCGTCCTTGGCGGCCTTACGCAGCGCACCGGTTCCCATAGCACCGAGCTCCTCGGCACTCGCGCCGAAACCCTCGCTCTTGGCATAGGCGTTGGTGAAGGGGCTCTTGAGGGCGCGCACTGGATGTCCCGTCGAGCGACCGGTCGCACGCGTTGAAGTGTCGTTGGCCTTCAGGACCATCTCTTTGTACTGCTCCGAGACGGTGCACTCGTCTGCGACCAGAAAGCGCGTACCCACTTGCACGCCTTCGGCGCCCAGCATAAAGGCGGCCGCCACGCCGCGGCCGTCGGCAATACCGCCGGCGGCCACGACGGGAATGTCAACCGCATCGACGACCTGCGGCACCAGTGCCATCGTCGAGGTCTCGCCAATATGGCCGCCCGATTCGGTACCCTCGGCAACAACCGCCGTGGCTCCACGACGTGCCACGAGGCGCGCCAGCGCCACCGAGGCAACGACCGGGATGACCTTGATGCCCGCCTCGTTCCACGCCTTCATGTACTTGGCGGGATTGCCGGCGCCCGTCACGACGACCGGCACTCGCTCGTCAATCACGACCTGCGCGACCTCGTCGGCAAACGGGCTCATGAGCATGACGTTGACGCCAAAGGGCTTATCCGTCTTGGCGCGCAGCTCATGAATCTGGTCGCGAAGCCAGTTGGCGTCGGCGTTCATGGCCGCGATGATGCCTAAGCCACCCGCCTCGGACACTGCGGACGCCAGCGAGGCATCGGCAATCCAGGCCATACCGCCCTGGAACACGGGCTTTTCGATGCCGAGCAGATCGCAGAGAGGAGTCTTGAGCATCTCTACTTCTCCAATGCCGCCTCGACCGTATCGGCGAACTCGCCGACCGTCTTGGGGTTCTCCTCGGTATCGAGCTGGATGCCAAACTCGTCCTCGACGGCAACGAGGATCTCGACGGTGCCCAGGCTGTCGAGACCAATCTCCTCGAGCGTGGACTCGGGCTTCATCTCGACATCGTCAAGACCGGCGGTCTCGCGGATAACGTCGCAAACGCGCTCGAAGGTCTTCTGATCTGCCATGGTAGTTCTCCTTTGGTTGTGCCCTAGGGCGTTTTTATTTCCTATGTGCGACTACTTCCAACGAAGCAGATAGCCACCTATATCCAGACCGGCGCCAAATCCAACCAAGGCGATGGTGTCGCCTGTGTGAAGTGCACCGGCGTTTGCCAGCCGGTCGAGGGCAAGCGGAATGCATGCGCTCGAAATGTTGCCGGTCTCGCGCAACGTGCGAACCACGCGCTCGTCCGGCACGCCCAGGCGCTTGACCGCCTGGCTCAGGATTCGTTCGTTAGCCTGATGGAATACAAAATGATCGATGTCTTCGACCAAAATGCCCGCATCGATCGCAAGCTTATGGACCGTGTCGCAGATGGCGTTGACGCCGAACTTGAACACGCGGCGGCCATTCATGGACAGCACGCTCGCGCTATCTGCGGAAGCCTTAAACGGCGAGGTACCGACCAGACCGGGAACGCGCAACGTCTCGACGTCGGGCGCCGTCGAAAGCTCAACGGCAAGGGGACTGTCTCCCCCAGCCTCAATCACTGCGGCGCCTGCCCCATCGCCAAAGAGCACGCAGGTGGCACGGTCGGTCCAGTCGAGCGCGCGCGTCATCTGCTCGGCAGCAACGACAAGCACGCGCTCGGCGCGACCGCGGGCGATATAGCCCTCGGCGACATCGAGCGCAAATACGAAGCCGGCACAAGCCGCCGAGACATCGAAGGCAGGGCACGTCGCGCCTAGTCGCTCAGCAACGGCACACGCCTCAGCGGGAACAAGGTGGTCACCCGTCGTCGTCGAGCAGACGATCAGATCCAGCTGGCTCGCGTCGATTCCGGACACCTGGAGTGCCCGCTCACTCGCCGCTACGGCAAGGTCGTCAAGTGACTCGGTGGTGCAGACGTGGCGGCTCTTGATACCCGTGCGGGTAAAAATCCACTCATCCGAGGTATCGAGGAACTCAGACAGCTCGTCATTGGAAACACTGCGTTCAGGAAGCGCCGAGCCTGTTCCAAGAATCGTGAAACCCATCACTAACCTCCTTTGAGTTGTTGACGTGTTTACATCGACCAAGAGAGGATAACGCATTTCAGTCTTTGTTGACGTGTTAACATTAAATTGTCCAAATGCGACAAAGGCTTCACATTGTGTCTATCTCTCGACACCATTGCGTCATTCACTTATTCAATAAGGAGGTAGCAGCCGCTATGGATGCCCAATTAACGATTGTCGACGTAACCGGATCGACCAACGATGACCTGCTCGAGGCAGGAAAACAGGGTGCGCCGCACGGCACAGGACTTGCCGCCCGCGCGCAAACGGCAGGACGCGGCCGGCGCGGCCACAAGTGGGATTCAACCGCCGGCAACCTATTGCTTTCGATTGTCCTGCGTCCATGCGTTAATCCCGCAAAGTACTCTGGTCTTGCCGCCGTCAGCGGCCTAGCGGTGCTCGAAACACTCGAAAAGCAAGGCCTTGCAAGCGAAATAGCCCTCAAATGGCCCAACGACCTGGTCGCGCGAGGACGCAAGCTCGGCGGCATTCTGGTCGAGGCCGCACGCGATAACGAAGGCAAACCTTTCGCCGTCTGCGGCATTGGTGTCAACGTAAACTACACGCCCCAAGAGGTGCCCGATGGCGGCCTGGCGGCAATTGGCCTCTCGGACCTCAACGAGAGCGTTCCCGCCGTCGACATGCTCCTCGATGAGGTCTATCACGCAGTTATAGACGCTGTAGATACCTGGGCAGAGCGCCTCAACGCCATGGAAGAAAACGCCGGTCCGCTCGCGCCCGTCCACGACGAATATATCGCTCACCTCAATTGGATCGGGAAGCACGTTATCGCCCGCTCCCCCGCTGGAGACGAGCTGGCACGAGGCATATTTAGAACGGTCGACGATTGCGGCCGCGCATGCATTGAGACCGAGAGCGGCTTGTGCGTCTTCCACTTCGAAGAAGCATCCTTGCGCCCCCTGAGCGAATAGGGCGCCGCAGCCGTCGGCTCGGCAGACGAATTCGCTATCCCAAAATCTAAACTCAAAACAAAAGGGCCCCGCTACCGTAACGGCAGCGGGGCCCTTTAAGCTATGAGCGATATCGCTTAGAGCTTGATGTCGATGTCGACGCCAGCGGGGAGGTCGAGACGCATGAGCGAATCAACGGTGCCCGAGGTGGGGTCGAGGATGTCGATGAGGCGCTTGTGAGTGCGCATCTCGAACTGCTCACGGGAGTCCTTGTTCACGTGCGGCGAGCGGATAACCGTGTACAGGTTGCGCTCGGTGGGCAGGGGGACAGGACCGGAAACGCGAGCGCCGGTCTTCTGAGCGGTCTCGACGATGAGCTTCGCGGACTGATCGACGACCTCGTGATCATAGCCCTTGAGGCGAATGCGGATCTTCTGGGTAGCCAACTTAAACCTCCAAAGAGTGCGAGAGATGTTCTCGCGGATTACGTAACAGGGAGCTCGAACTTAGGCGTTCTTGCTCATGACCTCGTCCACGATGGACTTGGGCGCGGGCTCATAAGAGTCGAACTGCATCGTGTAGGATGCACGGCCCTGGGTCTGGGAGCGAAGGTCGGTAGCGTAACCGAACATCTCGCCCAGCGGCACCTTGGCACGGATGAGCTTGCTGTTCTTACGATCCTCCATGCCCTCGATCTTGCCGCGGCGACCGGAGAGGTTGCCCATAACGTCGCCCATGTACTGCTCGGGGGTCTCGACCTCGACAGCCATGATCGGCTCGAGCAGCTGCGGATCGGACTTCTTGAGGGCGTCCTTGATAGCCATGGAACCGGCGATCTTGAAGGCGGCCTCGGAGGAGTCGACCTCGTGGTAAGAACCGTCGAACAGGGTGACCTTAACGTCGAGGACCGGGAAGCCGGCGATAACACCGGTGTTCAGGGCCTCCTGGATGCCCTTGTCGATGGACGGGATGTACTCCTTGGGCACGACGCCGCCGACGATAGCGTTGACGAACTCGTAGCCGAAGCCCTCCTCCATCTTCTCGAGCTTGATGACGGCGTGGCCGTACTGACCGCGACCGCCGGACTGACGGACGAACTTGCCCTCAGCCTTCTCGACGTCGTGACCAGCGGTCTCGCGGTAGGCAACCTGGGGCTTACCAACGTTAGCGTCAACCTTGAACTCGCGGAGCAGACGGTCGACGATGATCTCGAGGTGCAGCTCGCCCATGCCGGCGATGATGGTCTGGCCGGTCTCGTGGTTGGTGGACACCTGGAAGGTCGGGTCCTCCTCGGCGAGCTTGGTCAGAGCCAGGGACATCTTGTCCTGCTCGGCCTTGGTCTTGGGCTCGATGGCAACGTCGATAACGGGCTTAGCGAACTCAATCTTCTCGAGGACGATCTCCTTGCCCTCTTCGCACAGGGTGTCACCGGTGGTGGAGTTCTTGAAGCCGACGCAAGCGACGATGTCGCCGGCGGCAGCGTCGTCACGGTCGATACGCTCGGCGGCGTTCATCTCAAGGATGCGGCCGAGGCGCTCGCGCTGACCGTTGGAAGCGTTGACCACATAGGAGCCGGACTCGGCACGGCCGGAGTAAACGCGGACATAGGTGAGCTTACCGACGAACGGGTCGGTCATGATCTTGAAGACCAGGCCGGAGAAGGGCTCGTCGAAGGAAGGATGACGCTGAATCTCCTCGCCGGTATCCGGATCGGTACCGGTGACGGCCTCGACGTCGAGCGGGCTGGGCAGGTAGTCGACGACAGCGTCGAGCAGCTCCTGAACGCCCTTGTTCTTGTAGGCGGAGCCCACGAAGACGAGGTTGAGCTCGTTGGCCAGAACGCCCTTGCGCAGAGCAGCCTTGAGCTCCTCGACGGTGAAGTCCTCCTCCATGAGGATCTTCTCCATGAGCTCGTCGTCAAAGCTGGCAGCAGCGTCAAGGAGCTCCTCGCGCTTGGTGGCAGCGATGTCGGCGAACTCAGCCGGGATCTCGTCCATCGGCTCGGGGTAGGTCATGCCCTTCTCGTCGGCCTTGAAGTCCCATGCAGTCATGGTGACCAGGTCGATGACGCCCCAGAAGTTGTCCTCGGCGCCCATCGGGACCTGAGCGGCCACGGCGTTGGCGTCGAGACGATCCTTCATGGTCTCGATAGCGTTGAAGAAGTCAGCGCCCACGCGGTCATACTTGTTGATGAAGGCGATACGGGGGACGTTGAAGGTGGAAGCCTGACGCCAAACGGTCTCAGACTGGGGCTGAACGCCGGCAACGGCGTCGAAGACGGCGACAGCGCCATCGAGGACGCGCAGGCAGCGCTCGACCTCGGCGGTGAAGTCAACGTGGCCCGGGGTGTCGATGATCTGGATGCGGTAGTCCTTACCGTCCTTGTTCCAGAAGCACGTGGTAGCAGCGGAGGTAATGGTTACGCCGCGCTCCTGCTCCTGAACCATCCAGTCCATGGTGGCAGCGCCCTCATGGACCTCACCGATCTTGTGGGTCTTACCGGTGTAGTAAAGAATACGCTCGGTCGTGGTGGTCTTACCGGCATCGATGTGGGCCATGATGCCGATGTTACGGGTATCGGAAAGCTTGTACTTAGGCTTAGCCATGTTAGTTCCTTACCTTAAACTTACCAACGATAGTGAGAGAACGCGCGGTTGGCCTCGGCCATCTTGAAGACGTCCTCACGCTTCTTGACGGAAGCGCCCAGGCCGTTGGAAGCGTCGAGGATCTCGTTGGCGAGACGCTCGGCCATGGTCTTCTCCTTGCGAGCGCGGGAGAAGTTGACGATCCAGCGGATACCCAGAGCGGTGGAACGACGGGAGTTGACCTCCATCGGGACCTGATAGGTAGCGCCACCGACACGCTTGGGCTTAACCTCGAGCGTGGGCTTGACGTTGTCCATAGCCTTCTTGAAGGTAGCGAGAGCGTCGCCACCCTCGGACTTCTCGGCAACGATCTCGAAAGCGGTGTAAACGATGCGCTCAGCGGTGGCCTTCTTGCCGTCAAGAAGGACCTTGTTGATGAGCTGAGTCACCAGGCGGTTGTTGTAAACGGCGTCAGGCTGAACCTCACGACGATTAGCTGCTGCACGACGCGGCATGTGAAATCTCCTTAAGTGTCTACCGTGCGGCGCTTAGGCGGCACACGGCGAAAGTATCAAAACGTTATCTGGCTTATTTAGCCTTGGGGCGCTTAGCACCGTACTTGGAACGGGCCTGCATACGGTTCTGGACCGGAGCAGCGTCGTAGGCGCCACGGATGACGTGATAACGGACACCAGGGAGGTCACGGACACGACCGCCGCGGACGAGCACGATGGAGTGCTCCTGCAGGTTGTGGCCCTCACCCGGGATGTAAGCAGTAACTTCGATGCCGTTGACAAGGCGAACACGGGCAACCTTACGAAGAGCCGAGTTCGGCTTCTTAGGGCTCGTGGTGAAGACGCGGGTGCACACGCCGCGCTTCTGGGAGTTGTGCTGCAGAGCAGCGTTCTTGGACTTCTTGGGCACGGAACGACGGCCCTGGCGAACCAGCTGGTTAATAGTAGGCAAAGCGTACTCCTTCTCGAATGATTCCAGCTTTCTGTAAAGTGCAACGGCTTGAATCGAGGGGTCAGCATCCCCCTACGAAACACGCAGTTCGATAGGATACGTGGCGTTAGCTGTGCCGTCAACAGACCACGCCGCCGGGCGTATCCCAAAATTGGCACATTTCCGCAAAGCCTACACAAAAGGAATCCCCTTCTGTGCGCGGGGGCGGATTCCCGGTCCGGGCGGCCCGCTGTTTAAGTTTGCTGCTCTACAGTCCTGCGCAAGACGGAAAGCACATTAAGTGCTTTCCTTTGCGTG
>UQLC01000007.1 GCA_900541795.1 uncultured Collinsella sp. | reverse complement strand
CTGATTTCGTTACTATTTATTGATTAATTTTATCCTTATTTATTTATGCAAAGACAGAAAAGAAGGTCGATTCTCAACTTCAGCCGAACGTCCCGAACGGATAGCCCCTTCCCGCACTTAACCGAACGGCCCCGGTTCCCGAAATGGGTGCCGGGACCGGAGCTTCCCCAGTTGAAGAAACGATGCAGAAGTGTTTCGATGGGTCTCGGGGTCATGCTCCGCCCGCCGTCCGGCACCGATTCCCAAACTCAGCCGGACGACCCCGTCCGCCCCATTCGGTTTTCTGGATTGACCACACCGATATGGACAGTTCCGTGAGGGGCGTGAGAGACGGGAGAGCTGCATGAGGGACCCCAGGCACCCCAGGCATTTCACCGACGAGTTCAAGAGGCAGATAGTCGAGCTCTACAACGTCGGCAAGCCCAAGCGGGAGATCATGGAGGAGTACAATCTCGGCAAGAGCACCGTCGAGCGCTGGGTCAAATCGATCAACGCGACGGGTTCGCCCCATGCGGCGGACAACCGCATGCCCGAGCAGAACAGGATCATAGAGCCGGGGCGCGAGAACCGCAGGCTCCGCATGGAGGTCGATGTCTTGAAACAAGCGGCGCTGATATACGCTCGAAGGTGGGGGCCATAGCGGCCGAGGAGCCCGCGCTACCCCATATCAGCGCAGCGCGGGCTCCTCGGCGTCGCGAGGTCTGACGTACCACACGATGCGCGGGCGGGTGGACCTCCCCGTGGGTCCCGATCCCGCCGCACCTGAGGTACTGGCCGTGCATTCGGCCAGCCGCGGCCTTTACGGGTCGTGATTCAGGTCGCTGCTCATCCATGATCTCGAGCGTACGCATGCGGCGAATAGACCAGAGGCAGCAAATGGAGGCACCAACTTAGTTTTAGCTCAATCTCCTAGCACCAGTCGAAAGCAGACACTACGCCAATGTTTCAATACCCCTCCTGCATAATGCTCTGCAATGGCCACCCGATGAACGAAATATAAATTGCTAGGGTTAAAAATGAGGGGTCTCGCTTGCAGCAAATAGCATTGGTATATAGGAGCGTAGAGCCAGTAAAGATCGTTTAAGTATGCATTTAAGCATGCAGCAAGTGGAAGGAACGCATGAACGATGGTAACCGGCAGCAAAACGCACCAACTTCAGTCCATCAATAATGCCGACCATGCAATCCAGCAAGGGTGCAAGTGCCTCATCTAGAGGTACGACCATCAATTTAATTGAAGTAAGAAGTTGCGAACAGTTTTACTGACTTACCAGGACGGCGCCACACGCGTTAACCGTGAAATTGTCCAAAAAAATGCCCCAATGTTTCGCTTGTATCAGAGGCGTCTGGGGCTTCACTGATAGAATAGCCCTACTTACCAATTCGGGACCATGGCCAGGCTGTTTCACCATGAATTATACATCTGAACCCAAAAAGCCCTATGTAGTGTTAACCATAAAGCCGTCTCGCGGCGCAGCCGGCTATCTCAGGAAAAGAATAGACACTGCCATCGAATCCGGCTTCAACATTTTCAAAGTTAGACTGGAGGCTGAAGAAAACGGGTTATATCCCAATCGAGTACTTCCGATAGTTGCGACCTTGTCATCCTATTCGACCGACCACGGTTGCACTTTCCTCCCCTCCAAATCGACTGGTAAGGGAACCTATGCTGAAGCTTTGGGGTTATTAAAGCCCTACAAAGACCCTAATGGTGTCGATTCGGCATCATTTCTTGATAAAGTTTGGCGCTTCGACAGAAATACGCACTTTGATGTGGTTAGTGGGATTATCGACTCACTTCGCAAGACTACGGTGCTTGCGCCCGGGCTTCTCCATGGAATCGAATACGGATTAAACGAGATATCAGATAACGTGCTTGTTCATTCGACAAAAATGCAAAGCGAGCATGTTGAAGGCTACGTAATGGCCCAAGTTCATCGTCAATCTAACAAAGTCGCAATCGCAGTCCATGATGACGGAATTGGCATCCCCAATTCACTTAGGAGTGGCGGCGTAGCCTTTGCTGACACAAAGGAGGCTATACAACTCGCCCTCAGCAAGGGCGTAACAGATGGAAATGGCGCAGGCAACGGATTATGGCTTCTTGACAGTATTGTCGACGCAGCATCTGGTTCTCTCGATATTCAGTCTGACGGCATTGGATATAGAAAGGTTCACAAACATAAGGGGTCAGACGCTACGGTCGCATTCAGAAACGTCAACACCCCGGCAGGCGGAAGCACGTTGGTAGATTTTCAAATCTCGACAAACTCATCAATATCCATGTCAGATATTTTTGAGGGAAACTCACCAGTCAATCTTTGGAAAGAATCCCATGAAACCGACCCGTCGGGCAGAAGCCTCCGACTTCGTCTGGCTGACGAATCATCCGGATTTGGAAGCAGATACGACGCTGCGAAAATGCGCTGTTTAGCATTAAACATGGCTAACGATGCAGATAATAAGGTCTATTTGGACTTTGCGGACGTGCCGTTCATCAGCCTATCGTTTGCAGATGAGTTTATCAACAAATTGATGCGCGAGGTAGGCCTAGTCACCTTCATTCGGAAATACTCAATTGTGAATCTATGCCAATCTTGCGCGGAAGCAATCGATTATGTCACTCGAAAATAACGGAAGCCGCATGCATTAAGCGTCAACAACAATCGCTTTACGTACTTACGCTACGGTCAATCACACCAGACGCCAAGCCAACAATCCGAAGGGACCAACGTGCTAACGATTCACTATGGTGATATGGAAAATACCTCGACCTAGAACCGTTCGAGAATTTCCTCGGCGTTCTCTCGCAGATAGATATCTAGGTCCGGCACGGCAAACTGCACGTAGCCTCTCTGTGGCGCCTGAATAACCTCTCTTTGTAGCAATTTTGCCCTAATAGAGCTAATCTCATTGGTCTTTTTACCCATGCGCCTAGCAATCTCGGATGATTTGGACTGTTGTTTGTCCTCGCACATCGCCAAAAGGTATTTGATATCGTTAAGCCCCAGTCCAGAAATCGCGGGCTCGTGAACAACATCGTGAAAACGAGCCTCTGCCAGCGCAATGCCTTCGGCAACATCGCGCTCACTCACGATGGCACTTTTGGCACGATGCAAGTTGGCGCGCTGCCAAATGGAATAACCAACCAGTTGTACCAGATAGGCATAGCCCTTAGTAGCCTTAGCGGATCTCGACAACAGATCGTCCTCTATGGTCAAGCCGGTCGCAATAAAACTGTCGCCCATAGAAAGCGCCACCTCCACCTGGTTGATAGGCGCCAGATCTTCGGGGAGGGCACGACGCAAGAACGTAAGTGCCTTACCGTTAATAAGATCCATAACACCGGCGGGTAAACCGGCAAAGGCAAGTGCGATATCTACTCTTTCCCCTATCAAAAGCTGAACCGTAGACGCAATGGCACGCATATCGTCAATCGGGGCGTCCTGAACTTCATCGATGGCAATAAAAAGACCCTTGGAAGACTTCGCTGCCGAACTCAGCAACTTTCTAAGGCTTGGCTCTTTGGGCGCAACGTCAACTTTCGCGGAAACAACGCCGGCATTTACGCCGACCGAAGCATTGGCCGCAAGGGAAGAATCAGCAACCTGATCCCTCAAGTCCAGCAATAGGTTTGGGCCAGCAGAAACAATAGCGGTCTTCCAACCAAGCTCTCGCGCACGATCCCTAAGGTCGCAGAGCAAAACAGTTTTTCCGGAGCCCCTCGGTCCAGCAATGCGCATGAGCCTCGCAGGTGCACCAATTCCCGCATTCAAACTCTCGGTAAACTCAAGGGCGATATCGTCACGACCAATTATGCGCGGAGGCTCAGCGCCGGCAGTGGGACGAAAGGGGTTATGGAATGCTGTGGCGCTCACTTGTTTGCCTTTCTAGGGAATCGATTAACAGTCAATCATTGCTTATTTTTTATCGTAGACTATATCGAATAATATCGAGTTATATAAGCTTATATAAACTTATCGCGAAAGTATCGAGCTTTCGTAATTTGTCTTAGCTAGTAGCCCAACGTTGCTTTCTTCCAAGCTCATAGCGAAAGAAGGTTAAGGACTTCCTAAAAACTATTGCCTTAGACCGAGAAATACTCGCTCTCGGCTGATAGGTTCGGCCCGAGCCAGGGGTCGCCATCCAAGAAGAACTCCGGCCAGTGCTGCATGAACAGCGCCTGCTCACGCTTCCAGCGGCGCAGCTTTTCCTCGTTGGCCTCTTCCCTGCCGCGCGAGGTGAACTCGTAGTGGTACAGCTCGGCATAGGGCGTAAAGATGGTGCGGTAACCCGCCTCCCACACGCGCAGGCAAAAGTCTGCGTCGTTAAAACCGACGGCGAATTCCTCGTTGTAGCCGCCGACGCGCTCAAATACGTCGCGTCGCACCATCTGGCAGGCACCCGTCACGGCGCTAAAGTTGCCCGGGCGCACGGCACGGGCAAGATAGCCCTCGCGCTTTGCCGAGAAGTCCTGGTTGGCATGGGCAAGTGCGCCACGCACGCCAATCAAAATGCCGGCATGCTGCACCAGATGATCGGCAAAGTAGAGTTTGGCGCCCACCACGCCCGCATCGGGACGCTGCAGATAGCCCATCATCTCTTCGATAAAGTCCGGGCTTATGACCTCGGTATCGTTGTTCAGCAGCAGCAGGTAGTCACCCTTGGCGTGCTTCACACCAAAATTGATGATCTGAGAGTAATTGAACTCGCCCAGCCAGTACACAACGCGCGCGATGCTCTTGCCTTCGGATGCTGCAGCCACGCGCTCTGGCAGGGTTTCGTAATACGCAAACGTCTCCGGGGCTTCACTGTTGTTCTCCACCAAGACGATCTCGTAATTGGTATACGTGGCCTTCTGGGCGATCGACATCACACTGGCATCGAGCGTCTCAATGTGATCCTTGGTGGGGATCACAATGCTCACCAGCGGCGCAGGCTCCGGCAGCGCATGGCGCATGCGGTAGACAAACGGCGTCTCGGTCTCCTCGACCGTTCCGTGAACGCCCAGCGCGTTAAAGTGGCGCTGCAGCGCAAGACGACCCGCTTCAATGGCATACGGCTTGCTATCGGCAGAGCCATCGGCGGTCGATCCCGGATGCACGCGCCAGTGATACAGCACATGCGCAACGTGCTCAAAGCGCGCGCCGGCTGCAAGGCAGCGAAGCGTCAAGTCGTAGTCCTGGGCGCCCGCAACGTCTTCTGGGGACATACCAATGTGATCGATGAGCGCCTTCTCCACCATCAGGAAATGCGTCACGCAGTTATGGCTATAGAGCAGGTCGACGTTGAGTACGGTCTTAAAGACCGGCTGGCCCCACTCCCCCGTTTTCTGGAACATGTCCTCATCACAGAACAGGACCTGGGGACGCTCGCCCTCGGCCGCCTTGTTCAGCGCGGAAACATACTGGAATAACGCGTCCGGTTCCAGAATGTCATCGTGGTCCAAGAAAGCGATGTAGTCGCCTGTCGCTTGCTCGATACCTGCGTTGGTGTTGACCACAATGCCGCCGTTGCCGGGAAGCTCGATGCGACGGATGCGCTCGTCGTTGGCACCTGCCGCAAGGGTGGCCACCGCGTCCCATTCGGGCGAGGCGTCCATAAGCAGCAATTCCCAGTTGTCATAGCTCTGGGCTTGCACCGATTCCAGCAGCTCGCGCAGGTAGACCCGATCAGTCTTGTAGCACGGCACCACAATGCTCACGAGCGGTCTATAGGCAAAGGCCGCCGAAGCGACACGCTGGCACGCCAAATCGCCCGGCTTTGCGCGATGCTGCTCAAACCAACGTCGATAAGCTGCGTCGTCTGCACGCGCGTCCTTCATACGGTTCCAGCTGTCGTCGACCATGCCGTTGTACAGGCGACCATCCATGGCGCAAAACCCGCTTTGGATCCGCTCTGTGGGATCGCTCACGATCGCGACAAAATCTCGTATATCCTGAGGCATCTCAACACTCAGATACGATTTATTGATGCGGCATCCGTTCTGCTGCGGAACATCGACCTGCGATTCAAACACATGCACGGTAACATCGATGGCATTCATATGCGTATCGAAGATCTGGAGCTCAGGCGCGCACTGGGGGTCTCCCGCCCAGGTAACCTCATAGCGCCACACCGCGCCGACGTCTGCCGGCAAATAGCGAATGGCATCGATCTCGTAGCGGCCGCAGTGTTCGCCACGCTGCGCATCGCGGATAAGCGCGCACAGCGCAGGCTTTGCTTTGTAGTTAATCTTGGATTCCAATTTGGCCACGCGGCTATCGAGACGAATAGAGCCCAACCTTTGGCCACCGGATGCAAAAACGGCATCCATCGACGAGCCATCCAAAAACGGAAGCACCAAAACGGCGAGCTCGCGCTCGTAATCGGAAACAGAAGGGCATAGCGCCAGCACACGGCCATGATCGACCGGGAGCACCAGTGACGGCAAACAAGAACCGCTCGTAGTCGCATGGGCAAACGCCTGAGAGGCCTCCCGCTCAATAAGCGCGGCGACATCCTGACCGGCAAAACGAAGCAGCACAAAAAGACGGCCCTGGCTGCGGCAAAGTGCCAAACGCTTGATACTCATCTACACTTCTCGCTTTCCCAGGGCGTTCGCTGCCACGCGCTTGCAGGCACCCAGGCGCCCAAACCTCAAGACATCGTAATCGAACATGAGCTTTTTGCACGCACGGACATTGGGGGCCTTGCTGGTAAGCGCCGCACGCACCATAGCAGCAACAGAAGGAGCGCATTGTGCGAGCGCAGCATCGCTGCCCACGGCAGAACCGGCAAGCGCCGTGGCAACGGCAGCAAACACCTTGCCGCAATCCGTACTCAACAGCCTGAGCGCATCGTACAGCACCAGATCGCAGAGGAAGTACGCCAGGTCATCGGCATGCTGAGCATCGAGACCGTCGCGCTGCCAGTCAGCCAGCACCGCAGAGTAAATCTTCACGTGCTCCAGCAGACGCGTCTCGTCGTCGTAGCGCATGGTGTCCATGAGCGAACCCTTGCGCGCCACGCGGTAATCATACAGCTTGTTCGAGATAAGCGCGGTCTTGTGCGAACGACCGTACACGGCAAAATCGAAGACCTGGTCCTCGCCATACTTAACGGTTTCGTCGAACACGATCCCGTTGCCCAGCAAAAACTCACGCTTGCAGGCGGTGCGCCATGCAAACGGGCGAGATGCTTCCTTAAACAGTAGGTCGGAGCTATAGCCTTCAAACGACACATCGCGCGGGCTCAGCACATAGTTAAGCCACGGATACCCCGCCTCAAGCGGATACGGATTCGCGCCAAAGGTCAAAACGTCGCAGTCCTCGCGCTCAAAGGCATCGACGATCACGCGGCATGCATCGGGCGTAAATCGGTCGTCGGAATCCAAAAACGCAACGATAGGCGCCGTGGACGCGGCGATGCCTGCATTACGCGCACTCGACAGGCCGCCGTTCTCCTTATCGACCAGCGTAAAGCGCGCGTCCTTTTCGCAATAGGCAGCCGCAATATCGCGCGAGCCGTCCGGCGAGCCATCGTTGACCAGCACGCCTTCCCAATCGGGCATGTCCTGCGCAAGCAGGGAGTCCAGGCACCAGGCCAGGCACTCCTCCACTTTATAGATGGGAACGACAACGGAAATCTTGGGGGTAGCCATAGTCACTCGCTCCTACTGTGCGGCCGGAACGTCATCGGGGTGCGGGTTGTCGCCGTAGGTGCACTGATACGTCAGCACACGCCAGACCAGCGGCAGGCCGCCAATCTTAAAGTAATGCTTAAACGTATTGAGCTTGCCCGGCTTCTTAAAGTCAAAGCGCGAATCGATATAGGCGCGGGGCGACTTGACCATCAGGCGCAAGTCGGTCTCGCCACGCGGATCAAACAGCGACAGATCAAAGCGACCGGCATCCCAGTCGGCCTTGAGCTCGGACGAGGCTTTCTTCCAAAACTGCTCGCGCAGTTCATCGACCAGGCGCTCATCGTTCCAACGGTACGTATCGACCTTCATGCGCATTAAAATACCCTGAAGCTGAGCCTTAAGCTCGGGGCGTTCATCCAAAAAGCGCTGCATCTCGGCGTATTCGTCGCACACGCAAAATACCTTGTTGGGCGAATTAACAGAGCTCTTCTCGTTGTCTTGGCGATAGCACAAAATGGGGTCCGCGATAAACGCAGCACGCTCGGCGCATGCCCAGACCTTAAAGTTAAAACCCGCATCCTGATACGAGGCACCCGGCGTGGGAAGGAAGCGAATCTGATTGTCGTTGAGGAACGCGCGCCGATAGATAGCTGACCAAATGGAAGGTTTGCGGTAGAAGATGCCCGGGCGATCGACGGGGCGATACGCGGCGCCCGTCATATGCTCGTCGATAATCCCAAACAGCTCACGTCGCTCGCTGGGCGTGGACCAATACAGATAAAAGTCGCCCTTTACCGCATCGGCATGCTCAGCATCGGCCTTGGCGACCAGCTTTTGAAGCGAATCCTCAAACATAAAGTCGTCGGACTCAAGGATGCCCACGTACTCACCGCGCGCCATCTCCAGGCCACGGTTCATCGAGTCGCCGTAGCCGCTGTTGGCCTTGTCGATCATCTTTACACGGGGGTCGTGCTCCATGTACTCGCGGATGATATCCGGCGAGCTATCGGTGGAGCCGTCGTTGATGCAGATGATCTCGATGTCATTGAGCGTCTGCGCCACGGCGGAATCGAGGCACACGCGCAGATAGCGCTCGACATTGCAAATGGGGACAAGCAGCGAAACTTTAGGGGTATCAGAGTTCTGCAAGAGAACCTCCCGTTGAATAGCGTGTAACAGGGTTATTTTAGCAGCCGAGTTGCGGCGGGCGGCAGCGCTTGGAATTATAGAAAGCGCTCCAGGCAGGCTTTGAGACCGCGAGTCGAAAGATAGAACAGCGTGGCGTCTGCCATCGAAACGCCCGAGGTCGCCGCAACGAGCTTGTGGGCAACACGGCGAACGGCACCCTTAGCAGGCATATCCGCCCACTCCGTTCCCAAAAACGTCGTGAGGTCCATGTTGACGCGAGCCGCCACGCGATGGAAGTCATCGGCATCCAAGCGCGCCAGATCGAACACAATTAGGTCCAAAAACCAAGTTATCAGCTCGCCGGGACACAGGTCCAAAAGACCATAGGCCGCCCAGTCTTCCAAGACCTCCTCGAGCATCTTCATGTGGGCGTCAAGCTTTTTGGCGCGCGCCTCGGCACTGTTGAACTCGTGCGTCGCCGATTCGCTCTCCATCACGTAGTGGTAGAACTTGTCAGGCATGACGACGGTCCTGCGGGCAAGCGCATAAGCCGCAAATTGGAAGACGACGTCCTCGCCCAAAGCCAAACCGGGGGCGAAGCGAATGCCTTCGCGATTGAGCAGCTCGCGCGAAAAAGCCGCACGGCAGGCATAGGGCTGCGCATTCGAATGGAACAGCAGTTGAGGATCGCGGGCGCCGAAGGTACCAGCTTTGGGGCTCATGAGTTGCTGGACGCGTTTGGGGGCAGCATCGGCAGGTTCACAGACGCCGCCAAAAACGGCGGCCTCGGCATCTGCAGACTTCATGGCATGCAGCACGCGCTCGATCGTCTGGGCATCGATGTAATCGTCGGCGTCCACAAAAAAGACGGTCTCGCCCTCGGCGGCATCGATTCCGACATTTCGAGCACACGAGACGCCCGCGTTTTCCTGATCAATCACCAGTACGCGATCATCGGCCTGCGCAATCTGGCGCAACACGTTCAACGAATCATCAGTCGAACCGTCGTTGACGCAGACAACCTGAATCGAGCGCTCGGACTGGGCCAACAGCGAATCGAGGCATCGCTGAATGGAGCGCGCAGAGTTGTAAACGGGGACGACAATGGTAGCTTTAGGACACGAGGCCTCTCCCATGCCGACCTACCCCCTCAGCGATTCGATGAGGAAGGCGGCGACCACGCCTGGGCCTCCAACCGAGGCGTAATACTTGGCGCGCCCCAAGGCACCATCCGTCGCAAAACTCGGATGCTCGTCAACCCAGCCCTCAGGATCTTTGAGGATGGCAGCGAGATTTGCGCGCTTCCACGGCTTGAGGTCGTCAAGCGAAAACTCCCCCGCGTCCAAGGCCGCTTGGAACTCCTTGGCCATCTGAACCAGGAACTCCTTATAGAACTTAGGCGCCAGGCGTACGTAGTTCCACATGTACGAATCGTACTTAATGAGCTGATTGAACTTGAGCATGCGCGCGACATCGCCGCTTACGTGGTCGCGGGCATAATCCTCTCGAATCCAACGCTCAATCTCGGCATACTCGGTATTGACGCAAAAGACCTTAGCCGAAGAATTGACCGAGGAATTCTCGTTGTCCTGTCGATACGACAAAACGGCATCATGCAGGTAAACAGCCTTATTGGCGCACGCAATCACCTTAAAGGCAAATGACGTGTCCTGAAAGGATGCCCCCGGAGTCGGCAGGAACTTAATGCCGTTGCGCTCAAGAAAATCGCGACGGTACACGGCCGACCAAATCGACGGCTTTTGTTTAAAGAACTGCGTTGTATCGCTCGGGTGCACTGGCTTGCCACAGTCCTTGGCTTTAAACATCTCGTGCAGCGAACGGCGCTCCTCGGGCTTAGACCAGTAGAAATCAAAGTTCGCCTTCGCAAAGTCGGCATTATTGCTATCGGCGGCCGAGACAAGCTTTTCGAGTGCGTCGGGCGCCATAAAGTCATCGGACTCCAAGATACCAACGTACTTGCCACGCGCCATCTCCAGACCGTGGTTCATCGAGTCGCCGTAGCCGCTGTTGGCCTTGTCGATCATCTTGACGCGCCCATCGCGCTCCATATACTCGCGGATTATCGCCGGCGAGTTGTCGGTCGACCCGTCGTTAATGCAGATGATCTCAATATCCTTGAGCGTCTGCGCCAGGGCGGAATCGAGGCACTCGCGCAGGTAGCGCTGAACATTGTAAATGGGAATAAGCAGCGACAGAACAGGGCTGCCAGAGGCGTTAGTAGACAAATGTGCTCCTTAGGAAATACCTGTCGTTTCATGGTATCAAAGGGTCAGCGCGCCAGCGGGCGTTTATATAATCTATGGAGCCTCTTGCGGGCAAAGCGGCCCCACGTCATGCGGCGGGCCCATGGCAGGTTCCTGCGTTTTATTCAAAGCTTGCCGCCAAGGTGCGCCGAGCCTTTACAATAGGACAGTCCCAAGGACGTATTCGATAGCTTCCGCGCTGCACTCACCCGCCGCGCGTGAAAGGATATATTGCCCCATGCCTTCAACCCTTCCCGCTCCCATCGATAAGCTCGCCATTGTCGTCGTTACGTACAAGCGCCAGGAACTCCTGGCCAACTTGTTCGACTCCATGACCGAGCTTACGGCAGCGCCCTGGCGCATCGTGATCGTCGATAACGAGAATTCGCGTGAGACCGAGGCCATGTGCACCGCATTCAACGAGCGCCTGGCCAACCTGTGGGGCACCGACATCGAACAGCCCGACGCGAAGGGCGGCACTGACCGCGTCATCTACGCACCACAGCTCGAAAACGGCGGCGGTGCAGGTGGCTTCTCCGCCGGCACCAAATGCGCCTACGACCTGGGCGCCCAGTGGTTCTGGGTGATGGACGACGACGTGCTCGTCATCCCCGAAGGCATCGAGCGTCTTGCCAAGTGGACCGACCGCTACGATGTCATCCAGGGTTCGCGCCTGGACTTTGACGGCGGCGCCTTCTTTTGGCAGTACCAGCTCATCCTTTCGCTTGGTATCCCCAACCCCATCGCTAAGTGGGACCTGGGCCCCAAGGGCTACCGCGCCATGAACCAGTTGTGCTTTGAAGGCGGCCTGTTCTCGCGCCGCGTGGTCGACAAGATCGGCCTGCCGGATGCGCGATTCTTCATCTACGGCGACGATGCCTGCTACGGCTACGTGGCCAGCCAGCACTTCCCCGCCGCCGTTGTTGCCGACGTGGTGCTCAAGCGTGCCCGCGCTGTCTCTAACTGGGATATCGCCGGCAAGCGCCAGCTCAACTCTACGAGCGACACCAACCGCTACTACATCATGCGCAACCGCGGTTATCTGGCCCGCTACATGCAGATTTACGGCGACTATCACCCCGCGCTGTTCCGTCTGGGCAACGTCGCGACCTTCTGCAAGGAGTTCATTCGCCTGGCTGCCGTTGACAAGTGCTTTAAGACCGGTATTCCGGCGCTGCGCCGAGGCATGAAGGACGCCCGCAAGATCGTCAAGGATCCCAACTGGAAGCCCATGCCGCCCATGAAGGACACCGAGTAACGGAAGCCGGAAACACCTCGGCGCTTAAAGCCGCTGGCACACCGTAGCCACATGCTGCCCATCAAAACCGAACCCCCAGCGCATGCGACCCACGCCGGGGCGCGGCACACGGATTTCGTCGATGCCGTCGCGCTCTATGTCGAGCAGCGCCTGCACGGCCAGCAATTCCAGGCCCAGCGCATCCACACCGGGGTCATACATCATGTTGATCGTTATCAGCGGACGTTCATCGAGCATACCGATCGTATCGGCTATGTCGAACACGGCGCCCGTAGGAAAAACCTGGATGTCGCAGCGACCCGCGCCACACTTTCGCCTCGAGGCAGGATTGGCATAGCCCGGCAAGCCAAAGCAGAGCCCCTGCAAGAGCAGATGATATGGCAGTGGCGCATCTGGGTCGGTCGCACCGATTCCCGCATCTCCTAAGATGCGGCTTAGCGCCCGCCTCACGGTATCCTCGTTCCCATGGCACAGCCCGTCGCGAAACGCATCGACGTCTCGAATGTCTTCTGCAGCGCACTCAAACCACTCAATAATCACTAGACGCAAGGTCTGGCGAAGCTCGTTATTGGGCAATCGCAAAGCACGGAGGCGATCGCCATGCTCCGGCTCCTCAGTCATATCCGTCGTGAGAAAACCGGACAGATACAGCGCTGTCCACATGCCATCGTCAGGCGAGACATCTGGCTCTGCAGTGCCCAAACAAAGCGGGACCTCAGCGCACCCATGGGCCTCGAGCAAATCAAACAAGACCGAAAGGCGGTCGAGATTCCACCCGGCAACTACCCTACTCAGACAATCGGCATATCCATACAGATCGGCACGCACAGGCGCCGTGCAGCCTCGGCCCAGAAAACCGATCACACGCTCTGGACTCGAGCAATAGGCCCTGCCAAACCGATATCCCTCGAGCCATTCACGCGCATCATCCAGGTATTCCTCGCGCCCAGCATGATTCAACAGAGCCTCGACCTCGGCATCCGAAAAACCGAACCAACGGTCACACCACGCCGACAGCGGCGTCGTCAGACAATACGAGCAGCCGCGCGAAGAAAGCGCCGCTTCGGCGGGACCGGAACACTCCCCCATCAGACACGTCAGCCGCAACGAATCGCGCGCAGTGGCAATGGCGTCAAACAGCGCACGGTCAAGTAGTTCTGCCGGATCGGCGTCGGAAGCGTCCCTCGCGCTCGCACGGCGAGACCACGCCGCATCGTACCCATCAACGAGCAATACAACCTGCTCATCGCAGGCAATCTCCAGCAGCTCTATGAGCACGCCAAGCACCGAGGCGACCTCATCCTCGCTCGCCGCGCCACGCGCAACGCGTTCGATGTGACGCACCTTGTCTCGAGCTAAATCCGGAGCCTCCAAAAGCGCCAGCAGACGAGCGCACTCGCCCGAAAGAGCATCGCGCACGACGTCGGCAATAGCGGCGCCACGCCTCGCAGCGCCAGAAAAGTCCAGCGATATCACCGGATAGCAAGCGTACTCATCCCGATAGCGCCCGCCGTCTGCATCCCAAATCTGAGCATCGGCAAACAAACGCTGACCAGCGCGACTGACCGCCGGACGCTCCAGAAAAGCCCTGAGCATCGACAAGTTCATGCTCTTGCCAAAACCCTCGGGTCGACAGCACACCACAACGGACGCGTCGCAGTCCAACACATCGGCAATAAACATGGTCTTGTCAACCAGCATGCAACGACCAATGGCATCGGCAAAATCATGCACACCGACCGGCAAAACCGCATCATCGACATGGTTGACAAGCCGTACGCCAAAAGTATCGTCACTGTTGCAATACTCCTGTTCAGACACCGTAACTTCTCCCTAAAACGCAGCACGAAGCCCATTGTAGCGAGCAGTTCAAGTGCAACGCTGGATCCGTGCAAAGGCATCGGGCAACGGTAGGAACAAAGGCCTTGAGGGGGCATAACAAATCGTTGTGCAACAAAATGGGGCCCGATGCAACTGCACCGGCCCCCATTGCGAATCTTTAGTTGTCGGGCAACCGAAAGGGACTACTCCTCGGAGTCGTTCTGCCCAGCAGCCTTCTTTTGCTGATCGAGCTTATGCTTGCCACTCACAATAGACGTGGCACCCAGCGTGGCCAAGCTTGCACTGGCAAGGCTCGCCATAACGATAAGGTCGCCCGTCTTGGGCATGTTACCGCCAGATGACTTGGTCGTTGTAGTCGTCGTGGTTGTAGTGGTCACCGTCTTGGAGTCATTTTGCTCTTGGACTTGGTTGTCAGCACCGCTCTTGTCGTCGTCTTCGGGCTGTTTCTTTTCGCCCTCGGTCTTGCTCTCGTCCTTCTTCTGACCGGACTTGTCGCCCTTCTCATCAGAGCTAGGACCCTTATCGGATTCAGCCTTCTCGGAAGCCTTGTCCTTGGAGTCGCCCTTTGCGGCTTCGGTCTTTTCCGTGGAAACCTGATCAGAGTTGTCCTTGTTCTGGGCCGAGCCGTTATTGACGCCAGCCATCAGCGAAGAACCAAGCGTAGAACCAAGCTGCTCGGAGAAAGAAGGCTTCTTGTCCGGCGAAGCAACGGGAGCGTCCGGCGCCTTATTCGAGTCGTCCTTGGAAGCATCGGAATCAGGGGTCGTGTCAGAGCCGGAGCCGTTGTTAGAGCCGGTGTCAACGGACGAATCGCTCGAGCCGGTAGATGAGTTAGAGGTGCCAGCGTCGGTCGAACCAGAAGCGTCGCTGTCCGTATTGCCGGCAGAGCTTGAAGGCGAATCGCTCGCAGCAGAGCCGTTCGAATCGGAGCCGTTCGAGGTAGAGCCGTCGTTGGTAGTGCCACCAGCAGAGCCATTACCGTCAGCATCGGTCGAGGGCGCATCCATCCTGTCATCGTTGGCATCGTCACTCGAGCCGTCATTCGAATCAGGTGTCGGCGAGGGCGCCGGCGCAGGCTCGGGCTGCACGGGCGTCGCAGCGGCAGCGGCCTCGTCCTCGGCGATATAAACCAAGCAGTCCTTCAGCTCGTTGCGGTAGCGGTTCTTCCAGCCCTCATGATACTGGGGCTGACTTGAAAACTTGGTGGCGACATTGTTGACCACGCTATTGGAGAGCGCCGTCGCAAACTCGCGGTCGGACATATCGTTGGAAAGATTCGCCCAGCGGAAGAAGTCTCTGCAGCCACCGGTACCGCACATGTTGGTGATGCTCCACACCATACCCTTGACGCAATCGGCGCGGCCGGAGATGTCAATGCCAAGAGCGCTCTTAAGCCACGCCTCGGTCACCGCATAGTACGAGTTGTACGCATACGCATCCTGCAGAGCCGAAAACTCAGCAGGATCGGTGTTATAAGCACCCTGGAAGGCCTCCTGTGCAATACGGCCCAGCTCGGTAAGCTGGTCGTTCTCGTACATGGCATTGCTCGCGTTGGAAATCTCGCTGCCGCGATCAATCGCATCCTTGAGCATGCTGTATTTTTCGGAACTGTAGTTGTAGACCTGCTTCATAAACGGAATGAGCGACCAACGGCGGTCGAACTGGTAATAGCCCAGCGCGTTGTAGCCGTCACCATACGAAAAGCCCTGGTTGTAGTTACCATGGCTCTCGTACTTGGTAAAGTACTTCATCTCGGTAGTCACGTTGACAAACGAAACGCCCTGGACCGACCTCAGCACGCCCGAGAAGGACTGCTGGGTGTAGAGACCCTTATCGATATCGGTGGCATCCGAGGCAACGCCTGGCGTGGGCTCCTCGGCAGCGGCGGGTGCCGGCGCGGAAACGGCGCCAAACGAAAGCGCCAGCGTCAGACCCGCGACAATAGCAGAATGCTTGGGCTGCATAAGATCCTCCCTGCATTGGTGTAGTTAAAGTGCAGTTTGCAAAGATAGAATCAGTATTGCAGCTCGTCCGTTGTTGCACAACAACCCCTCGGTAAACGGCAACAACCTTCCGCGAAATCTTAAGGAATTAAACAAACTGGTCGTCGGGCGCCATCAGAAGCTCGCCGTATCGCTCCATCAGCCCGTCCCTCAACTGACAGAAAGCGGGGATATAGACGTTCAAGATGCGCTGAATCAAATCTTGAGCGAGCTTGTTGTCGTAGATATGGACGTTCGTATTGCGGTCTCTGAGCATGTCTAGCCAGGCCGCCTCATCAATAAAGTCGTAGAATCGGTACGACTCCTTCAAGATGGCACGAGGAGACCCCGACGCGGCAAGCGTGGCGCCCTCATACTCGAGCAGACGCTTAAGGAGCTTCCAGCTCAGTTCAAATTGAAGATTGAACTTATTAATCAATCCACTCTGAACAAAATCATTGTTGAGATCCTGATTGGGCGCATCCTCAAGATTCGCCAAGGCGCTGACAAAGTTCTCATATTTTTTCATACAGAATCACACCATCCTTGGCAATCTCATCGAGCAATTGCTGCGATAGGGACTCGTCGAGATTGACGACATCTACATCTAAAAGAGTATCAAGATGTTCCTCGATCAAATATGAGAAACGGCCGAAATCCCGGCAACCTGCTACGGCGATGTCAATATCGCTCTTGGGCAAGTTGTCGCCTCGAGCACGAGAACCAAACAACACGACCTTCTCGGCGTCACATTCCCGAGCAAAAACTTCGATTTGCTTGTACACCTTGTCGAGAGATGCCATTTGCACCCCTACAGCTTAATGTCAAAGTTGATTTCGGGGACGGCGGCCAGGTCGGCCAACGTCACGCCGTCGACGTACTTTTCGATCACGTCGTCCAGGCCGCGCCAGAACTTGACGGTCGAGCACAAATCGCTGCGGGTGCAGCTGTTGTCGATGCCGTCGCACGCCACGGGCGCCGTGCTGCCCTCGACGGCGCGCAGGATGTCGCCGGCACGCACCTCGGCTGGATCCTTGGCCATCATGTAGCCGCCGCCCTTGCCGCGCACGCTCTTAAGCAGGCCCGCCTTCATAAGCGGACGAACCAGCTGCTCCAAATACTTTTGTGAGATATGCTCACGGTCGGCAACCTCGCGCAAGGCAATCTTGCCCTCGGCGTCGCCCAGCGCCGCGATATAGATCATCAGCCGGAGGGCATAGCGGCCCTTGGAAGAAATGAGCATACCTACCCTCCCATCGCATCTGGGACAACATAACCAGGTCTGTTTGTCCCAAATCTTAAGTAAGTGGGACAAACAAACCTTGTTATTTTGTCCCACATCTAGAAAAGTCGAGTGGATTAGTCGGGTTTTCCCTTGACTAACGCCGAACCCATAGTAACTTTATTCCGAGAAGATTCCTAGGGTTTAGTACACCTATGAGTACACCATATACAGAGAGGGACAGCATGAGCGCAAATCCGCTGCTTTCCATCGATGGTCTCACCGCCTCCGTGGACGAGAAGACCATCCTCCACAATGTCAACCTCAACGTCGCCGCCGGTGAGACCCACGTGCTGATGGGCCCCAACGGCGCCGGCAAGTCCACCCTCGGCCACCTGGTCATGGGCGACTCCGTCTATACCGTCAACGACGGCCGCATCGTCTTTGACGGCCAGGACATCACCGAGCTCACCACCGACAAGCGTTCGCGCGCCGGCCTGTTTCTGAGCTTCCAGGCCCCGGTCGAGATCCCGGGCGTGCCGCTGTCGAGCTTTTTGCGTGCCAGCATCGCTGGCCGCCCCGGCCTGGAGATGAAGGGCAAGGAGTTCCGCCGTCGCGTCAAGGAGCTCACGGCCGAGCTCAACATGGACACCGCCTACCTCAACCGTGAGCTGGGCGTGGGCTTCTCGGGCGGCGAGAAAAAGAAGGTCGAGATGCTCCAGCTTCTGCTGCTGCAGCCCAAGCTCGCCATCCTGGACGAAACCGACTCCGGCCTGGACGTCGACGCCCTTTCCACCGTCAGCCACGGCATGGACGCCTACCGCAAGAGCTGCGACGGCTCCATGCTCATCATCACGCACAACACGCGTATCCTGGAGCACCTGGATGTCGACCGCGTCCACGTTATGGTCAAGGGCCACATCGTACGCGAGGACGACGCCTCGCTGATCCCCTGGATCGACAAGAACGGCTTTGAGACCTTCGAGCGCGAGGCCGCCGAGCAGCGCGCCCAGGCCGAGTCCGCCGTTGCCGAGCAGCAGGCGTAAAGGGGCGACGCAATGACCAAGAACCGCACCGAGGTCGCGGACATCGACCGCAGCCTCTACGACTTCACCTATGGCGAGGAGGGATTCGAGCGCCTCGACGCCGGCATCACGCCCGACATCGTGCGCGAGATCAGCGCCAAGAAGGACGAGCCGCAGTGGATGCTCGACCTGCGCTTAAAGTCCCTCGAGATCTTCAATCGTTTTCCCGACCCGACGTGGGGCCCCTCCATCGAGGGCCTGGACATGGACAACATCGTCACCTACGTCAAGCCCAACACCGACCAAAAGCACGACTGGGAGTCGGTGCCCGACGACATCAAGAGCACCTTTGAGCGCTTGGGCATCCCCGAGGCCGAGCGCAGCTACTTGGCGGGCGTCGGCGCGCAGTACGACTCCGAGCTCGTCTACCACAACATGCAGGACACCGCGTCCAAGATGGGCATCGTCTACTCCGGCATCGAGGAGGCCCTGCACGACCCGCAGTGGGAGCCGCTCATTCACGAGAAGTTTATGACGCTCATCCCGCCCACCGACCACAAGTTTGCGGCCCTGCACGGCGCCGTGTGGTCGGGCGGCTCGTTTGTCTACGTGCCCAAGGGCACCAAGCTCGATTTCCCGCTGCAGAGCTACTTCCGCCTCAACGCCAAGGGCGCCGGCCAGTTTGAGCACACGCTCATCATTGTCGAGGACGATGCCGACCTGCACTTTATCGAGGGCTGCTCCGCGCCCAAGTACAACGTGGCCAACCTCCACGCCGGTGCTGTCGAGCTCTTTGTGGGCAAGCGTGCACACCTGCGCTACTCGACCATCGAGAACTGGTCCAAGAACATGTACAACCTCAACACCAAGCGTGCGCGCGTGGACGAGGACGGCGACATCGAGTGGATCAGTGGCTCCTTCGGCAGCCATGTGGGTTATCTCTACCCCATGAGCGTGCTCAACGGCCGCGGCGCCCGCTCGAGCTTTACCGGCATCACCTTTGCCGGCGCCGGCCAGAACCTCGATACCGGCTGTAAGGTCGTACTCAACGCGCCCGAGACCTCGGCAACCGTCGAGACCAAGGGCATCTCCAAGAGCGGCGGCATCCAGACCTTCCGTAGCTCTATCGTGGCCACGCCCAAGGCCGAGGGCTCCAAGGCAACCGTGAGCTGCCAGTCGCTCATGCTCGACGACCAGAGCCGCTCCGACACTATTCCGGCCATGGACATCCGCGCCAAGAACGTCGACATCGGCCACGAGGCCACCATCGGCCGCATCGGCGACGACAAGGTGTTCTACCTGATGAGCCGCGGCATCTCGGAGGAAGAGGCCCGCACCATGATCGTCAACGGCTTTGCCAACCCGGTCTCCAAGGAGCTGCCGCTTGAGTACGCCGTCGAGATGAACAACCTGATCAAGCTGGAGATGGAAGGAGCGATCGGATAATGAAACAGGAAACCAACACCGCTGCTACCACGCTCGAGCAGGTTAATGCGATGCCGGCAGCAACTTGGGGCTGGCTCAAAATGAACCAGACCAAGCTCGAGCTTTCGGACGAGCTTTCCGCCGCTCCCGCCGAGGCCGTTGAGGTTGAGGGCTTGGAAGAGCAGTTTGCTGGCACGGCCGACGCCTTCGATACCGCCATGGACGCCATGGCCGAGCGCTTCCCCGAGCGCCGTGCCTCCGCCCCCGGCGACGCCGCCGACCGCGCCCGCATCACGCCCGAGACCGAGCTCGACGTGCCCGCCACCTCCGTCTACCAGGCCGGCGCTATCAAGCTCGAGGAGGAGCTCGCCCCTACCGAAGCCTTCGAGACCGGCATGGGCGAGGCTGCCTGCACCTATCTGATCGACCACGCCACCAAGTGCATCGTCATCGATGTGCCTGCATACCAGCACGCCACGGTTACCGTGCGCGTGAGTGGCGCCGACGCGGCGGCGGCCATCGCCGCTATCGATGTCGTCGCCCGTCCGCAGGCAACGCTCGACCTCGCTCTAGCCCTGGACTCCCCCGTCAGCGGCCAAGGCGTCGTGGGCTCCGTGCTGCGCGTGTGCGCTCACGAGTACGCCACCGTCAACGTGACCTGCACACAGACGCTCGATGACAGCTGGATCGCACTCGATGACACCGGTCTATTCCTAGACGAGGGCGCGCGCGTCAACGTGCAGCACACCGTCCTGGGTGCCGGTGCCAGCGCCACCGGCCTCGCCGGCGATCTGCTGGGCGACACCGCCAAGGTGACCATCGATACCGATTACCTAGGTGCCCGCGAACAGGTGCGCGACTTTAACTACGAGCTGCGCCACCGCGGTCGTAAGACCGAGTGCGAGATCGACGCCAACGGCGTGCTGACTGGCACGTCCAAGAAGGTCTACCGCGGCACCATCGACCTCGTGCACGGCTGCAAGGGCGCAACCGGCACCGAGCGCGAGACCGTGCTGCTCGCCAACAAGGGCGTCGACAACAAAACCGTCCCCGTCATCCTCTGCGACGAGGACGACGTCGCTGGCAACCACGGCGCCACCATCGGCCACGTCCGCGACGAGCAGCTGTTCTACCTCGCCTGCCGCGGCCTTGACCAAAACGCCGCCGAGGACCTGTTCATCCGCGCCAAGCTGGAGGACGCTGCGCTTTCCGCCACCGATGAGCGCACCCGCGCCGCCGTCGTCCGCCTGGGCAACAACTTGATCGATAACTTTGAGGAGGAGCTCGCATGATCGACACCGAGCACGTTAAATGCGATACCTGTACTGCCCCCGAGCCCATGGAACTCGACGCCAGCGACGAGGCCTCGCGCGGCTGGCCTACCGTCGACATCGAGACCAATCCCTACAAGGCGCAGTTCCCGCTGTTCCAGCAGCACCCCGAGATCGCCTTCCTCGATAGCGCGGCCACCGCGCAGCGCCCCGCCTGCGTGCTCGACGCCGAGCGTGACTTCTACCAGCGCATGAACGCCAACCCCCTGCGCGGCCTGTACTCGCTGTCCGTCGAGGCCACCGAGGCCATCGCAAAGGTGCGTCAGCAGATCGCCGACGTCATCGGCGCCCCCCAGGCCAACGAGGTCGTCTTCACCCGCAACACGAGCGAGTCGCTCAACCTGGTCGCCAAGAGCTTTGCGCCCACGGTCCTCGAACCGGGCGACGAGGTCGTCATCACCATCATGGAGCACCACTCCAACCTGATTCCGTGGCAGCAGGTCTGCCGTGAGACCGGCGCCAAGCTCGTCTACCTCTACCCCACCAAGACCGGCCAGCTCACCACCGAGGAAGTTCTTGCCAAGGTGGGCCCCAAGACCAAGATCTTGGCCGTGGGTCAGGTCTCTAACGTCCTGGGCGTTGAGAACCCGGTCAAGAACCTCGGCAAGCTCGTGCACAAGTACGGCGGCTATCTGGTCGTCGACGGCGCGCAGTCGCTGCCGCACATGCCGGTCGATGTGGCCGACCTTGGAGCCGATTTCTTTGCCTTTAGCGCGCACAAGGCCATGGGCCCCATGGGCATCGGCGTGCTGTGGGGCAAGATGGACCTGCTCAACGCCATGCCGCCCATGCTTACCGGCGGCGAGATGATCGACTCGGTCACCGAGCAGGACGCCGTCTGGGCGCCCGTCCCCGAGAAGTTCGAGGCCGGCACGCAGGACGCCGCCGGCATCTTCGCCACGGGCGCGGCGCTTGACTACCTGGTTAACACCGTGGGCTACGAAAACATCCAGGCACGCGAGCAGGCACTCGTCCACTACCTGATGGGCGAACTCATGCAGCTCGACTTTGTCCAGATTATCGGCTCCATCTATTGGGACAATCACCATGGCGTCGTGAGCTTTAACGTCAAGGGTATCCACCCGCACGATGTCGCGAGCATCATGGACATGGACGGCGTCTGCATCCGCGCCGGTCACCACTGCGCACAGCCGCTGCTCACCTGGCTGGGCGTCGAGAACCTTGCCTGCTGCCGCGCCAGCGTGGCCTTCTACAACGACAAGGCCGACATTGACAAGTTCATCGCCGGTCTGCATCACGTTTGGAGCACGTTCAATGGGTAATCTGTACACCTCCACCACATTTATGGAGCACAACTCGCACCCCGACTATAAGTACGAGATGGACGCTCCCACGCACGAGCACGACGGCATCAACCCCAGCTGCGGTGACGAACTCACCTTGCAGCTGCGCGTCGAGAACGGCGTGATCGAGGAGGCCTCCTTTACCGGTCATGGCTGCGCCATCAGCCAGGCCAGCGCCGACATCATGGCCGACCTCATCACCGGCGAGACGGTCGAGGAGGCGCGCCGCCTGGCGGGGCTCTTCCTCGCCATGATCCGCGGCGAACAGCTCTCCGAGGAAGACCTGGAAGACCTGGACGAGGCTGCCCAGCTCCAGGACATCTCGCACATGCCCGCCCGCGTCAAATGCGCCGAGCTCGCCTGGCGCACCCTCGACGGCATGCTCGAGGGGTAAACTAACCAGTAGCGTATGCCCCGAATCCAAGGTTTTTGATTGCAGAGCCGCCCGATACGGGCGGCTCTGTTTTTCCTAATGAGCGCCGGACGCACGAAGTCCGCGCGTCCGGCGCTCCGTCTGTCATTTACCACACAGCAGACGCGAACACGGGCGTTTTCCACAGCACCAAAGGCCTGCGGCAGGGCCCCGGACCCGCCAAGCAATGCGCCAAGCCCCGTTCTGCTGAGCTCCGACTCGCTTCGCGCCTGCCGCAGAAGGGTCCCATAGGATGCTGCGTGCATTTTTGCGAGTATTCAGCACGCCAAGCTGTGTGCATACGCATCGGAAGCGTTAATCAACGTCTCCAGGCGCATAAATATTGTGTTTTAGACCAGACATCGCGGTCTGACGGGACGCAGGCACATACTCCGGGGGTGCAACGGCAGGGATCAATAGCTTAGGGGCCCGTGTGTTGCAAGATTGTGGCAGTGCCGACAGCACCACGATGCTGAAAACTCCGTTTTTTGCACGGCGCAGACGGGGGTAGGCACGGGCAAACCCGGACTGAGCTGTTATTTTATGCAAGATGACGATTGTTCTATGCATATTAAGAAGTGCAGTTACCGTACCAAGCTTTTGAACGCTGGTTGCGGCGTATGGACGACCCCAGCTGCGGTGAACAGGCGACCCTACATCACGTTTCCGCCAGCCCGCATCGCCGTTCGCGCGCGGGCGCGCACGATACGAGAGACGGTACTTTTGCCAATCCCGGTATACCGCTCAATCTGACGCACTGTAAAGCCGGCATTGTTCAATCCAACAATAACGGTATCGCGCTGCGCCGGCGGTACAGTTTTAACCCCGTTGAGCGGAACCCCTAGCTCCTTCGCCAACTTGTTGGCAAAGGCGTGGCGTTCCCACTCCGTCTCTTTCATATCGCGCAGCGCCGGTTCGCCGCTGTCGGGCGTCGAAAGCGAATAGGCAGCAAAGGCCTCGGCAGAACCAAAAAGCTCAAGCACGCAAGAAGGATCGGAAAATCCCCTCGTGGCATCTGCCGCATCACTGTCGTAAGCGCGCAGATGCTCCGCAAAGCTGCTCCAGGGGTAACGCTCGATTAGGCTCATGCCCGCCTCCTGCGGATCGGCGTGAACGGAGCGAATAGCCTCCATCACCTGCCAGTCGGTATCGAGCGAGCGCCGGTCAAAACGGTTCTGGAACAGATGCCCTGTGCGCCCCGTGCGTTTATTGAACCGCCGCGCGTACGTCAAAAGCAGCCGGTGCATCGCCGCGCTCATCGCGTCCTCGTAATCTGCAAGCACCAGACGCACGTGATTGCCCATAAGGCACCAGGCGATAACCGTCACGCCCACCTTGCGGCAGCACTCACGCATCAGCTCCAAGAACTCCCACCGGTCTTCATCGCCCTCAAAGATGAGCTGCTTGCCCGTACCGCGGGCACAGACATGGTAAAAGCCGGTAACCGTTCTCCAAACGCGCTGCATGGCGCTCCCTTCGCCGGGATCTGCTTGCCATCCAATACAGCACGATTGAAGCGTGCCATCAAAACATTCACGCAAAACAATTCGCTCGCGCGGCCAAAGGCAGTAAACAGGCGGCGAACGGCACCGTTGCAACAGGTCAACCCCCGCAACGCTTACAAGAGCTGCCCAAAAGCTTGCCAAAGACGGACCCCCTCTACGGAAGTTCGCGACCACAGAACATAGAGTTAAACCGTTTCAATTAAAACTTCCGGACTTCTCGCTATGAAAACTGAGCCGTTCGCCGAATATTCCGTGCATTTCGCGGTATTATAGGGGCTGCATGTCATGTCCCTTTCGAAGGGTCGCCCGGCAATCGCCAGCCACGACCCCCAGACGGGACGCCAACACGATAGAGAGGAGAGGCATGCAGTACTCACAGGAAGTGGAGAACATGTGCCCCGTTGCCAAGGGTGCATACCACGGCCCCGCACCCATCCCCGAGGAGGGCAAGTGGGTCCAGGCTAAGGAGATTTCCGACATCTCCGGTCTTACGCACGGTGTGGGTTGGTGCGCACCTCAGCAGGGCGCCTGCAAGCTCACGCTGAACGTCAAGGACGGCATCATCGAGGAGGCCCTCGTTGAGACCATCGGCTGCTCGGGCATGACCCACTCTGCCGCCATGGCTTCCGAGATCCTTCCCGGTAAGACCATCCTCGAGGCCCTCAACACCGACCTTGTCTGCGACGCCATCAACGTTGCTATGCGCGAGATCTTCCTGCAGATCGTTTACGGCCGCAGCCAGACCGCGTTCTCCGAGGGCGGCCTGCCCGTGGGCGCCTCCCTCGACGACCTCGGCAAGGGCCTTCGCTCTCAGGTCGGCACCATGTTCGGCACCAAGGCCAAGGGCGCTCGTTACCTCGAGCTCGCTCAGGGCTACGTCACCCGCATGGCTCTCAACGACAAGAACGAGATCATCGCATTCGAGTTCCTGAACCTCGGCAAGTTCACCGACGCCGTCAAGGCCGGCAAGACCCCCGAGGAGGCCATCGCTGGCGCTATGGGCCACTATGGTCAGTGGGAGAACGCTGCCAAGTACATCGACCCGCGCACCGACGAGGAGACTCACTCCGTCGCCAGCGTGTTCCCGGTTCACGAGTAGAAAGGGAGGGAAATAACTATGACTGTTACGTTCGAAGGTTACGAGCGCCGCGCTGACAAGATCAACAAGTGCCTCGCCGACAACGGCATCGCCTCCCTCGAGGAAGCTCTGCAGATCTGCACCGACAAGGGCTTCAACCCGCGTGAGATCGTCAACAACACCCAGTCCATCGCCTTCCAGAACGCCGAGTGGGCCTACACCCTCGGTTGCGCTCTCGCTGTCAAGCGTGGCGCCAAGTCCGCTTCTGAGGCTGCCGCCATCATCGGCGAGGGCATCCAGGCCTTCACCGTTCCCGGCTCCGTCGCCGAGGACCGCAAGGTCGGTCTGGGCCACGGCAACCTGGGCGCTATGCTGCTCTCCGACGACACCGAGTGCTTCGCCTTCCTGGCCGGTCACGAGTCCTTCGCTGCCGCTGAGGGTGCTATCGGCCTGGCTCTGAACGCCAACAAGGCTCGCAAGAAGCCGCTGCGCGTCATCCTCAACGGTCTGGGCAAGGACGCTGCTCAGATTATCGCCCGCATCAACGGCTTCACCTACGTGAAGACCCAGTTCGACTACTTCACGGGCGAGCTCAAGGTCGTCGAGACCATCCCCTACTCCGATGGTCCCCGCGCCGTCGTCAACTGCTACGGCGCCGACGACGTCCGCGAGGGCGTTGCCATCATGTGGCACGAGAACGTCGACATCTCGATCACCGGTAACTCCACCAACCCCACGCGCTTCCAGCACCCCGTCGCTGGCACCTACAAGAAGGAGCGCCTCGAGGCTGGCAAGAAGTACTTCTCCGTCGCTTCTGGTGGCGGCACTGGCCGTACCCTGCACCCGGACAACATGGGCGCCGGCCCTGCCTCTTACGGCATGACCGACACCATGGGCCGCATGCACTCCGACGCCCAGTTCGCCGGTTCTTCCTCCGTGCCTGCGCACGTCGACATGATGGGTCTCATCGGCATGGGCAACAACCCCATGGTCGGTGCCACCGTCGCCTGCGCTGTCGCCGTCGAGGAGGCCCTCAAGGCCTAATCGCGCCCGCGCGATGCTCATATAGCTGAGCTTTGGAGCCGCTACCTTTCGAGGTAGCGGCTCTTTTTGTTTGCCCCGTCTCAAATTGGTTACTCTTATTAAAGGGTCCGATGTATCAGTTGCGGTGAAATACGGACTGAATTGCATCCATACAGGCCAAAACAGTCCGTATTCCACCGCAACTTATCAAATGGGCCGACCGAAGTGGCCGAGTCCACCTGACGCCCACCTGCCATATTTGCCCTTTACCGATTTGCCGAGTCTTTGCGGCCCCATTGCCGATCACCCGTGCGACAATGCGCCGGACGAGAAAGGAATCCGATGGAATCGACTGATGTACTGGTAATTGGATCTGGCATTGCGGGCCTTTGTGCCGCCATCGAAGCGGCACGCACGGGCGCAACCGTCGCTGTGGCAAGCGCCGGCAAGACCATGAGTGGATCGAGCTTCTTCCCCGGAACCTGGGGCCTAGGGCTTATCGGACCCGTTAACGAAGACGACGAACAAGACCTCATCGACACCATCCAGACCGTCGGCGGCGGTGTCGCCGACCCCGAGCTTGTCCAGACGTTTGTCCACGGCATTCCCCAGGCAATTGAATGGCTCGAGCAAGACCTGGGCGTTGAGCTCAAGCGTCCGCAAAACGCTGAGAGCGCTCAGCAAAAGCAGTTTATCCCCTGCTTTGACCACAAAACGCGCATGTGGCGCGGCCTCACCCGCAAGCCCCTTGAGGACGCTCTGACAGCCCGGATCGAGTCGCTCGGCATTCGCCTGCTCCCCCGCCATGAGCTTATCGACCTTGTTGAGGACACGAACGGCAGAATCACCGGAACCGTGCTCTACGACCTCACCGAAGATCGAATCGTGCCATTTGCTGCCAAGGCCACGATCATCGCAGCCGGTGGCACAGGCGGCCTGTTCGAGCGCAGCCTCACTTCCGCCGATGTGCTCAGCTCCTCGCAGGCCATCGCACTGGCGCACGGTGCATCGCTTACTAATATAGAGTTTATGCAGATGATGCCGGGCTTCATCGAGCCCAAGCGCAACCTGGTCTTCAACGAGAAAACCTGGCGCTACGTACATGTAGACCAGCCGGAAGATATTGCCGACGACAAACTGGACGATTTGCTTGAACAGCGCTCCGGATATGGCCCCTTCACATCGCGCCTGGCTTCCCGCGCCATCGATCTTGCCATCGATCAAGCGGGTGCCGAAGGCCTAGCGCTCCACTACGACTTCCCTCGCGAGGATGTCCCAGAGTTTGTGCAGACTTTTGCCACCTGGCTACAAGACGAGCACGGCATTGCGCCGACCGACGAGATGCGCGTGGCGATGTATGCCCACGCCGCCAACGGCGGCATCAGGATCGACAAGACCGCGTACACGGGCGTTGAGGGCCTCTACGCCTGTGGCGAGGCAACAGGCGGCATGCACGGCGCCGACCGCATTGGTGGCTTGTCAAGCGCCAACGGCATCGTGTTCGGACGCATCGCGGGCGCATCGGCAGCCCTTGCAGCGCAGAAAGAGCCTGAGACAGCCCTGAAGGCGGATATCGCCCTCCCCCAGCATGGCACAGCTACAGCAGATGCCGAACGCCTGACACACAGCCTTAAGCACACGATGAGCACCTATTGCATGATCAACCGCACCGAGACGGGCCTATCCGAGGCTCTGCAACAGCTTGAAAGCCTGCAAGACAAGGCCATGGCGCTGAACAAGCCGCATGCCGATGACAGCGAGATCGCAGCCCTCGCCCGCCTACAGTCGCAGATTCAGCTGTCGATGGAGATGGTCAAAGCCATGCGCAAGCGAACCGAAAGTCTCGGATCGCACTATCGAGCAGACTAAATCGATTCTCACTTTGAGTTTGATCACAACTTCTCAACATGCATCGAGCCCCGTGAGCATAATTCTCATAAGGAGAGCACGTTTATGGGGCTTTAGCCGTGTTTCCCTAAGGGAATCACGGTGCAGTTTCCCCAACTTCGCGCCCCGACGGGTTCGACCCCATGAAAGGTCAACAAAAAAAGCGACCAGCCGAAGCCAGCCGCTTTACAATGCTTTGGTGGGCCGTCAGGGGGTCAGCCTGCTGCGCAGGCGGCCGCTGCGGCGCCAAGGCGCCTTGCGCGCTGCGCTGGCAAACGCTTACGCGTTTCCTCAGCTCCGCGCCCTTTCGGGTTCGACCCCATGCGAGGTCAACAAAAAAGCGACCAGCCTGAGCCAGTCGCTTTAACAATCTTTGGGTGGGCCGTCAGGGGGTCGAACCCTGGACCTTGGGATTAAGAGTCCCCTGCTCTACCAACTGAGCTAACGACCCGATATCAACACGAAGCAAGAACTGGGGTGGGTAAAGGGACTCGAACCCTCGACCTACGGGACCACAACCCGTCGCTCTAGCCAACTGAGCTACACCCACCGTGTCCTGTGCGCTTCGCGCTCGACTATTATTGCAAGGAACGCCACGCGATGCAAGCCCCAATTTTCAAGAATTTTGAAAAGAGTTTTTCGAGAGCATTTCGAGCAAATCCCACCGATTTCATAGGAGTAAACTTGCCCCATTGCAAATCCTCGAAAGGACCGTCATGAAAGAACTCTCCAACCGCACGGCAAGATTTACCGATTCGGTCATCCGCCGCATGACACGCATCTCCAATAAGTACGGCGCCGTCAACCTGTCGCAGGGCTTCCCCGACTTCGATCCCCCGTCGCAGCTGCTCGATAGCCTCAGCGCCATCGCCAGCGACCCCAAGCCGCTCTATCACCAGTACTCCATCACCTGGGGCTCCCAGGCCATGCGCGAGGCACTCGCAGCAAAGCAGGAGCACTTTATGGGCATGCCGGTGAACCCCAACGAGAATATCGTGGTCACCTGCGGCTCCACCGAGGCCATGATGGCCGCCATGATGACGGTTACGAACCCCGGAGACAAGGTCGTCATCTTCTCGCCGTTCTACGAGAACTACGGCGCTGACACCATTCTCTCGGGTGCCGAGCCCATCTATGTGCCGCTCAACCCGCCCACGTTCGACTTTGACCGCGAGACGCTCGAGGCAGCCTTCCGCGACAACGACCCCAAGGCCATCGTCCTGTGCAACCCTTCCAACCCTTGCGGCAAGGTCTTTACGCGCGAGGAGCTCACCTTCATCGCCGACCTCTGCAAAAAGTACGACGCCTACTGCATTACCGACGAGGTATACGAGCACATCGTCTACGCGCCCCACGAGCACGTCTATATGGCCACGCTGCCCGGCATGTTCGAGCGAACCATCAGCTGCAGCTCGCTGTCTAAGACGTACTCCATCACCGGTTGGCGCCTGGGCTACACCATCGCCCCGGCCCAGATCACCGAGCGTATCAAGAAGGTCCACGACTTTCTCACCGTGGGTGCCGCCGCTCCCCTGCAGGAAGCCGTTGTCACCGCCCTCAACTTCGACGACAGCTATTACGATGAGGTCCTCGACCTCTACACCGCCAAACGCGACTTGTTCTGCCAGGGGCTCGATAGCATCGGTCTTGAGCATAACGTGCCGCAGGGCGCCTACTACGTCATGATGGACATCTCTGAGTTTGGCTATGACAGCGACCTCGAATTCTGCGAGGACCTCGCATCCAAGGTGGGCGTGGGCGCCGTGCCCGGCTCGAGCTTCTTCCGCGAGCCCGTCAACCATCTGATTCGTTTCCACTTTGCCAAGCGGGATGAGACGCTTAACGCGGCACTGGAGAACCTCAAGTCGCTACGTGATAAAATCAAGCCGCGCGGGTAAGGACGGCCCGGCAACTAAAGCAACCAAAGAAGCCCCGCACCGCCCGCCACGTTGCGAGGCTTCTTCTTTTTATAGCGCTTTCTTAAATGGTTTAGAGCCCTATACTTTAGTCACGGAGCAACTCGTCCCAGAGAGAGGAATACTATGGCAGAACAGCAGCTTATCGGAGCGCTCGAGGCCGGCGGCACCAAGATGGTCTGCGCCACGGGCTATGCAGACGGTACGGTCCTGGAGCGTGAGCAGATCGCGACCACGACCCCGCAGGAGACCGTTGAGGCCGTCAATGCATGGTTTGCGAACAAGGGCATCGCCGCGCTGGGCATCGGCGCCTTTGGACCCACCGCAGTCAACCCTGCCTCGCCCCAATACGGCAAGATCCTGGAGACGCCCAAAACGGCATGGCGCTACTTCGACCTGCTGGGCACCATCCAAAACGAGCTCAATATTCCCTGCGGCTACGACACCGACGTCAACGTTGCCTGCTTGGGCGAGGTCACCTTTGGTTGCGCCCAGGGCCTCACGGACGTGGTCTACCTGACCATCGGCACCGGTGTGGGCGCCGGCGTGCTCTCGGGCGGTAAGCTCGTACACGGCATGATGCATCCCGAGGCCGGCCACATCCTGGTCACGCGCGACCCGCGCGACACCATCGGCGAGCATAGCGCTTGCCCCTTCCATGACAACTGCCTCGAGGGCCTCATCGCCGGCCCCGGCGTTAAAAAGCGCTGGGATGGCAAGAGCGCCGGAGACATGGCCGATGACCCAGAGGCCATGGACCTGCTCGCAGGCTATCTAGCACAGGCGCTCATGACCTACACGCTGTGCTACGCGCCGCAAAAGATCATCATCGGCGGCGGTGTGGCCGACCACACCCCCATCGTGCCGCTCGCACGCAAAAAGTGTGCCGAGATGCTCAACGGCTATATCGTCACGCCCGAGGTCAACGACATCGATAACTACATCGTCAACAACAGCCTCGAGGGCAAGCAGGGCATTATGGGCTGCCTGGCCCTGGGCGCACAGGCGCTTCAGTAGCAGACGCACCCACAGGGCGTGGCGCGCCCGGCAAATCCGACCTACGGAACGACGCCACCACGCCTCATATAAGCCCTCTAATAAAAAAGGCCGCCTAGCACCAAGCATACGTCCTAGGCGGCCTTTTTGGCACATATCAGCGACCGTAAGAGATATCGGAGCGCAACGCCCGTTGCCGCTCCACAGCAGTCGATCATCACATCGGTGATCATGCCGGCGCGTCCCGGCACAAAGAGCTGAATCGTCTCGTCAATCGAGGGAATCAGCAGCAGGAACACCGCCGTGGGCAGCAGCACGTCAAAGGTGCGCCGGCCCTCAAAATCAAAGGCGTGCGTTGCCAAGATGCCGAGCACCATATACTCGGTAAAATGCGCGCACTTGCGAACAACAAAGTTGGTCACCCATTCATATGGAAGTCCCACGCTGTGCAGGAAACCGCGGATAGCTTCCATGACCGTTAGGCTCAGCGAGCCCGACCCCGAGCCGGGAACCAGCGAATTGCCCCAGATCAAGAGCGCCATCAGGCAGGTTACAACCGCCCATTTTCGATTGATCTTAACCATGCAGAAGTTATGCCTCCGCGCGGAGCGGCGCGAAGCTGGCGGTACCGCCCTCGATAACGCTCAGATAAGCACGGCCCGTACGCTTGGCGGTAGAGGACTGCAGGCGCTCGATCTCTTCCTCGAGGATCTGATTGACGCGCTCGTGACGACGGTTTTCCATAATGCCGGCGGCAATAGCCTCGGCCCGCTCGATGCTCTCGCGCGAGATACGTGCAGTATCCTCGGGGAACACAGCGCTGTGACGGCCGACATAGGCGGGGGCAGCAGGCTGAGGGGCAGCGACGGGAGCGGGGGCTGCAACAGGAGCGGGCTCGTCAATCTCATCCAGAATCGCGGTGGCGGCGGCCCACATGCCCTCGTGGCCCGAGTAATCGGCCATGGGGACATCAACCTCGAGCGAGGCATCCGGAAGGTCGCCGGTGTCGATGCGATCTTGGGCATCAATCGATGCGGTGATGGCTGCAGGCTCATCGAGGTCATCGAGATCGATGTCCGCGGCACCGGAGATGATAGGCATGCTGGCGAGGTTTGCATTGTACGGCGCAGCCTCAGCCGCCTGCTGCTGGGCAGGAGCGCCCCACAGCGAGCTTTCGGCGGCACGGCGGGCGGCAACGGCCTCCTCGTCCGCAGTCATGGCTTCATCAACGTACGAATTGTCGGCAGAAGCGTTCGCGTCCGCCGAGGTAGCGCTGTAGGCGTTATTGGCTGCCGCGTTGGCGACGAGTGCCACGAAAGCCGCCGTGCTGCCCGCAGGGGCGGCCTGGGAGCCAGACACGGCGCGTGCCGCGGCGGCGATGTCGTCGCGATTGAAGGAGCCGGTCTGCCCGCCGTTGGTGAGCTCGTCGATGGCGACTTGATAGACGTCGCGCGAGTGTGCAGGGTCGCAGCTCACCGGCGAATCGTCGTCGAGCATACTGTCGATCATGGACCAAGCCTCGGCCTCGTCCATAGCATCTGCGGCTCGAGCGATGGTAGGGACACCATCATCGGCATGACGGCGCTGGAACGCACCAGTCAGGCCGGAAAGGAATGCCGAGGTAGACTGCTCCGCCTGAGCCTGAGAAGCAGAAGCCGCAGCGTAAGGAGTCACATCCTGCTGCTGAGCTGGAATCGAGGCGGTCTTGAACTCGCTTTGATGCTGATTGAGATTGGCGGCACCGCTCATGGCATCGGGCTGGAACAGACGCTCTTCACGCTGCGCACGGTACTCGGAGATACCCAGCGAGGCGGCATAGATACCCACGCCCGCCACCGCGCCCACGGCGAAGGGAACCGCACCTGCCACGACTGTCTCGTTCACCGACGAAAACGGCAGCGTCGCGGCATACATAACCACGGGAGCGGCAAGGCCGATCCCGCACGAAAGTCCGGCAAGGACTGCTCGTTGTGTTGCATCAGAAGAAGCCATGAGCTCTCCCCATCTTCCAGCACCCAAATCGCATCATTCAGTTGGCTGCGCGAGAGAAGATGAAGCGGGGCTATGCCCCAAAGCAACGGTATATGGTTCGTTTCATCTGCGTTTTCCGTCGCGAAGCTTAAAAGCTATTATGCGAAACCGCCCTGTCGATTGCAAGCGACGATGTCGGATTGAAACGGGAAACCTGCTGCTTGCCAGTCTTATGGTCAAAAATAAGTGCGAAGCGGCGATATAGAAAAGGGCCGAGGCTCAAAGCCCCGACCCTTTATCGTATTGATGATTAACGCTGCGTGTGGATGACAACCTAGAACGTCTGCTCGTAGTCGCTGTGCTTTTTGGCCGAACGCACCAGGAACTCCTGGTTGGTGTTGGTGCCCTTTAGACCCTTGATAAATGATGCGGCCGCGCGCTCGGTGTTGTTCATGCCGGCAAGAATGCGACGCAGGCCAAAGACAAACGGACGCATCTGCTCGTCGACCAACAGGTCCTCGTTACGCGTACCGGAGGCAACGGGGTCGATAGCCGGGAAGATGCGGCGATCGGCCAGGTCGCGGTCGAGCTTAAGCTCCATGTTGCCGGTGCCCTTGAACTCCTCAAAGATGACCTCGTCCATCTTGGAACCGGTGTCGATGAGGGCAGAGGCCAGGATAGTGAGCGAGCCACCGTTCTCGATATTACGGGCTGCGCCCAGGAAGCGCTTGGGCGGATACAGGGCCGCCGAATCGACGCCGCCCGAAAGGATGCGACCCGAGGCGGGTGCCGCCAAGTTGTAGGCGCGGGCAAGACGCGTGATGGAGTCGAGCACCACCACAACATCGCCGCCCAGCTCCACGATGCGTTTTGCGCGCTCGATGACGAGCTCTGCCACACGAGTGTGGTTGTCGGCGGGCATATCGAAGGTCGACGCCACAACCTCGCCCTTGATGGAACGCTGCATATCGGTAACCTCTTCGGGGCGCTCGTCGACGAGCAGGCAGATGAGGTGCACCTCGGGGTTGTTAATCGAGATAGACTGGCAGATCTTCTTGAGGATTGTGGTCTTGCCGGCCTTGGGCGGGGACACGATCAGGCCACGCTGACCCTTGCCGATCGGCGACACGATGTCGATGGCGCGACCGGTAATGGAGTCCTTGCCATGCTCCATGCGCAGCGGCTCGTTGGGATAGACCGGGGTGAGGTCACCGAACTTGGGGCGGTTGCGAATCTGCTCGGGGTCTAGACCGTTGACGGTCGTGATTTTGGCGAGGCCGGCGCGCTTGTCGCCGCCGCGCGAAGGACGAAGCGAGCCCTCGATGACGTCGCCCGTGCGCAGACGCGCGGAGCGGATGAGGTAGGCGGGGACGAAGGCATCGTCGTTGGACTTCATGTAACCGTGGGCATGGATGATACCGGAGCTGTCCGGACGAATCTGCAGGATGCCCTTGATGTCGCGGAAGCCCTCGGCCTTCGCGGCGGTGACGTAGATCTCCTCGACGAGCTCGGCTTTCTTCTTGCCGGTCGTCTCGATCTCGAACTCCTTGGCCTTCTCGCGCAGTTCGGCGACCTTCATGGCAGCGAGCTCCTCACGCGAAAGCGTGGGCTCGGTGGGGGCGGCGTTGCGCTCCTTGTTGCGCTGTTTGCGATCGCGCTGGCGGTTGCGACGGTCGTTGTTGCGCTCGTCCTTGCGCTCATTGCGCTCGTCGTTGCGCTTGTGCTGGCGACGATTGGGGCGAGCGCCGTCTTCGGCCTCGGCGGGCGCGGCGCCATCGGTTGCGGCGGCGTCGGCATTGGCCGCAGCGGCGTCATTGCCCTCGGCGCCGGAATCGACTTGCGCTTCGACATCAGCCTGCTGCTCGGACGCCTTGGCCTTAGCGGACTTCTTACGACCGCGCTTGGGCTTCTCGGACGCAGGCCGTTCGACGTCCTGGGGCTCGGCGGCATCAATCGATGCATCGACGGTCGTCTCGGCGGAATCCTCGGACGCGCCCTTCTTGGCAGCCTTGGCCTTGGACGTGCGCTTAGCAGCAGTACGATGGCTGCGACCGGGACGGACATCGGCGAGCTCGACATCGGCGGGAGCGGCCTCGGAAGTCGTAGCATCCTGGACGGGCGCGTCGGCAACGGTTGCAGACTCGGCGGTCGTCGCAACATCCCGAGCGGCGGCGGCTGCGGCTGCGGCCTTCTCGGCCTCGACGAAGGCCTTGGGCTTGCGACCGCGACGGTGCGGGCGCAAAGCCGGATCGACAACGGGAACTTCGCTGGCCTCGACAGGCGCAGCGGACTCAGCAGGCGATGCACCCTCCCCTGCCGCGGAACGGACCGAAGCCTCAGTGAGCTCGGGGGTTACCTGATCGGCAACCTGCTCGGCCTTAGCAGCCGTGCGACGGCGTGTGCGCGGTACCGGCTTCTCGGTCGGCTGGTCGGCGACAGGGGTCTCGGTGGCGGCAGGCGTCTCGGGCACAGACGGAGCTGCAAGCTCGGTCAGAGCCGCGGCCTCGCGCTCGGCAGCACGACGGCGGGCGCGCACCACCTGAGCCTCGCTAATCTGCGCCAACGCACGTGCCTGCGCGACCTCATCGGAAATCGCCGCCGAGGAGTCAGCTGCAACGGTGCGCTTGACGCGCGTCGTGCGCGTGGTACGGCGCTTGGGCTTGGTGACCTCCTCGCCGTCAGCAGCAGACTTGGCCGTGCGGCGCGTACGCTTGGGCTTTGCCGGAGCAGCCTCCTCACCAGATGCAGGCACGGCCTTCTCAGCCGCTGAAGGCGTAGGCGTCGAAGCAGCCTTAGGCGTCTCAGGAGCCGAGGCTTGCGCGGGCGCCGCGACCTGGTCCAACGCAACCGGTGCAGCGGGAGCGGCTTGCGTCGTCGTTATTTCGTTTTCTTGCTGTTGATCAGACACAGTGTTTGCTCAACTTTCTTTTCAAGCCCTGTGATCACATGCTCCCTGCATAAACCTTCAGGGCGGCTAAACAGTCTAGCTCCGTCAAATACCGACGGACATCATTGATCTGTATCGAGATATTTGCGTCATATACGCAGCGTTAGTGTAACACAACCGCAACCACCTGCAACTTAGTCATTGAGGACGTTCTTAAACGACTAGTCAAAAGGGACAATCTTTGGTTTAACACCCACAAATCTGACTGCCTCCGCCAAAACTGTGGCGGTTTACTACGATGAATCGCTCAACCGCGATCACTCCGAAACTTGTTGAACTAAAACCGCAGGTAGATGCCTTGCACTTTTTTGCGAAAAGCCGGCGTAGTTGGAATTTCTCATTTCATCGTAGTAAACCGGCATAGTTTCGTATTTCCAGCAGTTCCAAATTCGTCAATACGTCGGCGTTTGCAAAAAGCCCGACCTCCGTGGGAGATCGGGCTTTCAAGGCTTAGTTAAACCAAGTCTGTACGGTCAAATGACCCGCAGCTTACATCTGCTCGGGAGCGGAAACGCCAACAAGGGTGAGCACCAGGGCGAGCGTCACGCGGACGGCGTCGCAAGCGGCCAGACGGGCGCGCGAGAGCTCAGGGTCGACGGGACGGCCCTCGCTCGGAAGGACCTGGCAGGCGGCGTAGAAGCTGTGGAAGTCGCCAGCGAGCTCCTCGGCAAAGTGCGTCAGGCGGAACGGGGCGCGATCGCGAGCACAGCTACCGATGAGGTCGGTGAGCTCGTTGAGCTTACGCGAAAGGGCAAGCTCGGTCGGGTCGGTCAGCAGCGAGTAATCGACGTTCTCGCCAATAGCCTTCTCGGCGACGGCCTTCATGCCCATCTCGGCGGCCTGCTCGGCGGTAACGTCTGCGGCACGACGCAGGATGGAGCACACGCGAGCGTGAGCGTACTGCACGTAGTACACCGGGTTGGAGTTGTCGCGCTTCTTGACGGCCTCAATGTCGAAGTCGACCATCTGGTTGGAGCTCTTGGAGATGAGCGTGTAGCGGGCGGCGTCAGAGCCGACCTCGTCGACGAGTTCCTGCAGGGTCACCATGGTGCCCTTGCGCTTGGACATACGGACGGGCTTGCCGTTGCGCAGCAGGTTGACGAGCTGGCCCAGCAGAACCTCAAACTTGCCGGGATAGCCAAGAGCGTCACAGACGCAGCGGACGCGCTCGATGTAGCCGTGGTGGTCGGCGCCCCAGATGTCGATGACGTGGTCGACGCGCTGGAACTTATCCCAGTGATAGGCAACGTCGGAGGCGAAGTAGGTGTACTCGCCATCGGACTTGATCAGGACGCGGTCCTTGTCGTCGCCCAGGTCGGTGGAGCGGAACCACAGGGCACCGTCCTTGGTGTAGAGGTAGCCCATCTTGTCGAGCTTCTCAAAAGCGCGGTCGACGGCGGAGGTGCCGGCGGTCTCGCCCTCGGTGTCCTTCACGTACAGAGAGCGCTCGGAGAACCAACGATCAAAGTCGCAGTTGACGGCGTGGCAAAGGTCGCGCATGTTGTCGACCATCTTTACGTAGCCGCGCTCGCGGAAGCTCTCCATGCGCTCCTGCGGATCGGCGTTGACCCACTTATCGCCGTCGGTGCGCCAGAACTCGGCAGCCTCGTCGATGATGTAGTCGCCGCCGTAGGAGTCCTTGCCCAGAGTCTCGGCAAAGTTGTCCTGATACGGATGGGTCTCGGGATGCTCGTCGCTCTCGTCGGCAACAAAGGCGTCGCGGTCGGCGATCAGAAGCTTGTGAGCCTCGTCGATATCCACGCCCTGCTTGGCGATGATGTCGGCAAGCTGCATATAGCGCGTGCTGATGGAGTTACCGAAGGTGTTCATCTGAGAGCCGTGGTCGTTGATGTAAAACTCACGCTGGATGTCGTAACCGGCGTGGTCCATCACACGGCAAAGGGAGTCGCCCAGAGCGGCCCAGCGGCCATGACCGATGTGCATGGGGCCGACGGGGTTGGCGGAGACGAACTCGACCTGAGTCTTCAGGCCGCCACCGACGTTGGACTTAGCGAAGTCCATACCCTTCTCGCGGGCCTCGCCAAAGATGGCGTTCTTGACGGCGACGGAGAGGTAGAAGTTGATGAAGCCAGGACCGGCGATCTCGACCTTCTCGATCGCGGGGTCCTCGGGCATATGGGCAACGATGGCCTCGGCGATCTTGCGCGGGGCGCAGTGGGCCAGCTTGGCGGACTTCAGGGCCATGGTAGAGGTCCACTCGCCATGAGAAGTGTCAGCCGGTCGCTCGATAGCGCAATCGTCAAGTTCAAATGCGGAAAGGTCGCCGGCCTCCTGGGCCGCAGCAAGCGCAGCGCGTACCAGCTCTTCAATCTTCTCGGGCATAGATCCTCCTTGTGTTAAAGCCCCCGAGCTCTTGGTCACTCGTAGGGCAAAAGCCAGAGTTTGTAGCACTCTATCACAAGCGACGGGCACTGTCGCAGGGTAAAGCCAATAGATATTGCATATGCACAAAAATGACTACAGCTTGTATGGAGTCACTCAAAGATGCCGGTCTGCCTGCAGATTATGCAGGCGTTGAAAATGCGTAAAGGTGTGAATGAGCTGCGTCTGTTATCGAATACTCTTACCTATCAGAGTTGTGTGCTTTTCCTGCATAAAGTAACGGTTTGCGCACGTCAGCGTGTTATTCTAGACATACGTAAATTCGTATAAGTTGGAGGTAGCATGTTCTCAATCGGTCAACACGTCATTCATCCGGGCCAGGGAGTCTGCACCGTCGTCGGTTTTAGGGACGACACACCGCAGCCCATGCTGCTGCTCGAGACCAAGCAGGGACATGCGCAGACGATCCTCATGTACCCCGTGGAGCAGGCCGACCGTTTGCACGCCGCCATCTCGCAGCAAGATGCCGAGCACTTGCTGAGCCACTATGACGAGCTGGAGTGCGACACCTTTACCGAGCGCAACAGCTCGCTTGAGGAGACACACTTTAAGCAGCAGCTCAAGCTGGGCGCGCCCGAGACGGTCCGCGTGGCAAAAACCATGATGCACCGCATTCGCCTGGCCGAGGAAGCTGATAAAAAACCCAGCTCCTACTACATGCGCGTACTCAAGGAGGCCAAACGCCGCTCCATCGAGGAGTTCGCTGTGGCCTTGGGCGTCACCGAGGAGGACGCCGAAGCCCGCCTAGCCCAAGCCGCCCTCAACTAACCCATCCGCGCCAAAAACCACCACAAAGGGGACAGGCACCTTTGTGGTGGTTTTCTTGTTCTAGTAGTATTCATTCTTATCGATACCCACGAGCACAAGGAGTCTCCTATGGCAGAGCCGCTTACCGCCGGAATCACCCGCGACCGCGCGTTCGAACTGCTCAACGAGCACAACAAGGACCCGTTCCACATCACCCATGGCGAGACAGTCGAGGGCACTATGCGCTACTTTGCGCGCGAGTTCGACCCCGAGAACGAGGAGTTTTGGGGCATCGTCGGTCTGCTGCACGACCTGGATTGGGAGGAGCATGAGGACGACCCCATTAACCACACCATCTATGCTGCCGAGATTCTTGAGGGCGAAGGTGCGTCTCCCGAGCTCATTCGCGCCATCCAGACGCACACGTCGGACTTCAACACCTCGCTGCCCAAGCCCGAGCTGCAGATGGAAAAGATCCTGTTTGCCTGCGATGAGCTCACCGGCCTGATCGGCGCTGCCGTCATCATGCGCCCGAGCAAGAGCGTTATGGACTTTACGACCAAGTCGCTCAAGAAGAAGTTCAAGGACAAACGCTTTGCCGCCGGCTGCTCGCGCGACGTGATTTCGCAGGGCGCCGAGATGCTCGGCTGGGAGCTCCCCGAGCTCTTTGACCGCACCATCGCGGCCATGCAGTCCTTCGCGCCCGATCGCGATACCTTCCAGGCCTAACCGCCCGCGCCAGCTAAAACCGCCACAAAGGGGACAGGCACCTTTGTGGCGGTTTTTCTTGCGCGGTCGTTAGGGGCGGACCTGGCCGGTGCCTCGGAGCTTGTATTTGTAGGTAGTGAGGGCCTCGGCGGCAAAGGGGCCACGGGCGTGGAGCTTTTGGGTCGAGATGCCAATCTCGGCGCCCAGGCCAAACTCGCCGCCGTCGGTGAAGCGCGTGCTGGCGTTGGCGTACACGGCCGAGGCATCGACCGCATCCAGGAAGCGCTCGCAAGCGTCCGTGTCCTCGGCAACGATGGCCTCGGAGTGCATCGTGCCGTAGCGATTGATGTGTGCGATGGCCTGGTCCTCGTTTGCCACGACCTTCACGCTCATCTCGAGCGCCAGGTACTCGCGACCCCAGTCCTCCTCAGTCGCGGCGACGTAGTCATCGCCCTCCACAAAGCCGGCGTCGGCGCACGCGGCGCACGTGGCCTCGTCGCCGTGAATGAGCACGCCGTGATCGTGCAGCACGGCAACGACCGCAGGCAAAAACGCATCGGCCACAGCATGGTCGACCAGCAGCGACTCGGCGGCATTGCACACGCCTACGCGCTGGGTCTTGGCATTAACGATAATGTTGAGCGCCTTATCAAAGTCGGCGGATTCATGCACGTAGATGTGGCAGTTGCCCGTGCCCGTCTCAATCACCGGCACAAGCGACTCGCGCACGCAGCGCTGGATCAGGCCTGCACCGCCGCGCGGAATGAGTACGTCGACAATGCCGCGGAGCTTCATGAACTCGCCAGTGGCCTCGCGGTCGGTGGACTCGATCATCGACACGGCCTCGCGCGGGAAGCCCTTGGCCTCGAGCGCATCGGCCAGCAGCTCGGCGATCATGGCACACGAGTGATAGGCCAGCGAGCCGCCGCGCAGAATACAGGCGTTGCCGGTACGGATGCAGATGCCTGCGGCGTCGGCCGTCACGTTGGGGCGCGCCTCGTAGACCATAGCGACCAGGCCCAGCGGAACACTCACACGGGTCAGGTCCACGCCGCTTGCAAGCACGCGGTGGTCGAGCACGCGGCCCACGGGATCGGGCAGCTCGGCGAGCTTTTCCAGGCCGGCGGCCATGCCCTCGACGCGCTCAGGCGTCAGCAGCAGGCGATCGAGCAGTCCGGCCGAGGTACCCGCATCGCGCGCGGCGGACATGTCGAGCTCGTTGGCGGCGACGATGGAGTCGACACCGTTGCGCAGTGCTGCGGCCATGGCGCGCACGGCCTCCTGGCGCTGCTCATCGCTCGCCGTGGCAAGCGAGGCCGACGCTGCCTTGGCGGCAACGGCAAGATCGTGGACATACGTGGCTATATCGACCGACATGGGCGGCCCTTTCTCCTAGAAGTTTGCAACAATGGTAGCCGATTTGCGCATGGCCTCGCCCGCGGCGGTAGAATTGGTCAACCCGAAACACCGCAACGAACGGAAGACTCACATGGCCCTCATCACTTCGTACCACGTCCCCGGCCTTTACGTCGAGGACCACAGCATCGACGTCCCCCTTGACTGGCGCGGCCTGGAGCCGATGCTCCTGGCCGTCGGCAGCACCATGCGCCGCGGCGCCATGCCGGCACCAATCGCCGGCGCGCCCGAGAGCATCAAGCTCTTCTACCGCGTGGTTTGCGCGCCCGACCGCATCAACGACGATCTGCCGCTGCTCCTGTTTTTGCAGGGCGGCCCCGGCGGCGAGAGCCCACGTCCGCTGTCGCCCACAAGCGACGGCTGGATCGAGGAGGCCGTCAAGCACTTCCGCGTGGTCCTTCCCGACCAGCGCGGCACCGGACGCAGTAGCTGCGTGGACGGACGCACGATCAAGACACTGGGTGATCGCGCAACGGCCGCCGGCGCCGATACAGCACGCTCGCAGGCGGACTTCCTCAAGCGCCACCTCGCCAGCTCCATCGTGCGCGATTTTGAGTACCTGCGCCTAGTGGGCTTTGGCGGCAAGCCGTGGGTCACGCTCGGCCAAAGCTACGGCGGTTTTTTGACGCTGAGCTACCTGTCGCTCTTCCCCGAGGGCGTGGCGGCGAGCTTTACCTGCGGCGGCATCCCCCACGTACCGGCGAGCGCAAGCGAGGTCTACGCGCACACCTTCCCGCGCATGGCCGCCAAGACGCAGCAGTATTATGACCGCTATCCCGCTGACGTCGAGCGCGTGGCAGCCCTGGCCGATGCGCTCGAGGCTCAGAAGCCCGTGCTGCCCGACGGCTCGCCGATGACGGTCGAGCGCCTACAGCTCATGGGCAGCGACTTTGGCATGAAGCCGAGCTTTGAGCGCATGCATTGGACTATCGATCACGCTTTTGTTACTGGCGACGGTACGCTGAGCTGCGGTTCCTCGGTATCCGACAGCTTTTTGATGCGCGCCTTCGAGCGCACCAACACACGCACGAACCCGCTGTACTGGACACTGCAGGAGTTTATCTACGCCGACGGCGACACCATGCCCATTCGCTGGGCCGCAGCAGAGGAGAAGGCCCATCGTGCCGAGTTCGACACACTCGCGCGCCCGCTCATGTTTACCGGCGAGGCCATGTTCCCGTGGATGTTCGAGCAGATGCCCGAGCTCAAGCCCTTCAAGCCCGCCATGGACCTGCTGATGGAAGACACCAGCTGGGACAAGATCTACGACCCGCAGCGACTGGCGTGCAACGAGGTGCCCCTGCAGGCCGCGGTGTATTTCGACGACATGTACGTGGATTCGGGCCTGCAGCTCGATACGCTCAGCCGCGTGGGCAACTCGCATGCCTGGGTGACCAACGAGTTCGAGCACGATGGCCTGCACGGCAGCGTGGTGTTCAAGCACCTCTTCGACGAAGCCCTCAACCGAGGAGACCTGCGCCAGATCTTCTAACAAAAGAGACTCACCACCTGCCGGCACATAAGGAACGTCCCCAAGTGCCGAACAAGTGCCGGCAACGACAATGCCGCAGGTAGAGAACGGAAAGCGAAAACGCCCCTAAGCGAGTAAGGTGACGTGAAAGAGGAGGGCATTGACCTTTTGGTCATGCCCGACGATTGAACGTCAGATTGCCGCTTAGGGGCGTTTGCAGCGTCAATTGGTTATGCGAAGACGATTAAATTATCCCTGTGTATCGCCGGCTTCTCTGCCAGATCTGCGAGCAGGCGGTTGCTGGCGATCTGGTCCTGGCGGCGTCCGGCTGCAAGCTCCAGCACGTCCGAATCGGCCTCGGCGATACCGCGGGCGACAACCATGCCGCTCGGGTCGTACACGTCGAGCACATCGCCCTCGGCAAACTGGCCATCGACCTCGCGAATACCCACCGCAAGCAAGGAAGAGCCACGGCTGACCAGCGCCTTCGCAGCACCATCATCGACCGTCACCGAGCCATGCGCCTTGTCGCCCAGCGCGATCCACAGCTTGCGGGGTGCGATGTCCAGACGCTCCGCCGGCGGATCGAACAGCGTGCCCACGCTCTCGCCGCGGGCGAGGCGCACGAGCGCATCGGGCTCCTCGCCCGAGCAAATCACGCTCTGAATGCCCGCCGTCATCAGGATGCGGCTCGCGCGGATCTTGGTAATCATGCCGCCCGTGCCCACCGATGTGGAAGAATCGCCCGCCGAGGCAATAATCTTGGCATCGATCTTATGCACGACAGGAACAAACTCGGCCGTGGGGTCCTCATGCGGATTGGCAGTATAGAGACCATCGATGTCCGAGAGCGTCACGCACAGATCGGCAGATACCAGGCAGCTCACGAGCGCCGCCAGTGTGTCGTTGTCGCCAAACTTGATCTCGTCGACGGTAACGGTATCGTTCTCGTTGACGACCGGCACCACGCCAAGCTCCACGAGGCGCAGCAGGGCGTCGCGCGCGTGCAGGTAAGACGTGCGGCGGGCCGTATCGTGGCGCGTGAGCAGCACGAGCGAGGTGAGCAGGTCGCGCGCATGGAACTCCTCGTCGTAGGCCGACGAGATGATGCACTGACCAGCCGAGGCGCAAGCCTGCAGGCTCGGCAGGTCGCCGACCGGCTTGCGGTCGAAGCCCAGCACGGGATAGCCACAGGCGATAGCGCCCGAGCTCACCACGACCAGACGCCAGCCGAGCTTGCGCAGCGCTGCGGCCTGATCGGCAAGCCCGCCGATAAAGGAGCGGTTGACCTTGCCGTCAGTGCCCACAACCGTGGACGAACCGATCTTTACCACCATCGTTTTATAAGAAGTCGTCATACGTCAAACCAATCAACTGTTCAGCGAACGGCCGAGCTGGCGGCCAAGGGAGCGTGACTCGCCCCTACCACCCAAGAAATTAGTGAGCCCAGGGAAAGGCAGAAGCCGCGGCCATGTTCTTGCGCACGAGCTCGTCGCGCACCTGAGCCAGGCCCTGCTCCATGCCCACCACATAGGTCTGCGGGTACAGGAAGCGCTTGAAAGCTGCGTCCAGATGATCGAGCGCCCAAGCACAGCGCTCGCGCGCGTCCTGGATGCTCTCACGCGGAGCCACCGCACTGCCATCGCGCACGATCGGCACCAGCAGCTCGCGATACTCAAGTTCGGACACGTCGGTCACCAGGGCGGCATCATTCACGGCCACGAGGGTATTGCCGCGCGCGGCGCCCTCCCCCGCCAGATGGTCCTCGTCGTAGATCATGTCGCAGACCGGGCCGCCAAAGCCGTCGTAATAACGGCGCACGCGTTGCACACCCGGGATCGTGCGCTTGTAGGGCTGCTCGGAGAGCTTGACCACCGGCGTCCATGGATCTGCCTCGCTCGCACGGCGGGCGGAAAGCTTGTACACGCCGCCCAGCGCCGGCTGGTCATAGCAGGTCGCAAGCTTGGTACCCACGCCAAAGCTGTCGATGGGCGCGCCCTGGTCGAGCAGCGACTGAATCGTGTACTCATCCAGATCGTTAGAAACCGAGATCCCCACATAGAGCAGGCCCTCGGCATCAAAACGGCCGCGAACATACTTGGAGAGCTTGGCGAGGTCGCCGGAGTCAATGCGAATGGCCGACAAGCGCTCGCCCACCGCTTCCATCTCCTTGGCAACCGTAATGGCATGTTCACAGCCCTCGCGCACGTCATAGGTGTCGATGAGCAGCGTGCAGTTCTTGGGGCTCGATTTGGCAAAGGCACGGAAGGCCTCGAGCTCGGAATCGAAGCTCATCACCCAGCTGTGAGCATGCGTGCCAAAGACGGGAATACCGTAGCGGCGGCCGGCGAGCACATTGGACGTAGAGGAGCAGCCGGCAACGTAGCTCGCGCGCGCAACGGCCAGGCCGCCATCGGGACCCTGGGCACGGCGCAGGCCAAACTCCGCCACGGGGCGACCGTCGGCGGCGAGCACCACGCGCGCCGTCTTGGTGGCGACAAGCGTCTGGAACCCGACGATGTTGAGCAGCGCCGTCTCGAGCAGCTGGCACTCCAGCGCGGGGCCGGTGACGCGCACCATGGGCTCGCGCGGAAAGACGAGCTCGCCCTCGGGCACGGCGTCGATGTTTACATGCGCACGAAAATCGCGCAGGTAGTCGAGGAATCCAGACTTGAACATCGCACCGCCAGCAGGGGCCTGGAGCGAGGCGAGGTAGTCGATGTCCTCGGGCGTAAAGCGCAAATTCTCGACCAGCTCGGGCAGTTCGGCGGTGCCGCACATGACGGCATAGGCACTGCCAAAGGGATGGTCGCGGTAAAACGCGGTAAAACAACCCTGCTCATTGGCCTTGCCGCTCTCCCACAGGCCCTGGGCCATAGTGAGCTCGTACAGATCGGTGAGCATTGCAATGTCGGTGGGATGCGAGATGTCGGTCAAAGCCATGGGGCGACCTTTCGGATGTGTTGTGCAGAGGTTGAGGGTTGGGCGAGGCGGACGTGCGGGCATGGAGCCCGGCGCGAACAGGTTAGTGCAGGCCCATGCTGCCCGTGATCGTGTAAACCATAAAGACGATAAACGCGATGAGGGCAAGGACAATGATGATTTTTTGAGCCGGCGCCATGCCAGGGATCTCGTTCTCGCCCGTAGGTTCCTTGGAGGTAACCATGCGCTGGGCAAAGGTCATCTCGTCACGGCTCGGCTTGGGCTCGACGGACTTGGGACGAGCGGCCTTTTTAGGCTGAGGTTTGGGCGCGGCAGGTGCAGGCTTCGCAGCAGCGGGCTTGGGTGCGGGCGCGGGCGCCGATGCGGATGCGGCGTTCGCGGCGACCTCCTCGGCCTTCGCACGCTCGGCACGCAGGGCAGCCAGCTCCTCACGCTCGCGACGGGCCTCTTCCCGAGCCTCGCGGCGGGCCTTCTCGGCGCGGAGCTCTTCCAACTCAGCGCGCTCCTCGTCGGACAATGGTTGGGACTCAAGCTCGGCCATGGTACAGCCCTTTCTTTTAAAAAAAGCCGCCGACACAATGTCAGCGGCTTATCAAATCCAAGGGTGGAGACGAAGGGAGTCGAACCCTCGGCCTCTGCCATGCGACGGCAGCGCTCTCCCAACTGAGCTACGTCCCCAGGACAAGTCGATATTTTACCTACGGCTCGCCAACTGTCAACGCCCAATAACCAGTCTTTTTGGAGCGCGGCTATTTTGGCAACTTTTCGAACAGGCGATCCTCTCGATGATTTTTTAATCCCCGTCCCAGAAAAATCATCGACGAACGCACTACTTTGCGCTGGTAAGAACACCGGTGGTGTCGAAGGCCGGGGTGAAGCTCTCGTCTACCGCGCCGCCCTCTTGCCAGAACATCGTCGTAAAGCCCAAGTCGTCGGCATGGTCGAGCACCTGCTCATACTCCTCGCGCGTCACAGCACGCGCCAGGTCGCCGCCCTGCTCGCGCATAAGCGCATTGGGCGTGTACTGGTTCATGACCGAGATCGGCACATCGCCCACCGTTTGCCACACCAGGTCCAGCACGCGACACGAATCGTCTGCATGTCCCGGCAGCACCAGATGGCGCACAATCATGCCGCGCTTCATGAGCCCGTCCTCGTCCACCAGCTCTCCCCCGCGGCGCTCGATCTCGCGCGCCATCTGAGCCAGGCCTGACACAGCCACACGCGGGTAGTCCTGAATATGAGAGAGCGACTGTGCAAGCCCTGCATCGGCATATTTAAAGTCGGTAAGCCACACGTCGACCAGATCGCCGAGCGCCGCCACGGCACTCGCGCGCTCGTAACCACTCGTGTTGTAGACGATCGGGATGACCAGCCCGCGCGTCCGTGCCGTGGCAATCGCGGCAGGCAACAGGTGCGCATAGTGCGTCGCAGTCACCAAATTGATGTTGTTGGCACCCTGGTCCTGTAGTTCCAGCATAATCTCGACCAGGCGCTCGGGCGAAATCTCTAGCCCAAAATTGCCCGTAGAGATCTCGTGGTTCTGGCAGTAGATACATTTAAGCGAGCAGCCGCTAAAGAAGATCGTGCCCGAACCGGCCTCGCCCGAGATAGGCGGCTCCTCCCACATATGAAGCGCCGCACGGGCCACCCTGAGCGTGTCGTTAGCACCGCATACGCCGCGCGCGCCCTCATCGCGCTCCGCACCGCAACGGCGCGGACACAAATGGCAGGCGGGCGAAAAAAGTTCGGTCAACGACGTCGGCATAAAAACATGCTCCAAAACAACGATTCAGCAGCTCAAACGCAAAGGGATCAACCGCACAGACGGCTCGAGCCCAAGGCGCCGTAATCGTCCGACACGATTTTTGTAATGTCAAGACTGGAATCGATAAAGTGCCGCTTTATGATGTAGGTATTCCGCCCCCCGCGGAGCAACTGGGTGAACCGTCGCGTTTATTTAGGGAGCCCACACAGTCGTACCTAGTACAGGTATCCTTCGTTGTTAAGGACGCTGGAACAGTCGATGAGGGCACCCACCTGTTTTAGGTGGGTTCATTTTCGTAACGTGGGGGGTGGTTTTCTTTTGCCGAAAATCGCCATTACAGTCCATATGGATCCCCGCCGCATCCCGACAAGCCATCGACAACATCCCGATATCTGGTAAGCGCGTGATTATCGCTGCGTGCAATTCCATGCACCCCCCTTGGTCGAGTATTATGGTTCGGCTATGCCCTTTGCGCATGGCGTTCTTCCGACCTTTTCCTTCGACGCTTGGCGGTTTTTAGATTCATGGCTTCATCCCCGAGCTACATACCGTACCTATGCGTGGCAGCGGCGGCCTTTATCACGACCTTCCTCGCGGTGCCCCTGGTCAAGCGCTTGGCAATTAAGCTCGATGCCGTCGACTATCCTTCTAAGCGCCGCATCAACACCAAGCCCATCCCACGTTTGGGCGGAACGGCGGTGTTTTTGGGCCTGGTCGTTGCCTGCATTGTGCAAATCCTAGGCACCTGGCACCTAGGCTGGCCGCCCGTCCTGGTGCCGCACCCGCGCCTTCACATTAGCTATCCCATGCTGGCACTCTCCTTTACCGTCATCTTTGCGACCGGCGCTATCGACGACGTCTTCCAGCTCAAGCCCAAGCAAAAGCTGACCGGACAGGTCCTCGCCGCGCTTATCGCCTGTATCGGCGGCCTAAAAATCGGCGTCATCGTCAACCCGTTTGCCCCCGGCGAGATCATGCTCGGATGGCTCGCCTACCCCATCACCGTGATCTATCTGGTGGCATTCACCAACATCATTAACCTCATCGACGGCCTCGACGGCTTGGCCACGGGCATCTGCGGCATCGCCTCGTTCACCATGTTTTCGATGGCCGTTCTTTCGGGCCGCATCGACGCCGCCGCGCTCTCCATTGCGCTCTTTGGCGCCTGTCTGGCCTTTTTGCGCTACAACTTCAACCCCGCAAGCATCTTCTTGGGCGACTCGGGGTCGCTGCTTCTGGGCTTTGCACTGGGCTCCATCTCGCTGCTCAACGTGAGCCGCACCGCCGCGCTCACCTCGCTTATCATCCCGCTCATCGTTGCCGGCGTGCCCATCATCGACACGTTTAGCGCCATCGTGCGCCGCAGGCGCGCCCACATTAGCATCGGGCAGGCCGACAAGGGCCACATCCACCACCGCCTAATCCAAGAAGGCTACAACCAAAAACAGGCCGTGCTGCTCATCTATGCCTGGTGCATCATGCTTTCGGCCGGCGCCGCCGCGATTAACCAGGTCGAGGTGCCCATGCGTGTGCTCATCTTTACCGTGCTCGCCATTGGCTCGGCGGCCTTTGCCAAGCATCTACATCTGTTTGAGCCCGTGCTGCGCCACCATTACAACAAGCGTACGCACGAGGACGAGCTCGTCACCCCCGACGACCCCGCCTTTAAGCAGGAGGAGCGGGCAGCCGAGGAGCGCAAAGAAGAGCGCCACCACAAGCTCTAGGGCAAGCTGCCGAGGATGTGCCAAGGCACCGTTAGCCAAGCACGGCCGCGCCACACCCATCGCACATGCCGCACCACGCGCGTCCCTCTCCCGCCCCTCGCCTACTTACGCACCGCCCCTCCAATAAACGCGTTATCATCTTGACCCATGAACATACGTTAGGAGCAATCATGCCAAACGAGAACAGCTACGAAGTCGCGCTGCAAAAGAGCAACGCCATTCGCGAGGGCCTGGCCAAGACGCCCGAGAAGTTCACCATGCTCACCGGCGACCGCCCCACCGGCCGTCTGCACCTGGGCCACTACTTCGGTACCCTCAAGGGCCGTGTTGAGCTGCAGAACATGGGCGCCAAGACCAACGTGCTCATCGCCGACTACCAGGTCATCACTGACCGCGACACGACCGAGCACATCCAGGACAACGTGTACAACATGGTCATGGACTACCTTGCCTGCGGCATTGACCCCGACAAGACCATGATCTACGCGCACTCCGCCGTGCCCGCCGCCAACCAGCTCATGCTGCCGTTCCTGTCGCTGGTGTCCGAGGCCGAGCTGGCGCGCAACCCCACGGTAAAGGCCGAGATGGAGGCCTCGGGCCACGAGCTCACCGGCCTTCTGCTCACCTACCCGGTACATCAGGCCTGCGACATTCTGTTCTGCAAGGGCAACGTGGTGCCCGTCGGTCGTGACCAGCTGCCGCACATCGAGCTAACCCGCACCATCGCACGCCGCTTTAACAACCGCTACGGCAAGGTATTTCCCGAGGTCGAGGCACTGCTGTCCGAGACCCCGCTACTGCCCGGCCTTGACGGTCGCAAGATGAGCAAGAGCTACGGCAACGCCATCAACATCTCGATGACCGCTGAGGAGACGGCAAAGCGCATCAAGAAGAGCCAGACCGACTCCGAGCGCATGATCACGTTCGATCCCGAGAACCGCCCCGGCGTGTCTGGCCTGCTTTCGACGGCCGCCATCTGCACCGGTCGCTCCGAGGTCGAAATTGCCGAGGAGATCGGTATGGGCGGCTCCGGCCAGCTCAAGAAGTACGTGACCGAGGCCGTCAACGAGTACTTCGCACCGATCCGCGAGCGTCGCCAGCGCTACGAGAACGATCTGGACTATGTGAAGGACGTCCTGCACGAGGGCAACCGTCGCGCCAACGAGATCGCCGATCAGACCCTGGCAGAGGTTCAGGACGCCATGGGCATGGTGTACTAGACCGATCTGCCGGCTTGAGCTTTCGATTGCTTTAGGGCGGGCGCTACGGCGTCCGCCTTTTTTTGGAGCCGGACCGCTTCGGCTCCGTCCATCGCACTCCCCCGACAAACAGGAACAGGCCCGCCGGCAGTTAGTTGCCAGCGGGCCTGTTCCCGAAGTACACCGTTGAATCGCACAGAGGGGAGGAATGCGAATCAAACTCAACAGGGCAGGCTTTTTCATCGCCTATTGCCTGCTCCGTTGCTGAAACCAATATAGTTCACCGTGGTTTACTTTGCAGGATCAATATCCGCCGCCATAGCTTCTCCATAAGTTAGCCCAAGTAAACTAAACCACCACGAAGGAGACAGGCACCTTTGTGGTGGTTTTCGCCACGACAGAGCCGTTAGAGTCCGGCAAGCCAGCGACAGGCGGCCAAGTCGACGTGCATGGGATCGGTAAACGTCACACCCTCCCCCATTAAGAGCTCACGTTGAGCATCGGGACCGCCAAAAGCGAAGCCCTCGCATATGTGCCCGTCGGCAAACACCACGCGGTGACAGGGAATCTCGCCGGGGCGTGGATTACTATGCAGGGCATACCCCACGTACCGCGCACTTCGTGGACGACCGGCAAGCAGCGCCACCTGGCCATACGTGGCGACCATCCCCTCGGGGATCTGCTCGACCACCTCGTACACCCGTTCAAAAAAGCCCTCAGACGCCATTGCTCGCTCCCTTCCACCCGGAAAAGCATAAACCACCACAAAGGTGCCTGTCCCCTTTGTGGTGGTTTATGGCAGGTCGGTTAGTTGGCGGGCTGGAAGAAGGCTACGGCGACGGCGCCGGGGCCTACGTGGGTGCCGATGGTGGCGCCGATGGTGTGAACGGGCAACTCGCCCTCGGTGTGGCCAGCCCACAGTGCCGCGCTGTCCTCGACATACTTCTTGAGCACCGCATCCGAAAGGCCCGTATAGCCCAGCGCCAGCGGCATGGAAAAGTCGATGCCGCCTGACTTTTCGACCTTTTGGTTCAGCAGGTTGCGGCCGCTCTTGGAACCGCGCGCCTTGCCCAGCTGCACGATAAGGCCGTCCTCGACAGCCACCACGGGCTTCACGTTGAGCAGCGTGCCCACGGCGCCGGCCGCAGCAGATAGACGACCGCCGCGAACCAGGTACTCCAGCGTCTCGAGCAGGCCGATGACGACCACGCGGTCACGGACGGCCTCGACGGCCGCCGCGATCTGGGCCGCACTACGGCCCTCGTCCACCAGGCGCAGGGCATACTCGACCAGGACATGCTCACCCAGAGTGACGTTGTTGCTATCCACCACGTACACGTCGCCGCCCGGCACCTCGGCAAGTGCGGTACGGGCACTCTGATTGGTGCCCGAAAGCTTAGCGCCCACGGTAATAATCACAGCCTCATCGCCGGCTTCACGCGCCTCGGCAATAGCCTGCGAAAACGCGTACGGGTTGACCTGACCGGTCTTGGGCAGCTCGTCGCGCTCGACCAGCATCTCGTAAAAGCGCTGGTGATCGATGTCGACGCCATCCATGTACACATCGGTGCCAAAGGTGACGGATAGCGGCAGGACGGATAGTGCCGGATGCTCCGCAGGCGACATATCGCTCGCGGAGTCGGTAATGATACGGACGGACATAGCGAATCCTTTCTTGCGCGGACCACGCGCAGGGAATTTTGACAGCAAGATCCCAGCGCGACACGCACGCTCAAATAGGAACTGTGCAGTTGTTGATTAGAAGCAAGTACCAGCGCGGCTCTACATCTCGCGCAGGGTGTTGAGAATCGTGCGCAGCGACGCATACATCTGCTCGCGCTGCTCCACACCCATAGCCTTACCGGTGGTATCGAGCACCTCGCGAATGATGCGGTCCGCCTCGCTCATGCTCTCGCCGCCCAGAGCGGTCAGGCGCACCGGAGCACGGTACTTAACGGCGGCATCGCCCGAATCATCGACCTCGACGTAGCCACCCTCCTCCAGATGCGCGAGCGTACGCGAGACGGCGGCGCGGGTCACGCCTGCCATGCGAGCCAGGTCGGCGCCAGTCAGGCCGTCCTTGCTGCGCTCAAGATAGTACAGGCACATGACGTCGGAGCCCTTGAGACCCAGCCTTGCGCCCTCAGACGTCTTAATGCGCTGGATCTCCTTGTAGAGCCCGCTGATCAGTCCGACAAAGTCCTCGAAACGTGTCTCGTCGTTCTGTTGCATGGGAGACGACCGCCTTTCGCTTGCATAATGCTAACGGGTAAACATCTTAACCGTACCCAGCGGCCGCCAGCCCTGCACGCCTCATTTGTTAACTCATCAACATAAAAACCACCACAAAGGGGACAGGCACCATTGTGGTGGTTTTGACCGTCGAGTTTGATCCGCAGACTTCGCTACAGCTCCACGCAAGGATTGTCGCGGGTCACAAGCGTCTTAACGACAACCGTCGCTCCCAGATAGCGCTCGAGCAGCTCGGCTAAGCGATCGATCGCGGCCTGGCAATCCCCCATCCGTTCGGGCTCAACACATTCAATCGCCAAAAACGCGTCGGCCGAATCGTCGGACAGAGCCGTTCGAACGCCGTCGCGCCAGTTCCAGCAGCGGCACACGGCGCCCGCATCGTCGATGTAGGCCAGCTCGCCGGGCAGCGTCGGGTCATCCGCTTCCTCGCCAAGCGGCAAGAACGCATCGCCACCATCGGTCACCTTCAAGCGAAGATCTCCCTCAATCGCATGCAGGTCCTCGCCGCCAACGGGCAGCGCATAAGTCAACGAAATCGTGTTGTAGATATCCACCGCCGGTGTGATGTGGCCGACCGGCTTGCCTTTGAGCACGCGCTTGAGCAGGTTCTCAACTGAGCAACGCGCGCCCTTCTTGGTCTTGAACAGGCGATACACCTCGCGCCATGCCTTAACCGGCGCGTTCTCGCTGATGGTATCGCTTGTCAGGTGACGCTCCGCATCGATATTGGCGCGATTGAGCAACGTGGCGATCGCATCCACGTCCTCCTGGGGAATCTGGGCCGCGGGCTTCATGCCCTTTACGACCACGACACCGACCACCGCCTGCGGAAACAGCTCCCAAAACGAATCCTCGGCAACGAAACTCTTCATATACTCTCCCTTCATAGCGTACGCCCGAGCGAGGGCGCCTAAACAAAAAGCGCCCTCACAGCGGCCACCTTCAAAGTCCTACGGTGCCGCCACAAGAGCGCTTACGCTGTCCCCATCCGGAGAAGGGGACGATATGTCAGGCGTATTGTAACCCGAGTCATCCACGCGAGCAAAACCACCATAAAGGCGCCTGTCCCCTTTGTGGTGGATATGGACTCACGGCGAAGCTAGTGGCGAAGTCCCAGCAGCCCGCGGCCGCGATGACGGGCGTCGGCGTGTACTTGAGCGTGCGGGCCGGCGGCTTTAACGGACTCGGGCAGGTGCGAGTACTTCTTCTCGAAGTTCTCCTCGAACATCACCGCCAGGTTGTGCGCGGCCTCGTCATAGCGCGCGGTGCTCTGCCAGTATTGGCGCGGCACCAGGATGCCATCGGGCACGCCGTGGCACGTCGTGGGAATGTCGACGTTAAAGATGTCGTCGTGCACGAACTCGCTGTCCTCGATGGTGCCGTCGAGGGCGCGTGCGACCAGCGAGCGCGTGTAGGCCAGCTCGATGCGATGACCCACGCCGTAGCCGCCGCCAATCCAGCCGGTGTTGACCAGGTACACGCGTGTGCGGCCGTCGGCAATGCGCTCGCCAAGCATCTTGGCGTAAACCATGGGGTCGAGCGGCATAAACGGCTCGCCGAACAGCGAAGAGAACGTGGGCGTGGGCTCGGTGACGCCGACCTCGGTGCCGGGAATCTTAGCCGTAAAGCCCGTCACAAAGTGGTACATGGCGGCATCAGCCGTCAGGCGTGAGATGGGCGGCAGCACGCCAAAAGCGTCGCAAGTCAGGAACAGCACGACACTCGGAGTGGTGCCCATGCCCTTAGTCCACGCGTTAGGAATGTGCTCCACGGGATAGGCCACGCGCGTGTTGTGCGTGATCGAGATGTCGTCGTAGTTGGGCTTGCGGTTCTCGTCGAGCACCACGTTTTCGCAAATGGCGCCAAAACGGACGGCGTTGAAGATCTCGGGCTCGTGGAAGGCGTCCAGGCCCTCGCATTTTGCGTAGCAGCCACCCTCGATGTTGAAGATGCCCATGTCGGACCAGCCGTGCTCGTCGTCGCCGATCAGCAGGCGCGTGGAGTTGGCAGAAAGCGTGGTCTTGCCCGTGCCGGACAGGCCAAAGAACACGGCAGTCTCGTGCGTGACGGGATCCATGCTGGCCGAGCAGTGCATGGGCAGCACGTCATCCTCGACGGGCAGCAGGTAGTTCATGACGCTAAAGATCGACTTTTTAATCTCGCCGGAGTAGCCGGTGCCGGCGACCAGAATCACGCGTTTCTGGAAGTTGATGACCACGGCGGCGCTGGAGTTGAGGCCCTTGATGGCAGGATCGCACTGGTAACCGGGCGCTGCGAGCACGCAGAAGTCGGGCTCGCCGGTGCGCGCGATTTCGCGGGCGAGCGGACGGGCGAGCATTTGCTTAATGAAGAGTGCCTGGCTGGCACGCTCGCAGGCAACAAGCAGGCGACGCGTGTGGTTGCGGTCAGCGCCCGCCATGCCGCGCGTGACGAACACGTCGCGCTCGTTGAGATAGTCGACGATGCCGGCCTTGATGGCCTCATAGCTCTCGACGGACAGTGGGCGGTTGACCGCACCCCAGGCGATCTTGTCGTGAACATCGGGGGTGTCAACGATAAAACGATCGTTGGGCGAACGACCAGTGCGCTCCCCCGTCTCGATCACGAGCGCGCCATTAGAAGCCATACGGCCCTCTTTGCGACGAATAGCGTGCTCGACAAGCTCTGCCGCCGGCAGGTCCACCAGCAGACGGGGTTGATTCTCGGCGGGATCTTCAACGAGCGTAATACCAAAGTTGGACAGAACTTCTGCAGGGGTAACACCAGGCATGGGGCCTCCTTTAAAAACGCGACACGTGGACGCGACGCGCACTTTACTCACGTAAAGCCCGTTGTACCCGATATGCAAAAACGTTTTTGCGGCAAGGGCGGCAAGCCCGCCCAACGGTCAAAAATCGCAGGCAAGCGGCCTAGTCATTGGGGACGTTTTTAAACGCCTAGTCATTGGGAACACTCTTGAACAGGCAACATTCAAGGAGCGCCCCCGGATGCCGGCACTTAGGGACGTTCCCAAAGTGCCGGCACATAAGGAACGTCCCTAAGTGCCGACTACAGCGGCAGGCCTTGGCCGAGCATGGCTATGGCGCTCATCAGGACCAGCATGCCGGCAGCGTAGGGCAGCACCGCGCCCAGGAGTTCGGCATCCTTACCGCGCACGTGCACGGCGGCAAGACCAATGGCGAGGGTCTGCGGCGAGATCATCTTACCAGCGGCGACGCCCAGGGCGTTCAATGCGACCATCCAGTAGTCGCTCACACCCAGCGCAGTGGCGGCCTGGCTCTGAATGGGACCAAACAGCATGCCCGAGGACGTGCCCGAGCCGGTCACGAACGCACCGACTGCGCCGATCCACGGAGCCAGAATCGGGTAGAGACCGCCGGCGACCGCAATGCAAAACGCACTGATCGACGAAATCATGCCGGCATAGCCCATCACCTTGGCGCAGCCCAGTACCGAAAGCATCGTGATCACCGTCGGCGTCATCTGCTTCACAGTCGCGGCCAGCACCTCGCCCATCATGCGCGGCGAAGCGCCCTGAATGGCACCGCCGACAAACGCGGCCAGGAAGATCCAAACACCCGGTGTGTTAATCCACGAAAACGTAAGCGTACCGGGGTTCTCGCCGCAATACACCTGCACGTGGCTTGCAAAGGGCGCAAGCGCGGCATGCACGGCGGGCACCAGGTTGGACGTACCCAGCAGCAGTACAAAAATCAGAATGAAGCACGACCAGGCCGAAAGCGCCGATTTAACGGTGAGCTGTTCGCCGGCCTCGATATTCATATGGAAGCGCGCGTCCAGATGCCCCGACTTCTCGGCACGCATGGCAAGCGCAGCTGTCAGCGCGAGCGACACGATGGAGCCCACGACCACGGCAAGCTCAGGGCCCACAAACATGGCAACGACCAGAGCCGCGCCGACAAACGACACGCCGGAGAGCAACGCCACGCCGGCAACACCGTGCAGACGCTCGCCCACACTCGCGGCATTGCCCTGGTCATCGGCAACACGGCCCGCAACCAGCACAATAAATAGCGGCATCACCACAAAGAACGGTGCGAGCTGCACCAGCTGAACGGTCGCTAGGTGAAGGGAATCCAAACCCACCAGGTCGGCAACGGACACCGTGGGGATGCCGATGGAGCCGTAGGGCGTGGGCACGCCGTTGGCCAGCAGACAGATGAGCACGGCAGGCACGGCCTCAAAGCCCAGGCCCGCGAGCATGCCGGCGGGAATGGCGACAGCGGTACCGAAGCCGGCCATGCCCTCCATAAAGCCACCGAAGCACCAAGCCACGAGCAGCGCCAGCAGACGGCGGTCGCTGCTGATGGAGGTGATCATGCTGCCGATCACGTCCATGGCGCCCGTACGAACGCACAGGTTATACGTGAACACCGCGGCGATGATCACCAGGACGATGGGCCACAGAGCCATCAAAAAACCTTCGAGCGAGGCGGTCGCGATCTGCGCTGCCGGCAGGTGCCACCATGCGAAGGCAAGCAAGCACGAAAGGACAAACGATCCGATAGCGGCCTTCCAAGCTGGCCATTTAAAGCACAGCAGCATCACGACCAGCCAAATAATCGGCACAAGAGCCAGTAAGAATGCGGCGACGTCCATAGGTAGAAGCTCCTTGGTACCGCGTGGGCGGCATCGGGGGTGTCACAAAACTTCAACAGGATACCGCACGTTTACCGACAAATTACAGCCGCCCGCCGAAATTATTGAACAATCCGTTCAAAAACACGAACGAACACCGTCGCGTCTATACTAAAGCGCAGCAATAGAAAGGACTCCGCTTTGAGCATCACGCCCCTCGATAGCATTCGCCGCGCCATCGCCCGCCGCAACGGCGTCTCCAACCCCGCTGCATCGAGAGACGGCGCCGCGAAGGCCCAGGGCGGCCGCATCGAGAACGGCCTCTTCCCTGCCTCGCACACTGCCGAGGAACTCGCACGCATCCAAGAGCTGAGTCAGCGCAACGCCGGCGGGCCCGATAGCAGCCAAGCCACACGTCGCCGGCGCGAACGCGATCGCAAGCCCGGCCCCGTCCGCCGCATGGTCAACGCTTGGTGGAACCGTCTGCTCGGCGCCGTCTACGGCGGCGGCTTCTCCATGCAGGAAGCGGAATACGAGGAGCACGCCACCAGTCGCGACTATCTTTGGAACACCCTGGGCACCGCCGTATGGGGCATGGCGTTTCCGCTGCTCACCATTGTGTCGACGCAGCTCGTGGGCGCCGAGGAGGCCGGCAAGTTCTCCATCGCCTTTGTTACCGGCACGCTCATCATGATCGCGTGCAACTACGGCGTGCGCAACTTTCAGGTCTCGGACATCGACGAAAAGACGTCCTTTGCCTCCTACCAGCTCAACCGCTGGCTTTGCGGAGCGCTCGCCCTAGGCTGCGGCCTCATGTACAGCAGCGCCCGCGGCTATGACACGCAGATGGCGACGATCGGCCTGGGCGTCTACCTGTATAAGGTCATCGACGGCGTCGCCGACGTGTACGAAGGCCGCCTGCAGCAGGCCGACAAGCTCTACCTGGCTGGCATGAGCCAAACGCTACGCTCCGTCGGCGTCATCGCGGTCTTCAGCGTGGCGCTGTTCCTCACGCGCAGCATGCCCATCGCGGCCATGGCCATGGGCATCGCCGCGATCGCCTCGCTCGTGCTGGTCACCGCGCCGCTCGCCCTGCTCGAGACCGAAAAATCGCGCCGCGTGAGCCTGCGCGAGGTCGGCCACCTGTTTGTCCAGTGCGCCCCGCTCTTTGGTGCGCTGTTCCTGTTCAACCTTATCGAGAGTATGCCCAAGTTTGTGATGGAAGGTACGCTGGCATACAAATATCAGCTGTACTTTAATGCCTTGTTCTTTCCGGCGCAGGCTATTTTGCTGAGCATTGGATTTATCTATAAACCGCAGTTCCTGCGCTTGTCGAGCATTTGGGCTAATCCTCGCAAGCGTCGTCGCTTTGACCTGATTATTGTTGCCGTTATGGCGCTGATCGTGGTCATCACCGGCGTGTGCGCCGCATTTATGGCAGGTCCCGGTATTCCCCTCATGAGCTTTATGTACGGCCTCAGCTTTGAGCGCTACCGTACGCTGGCGCTGCTAATGGTCGTCGCCGGCGGCGTCACCGCGGCCATCGACTTTATCTACGCCATTATCACGGTGCTGCGCCACGCTGGAGACTTCACCAAGATCTACCTGATCTGCTTCGCCGTAAGCGTGGTGCTGCCGGTGATTCTAATCAATCTGCTCGGCCTGATGGGCGCCGTCGTGAGCTACCTAGCCATCATGGCCCTACTGCTGGTACTGTTGATTATCGAGTACGCCCACATCCGCCAACGCATAGAGAGGGACCGAAATCCGTACGGCGCCTAATTCGAATCAATTTGAAGAAAAGAAACGTCGATGTTTTGGCACCAACCTCTTGCGCCGTTATTCCCCGGGGCGAATATTAGCGTAGAACTCCGCCCCGTCGTCCAGGCGCAGGATGCCCACGCGGCCGAACTCGGAGCCGGTGGCGGCGGCGCAGTCGATGTCGATGCGATCGGGCACACCGGCAGTGTCCTCGCCGCCCAAGCGCACGATCTGCCCGCGTCCCGATTCCTCATCGAGCCCCGCAAGACCACCGACCTCGCAATAACGCCCGAGCGACACCGTTGGCGTGTGGCCACTCACCACGACCGAACCCTTGCCCTCGGCAGAAAGCAGCCCCGTCGGGGCATCCCAATAGCCATGGCGAATCCAGAGCAAGTCATCGGACGACTGTACGGCGAGCATTTGCTGCAGCAGCTCGCGATCGGCATCGACCGCTCCCCTGCCGTCGCCGCAATCGACACCATGCTCAAGCAAAAACGCACGCGCCGCCTCGGTCTGAATGCCGGCGTGCACCAGCAGGTACGGCCGCTCGGCAGTCTCGACCACCGCGTAGAGCGGCAGCGCGGCCATCCATCGCACGAGCTCCTCGTATGCCTCAAATTCCATGTCGTTGAGCTGCTCGCGCGTCGTCCAGCCACCGTTGATATCCCAGGTCTCGGCATCGAGCGGATCCTGGCCAATGATGGCATCGAGCATGATCTGCTCGTGATTGCCCTTGAGCACGCGGGCGTTGGGCAGCGAGCGCACGAGCTTAATAACACCGACCGGATCGGGCCCGCGATCGATCATGTCGCCCAGCACGTACAGTGTGTCGTCGGACGTCAACGAGATCTTAGACAGGGCCTCGTCAAGCGCACGCACGTGCCCGTGAGCGTCAGATGTCACATAGATCGCCATGGTACGCCTCTCCTTGCATTGCGGCCGAAGCCCGGTGCCGCAACTAAAACTTCAAGTTGAACTTAAACGTTACCCATTGTACTCCGTTGCAATAAAGCTGGAAAGGGTTTCCGAGCAGAGGCAAAGACGGCAGCCGTCTATGACGATATCGCGCACGCCCGTAATCCAACCCCATAAACCCACCATCTTTGGGTACAAATAACCGCAGGCAACTGACCGTGCCACGCCAACCACCCAGGAGCGGACACCATCTATGAACCAGATCCTTCTCTTTATCGGCCTCGTCATCATTTTGTGCCTGACCATCAAACCCGTCGGCAAAAAACTCCCCTTCCCCACCCTGCTCATCTTTATCGCGCTCGGCATGCTGTTGGGCGTCAACGGCCCGGCGCATATCGACTTTAGCGACTACGCGCTCACCGAAACCGTCTGCAGCACGGCGCTGCTGTTCATCATGTTCTACGGCGGCTTTAACACCAACATCGACCGCGCCAAGCCCGTCGCCGTGCCCGCGGTGCTGCTGAGCACGCTCGGCGTCGTCATCACCGCAGGCATCACCGGCGTGTTCGCCCACTTCGTGCTGGGCTTCGACTGGATCGGCGGCCTGCTGCTGGGATCAGTCGTGGCATCCACCGACGCGGCCAGCGTCTTTAGCGTTCTGCGCGAGCACAGCCTGTCGCTGAAGGGCGGCACCGACTCGCTGCTCGAGGTCGAATCGGGCTCCAACGACCCCGTCGCCTACATGCTCACCGCCGTGCTCGCCACACTCGCGGCCGGCGGCGACATCAACATTCCCGCACTGCTGGCCAAGCAGATTATCCTGGGCGCGGGTTTGGGTCTTGCCATCGGCTGGGCGGCGGGCCGCCTGATTGAACGCGCGCACGCAACGGCCGAGGGCGCGCAGACCATCTTCTTGTTCGCCGTGGCGATCGTCGCCTACGCGCTACCAAGCTATCTGGGCGGCAACGGCTTTTTGGCCGTATACCTGGCCGGCATTGTGCTGGGTGCGAGCGACATCACCGGCAAGGTCGAGATGGCGCACTTCTTTGACACCCTCACCGAGATGGCCGAGATGACGATCTTCTTCTTGCTCGGCCTGCTCGTCACGCCCGCACGCCTGCCGCAGATGCTGCTGCCGGGCCTGGCGCTCATGGCGTTTATGCTCTACGTGAGCCGTCCCATCGCCGTCGGCGTGCTCCTGGCGCCCTTTAAGACGAACCCCCGCCAGGTCGCGCTCGTAAGCTGGGCGGGCCTGCGCGGAGCAGCTTCGGTCGTGTTTAGCCTCTTTGCCGTGGTGGCCGGCGTTCCCGGCGGACACGACCTATTTGACCTGGTGTTTGTGATTGCCGTGTCGAGCATTGTGGTGCAGGGCTCGCTGCTGCCAGCGGTGGCGAAGAAGCTCGATATGATCGATGCGACCGGCGACGTGCGCCGCACCTTTAACGACTATCGCGACGAAGACGGCATGTCATTTGTAAAGCTCAAGGTGGGTGCTGGCCATCCGTTTGCCGAGCGCTCGCTCGCCGATATTGGCAGCGCGACGGACATGCTCGTGGTCCTGGTGCTGCGCGACGGGGCGCACCCGGTGCTGCCCAACGGCGATACCGTGATCCAGGAAGGCGATCTGCTGGTGATGGCCGCCCCAACGTTCGAAGAGCGTGCCGAGGTTACGCTGCGCGAGGTCACCGTAACCCCCCACGGTCGCCTGGCCGGCCAGCGTCTTCGCGATGTGCCGCAGGGCAAGCACCCCTTTATCGTGGTGATGCTCAAGCGCGACGGCCAAACGATCATCCCCGACGGCAACACCCTAATATACGCCGGCGACGAAGCCGTCATCGCCACGCTAGCGTCGTAGCCATCCCCACCCATAAGTTGCGGTGAAATAGGGACTGAATAGGCCTTCTAGCAGCCTAAACAGTCCCTATTTCACCGCAAGTTATTGAGGGGATAGGGTTGAGGGGTGGCTATGGCTACCAGTCCTCGTCCGTGTCATAACCGTCGCCCTCATCGTCGACGGCAAAGTCGCGGAGGTCGAGGCCTTCGCGTTCGGCTCGGGCTAGGAGCTCTTGGGGCGACTCGTCCTCGATATCCATCACGTCGAGCATAGCAGCCGGAAAACCCACGTCGGCTGCACTCCCCGCACGGTCGAGCAAGCCCTCGCGCAGCTGGTCTACATCAACTTCGATTTTCATGGTGAAACCTCCCGCCAAACCAGGCCCTTACCCGTCAGCGCCGAGCACTTCCACGGCAGCAACAAAAGCAGCCACCTGCTTGTCGTCCATCTGCGTGGCCAGGCGTCCCACGGGTTCATCGTAGGCGAACTGAACCTTATCGATAAAGCAATCCCAAGCACGCTCGTCCACACGCACGGCTGCCTCGCAATACTGGCTGAGCTTTTTGAGTCCATACCAAAACGCATTTACATGGCGCGCAGGATCCTCATCCAGCACTCCATCGTAGCGACGCCCGTTAAACTCACGCATGCGCGCCACGGCAACCTCGAGCGTGTCGCCGCCATCAGTCGAAGCCTCATCCACAAGCTCGGGAATCGGAACCTTACGCCGAACATCGTGCCTGGTAGCGCCGTCGTACTCGCCCACCAGCACGTCTTCGTCAAGCCGAGAATCATAGTCGAAATAGCTCGAGCCCCTGCAAATCCCATGCGGGGAGCCAGAGCCAAACGCGCAGAATAACCCGCCGTCGGCAACAACTCGACGGTAGGTCTCAAACGACTTCTTAACCTGAGCGAGTAACTCGGAAAGCTCCCCGGCATCGCACGCCGTCTCGCACGCAACGCACGCAGACTCAGGCAACGATACCGGCTCCACCATGCTCCCCGCAACGTGGGCGGCGCGCTCGGCCCGATACGCCTGCGCCGCCAAGCGCGCTCGCTGCGCAGCGCCGCGTACGTTGGTAAGTTCACGCTCCAACGCCACGTCACCAGTAACATCGCCAGCAGCATCGCTCGCAGACCCGCCGGCGCCCTGCGACCCCGTCGCACGCAGCTCGGACTCAAACGTCGCTGTGATCATACCCGCGAGGTCCGTCGCGTCGGCGGCACAGCGCATCTGCTCCAGCTGCGTACACAACAGATCAGCATCCAGAGGCACGGCCTCGGCAACGCGCACGCCACTCAAACGCGCCGCGTCTTGCAACACCAAAGCCCCCGCGGCATCGTACGCCGCACGAACCCTGTCCGCCGTATTGGCGCGCAGCTTTACCTCGATAAACGCAAGCGTCTGCTCCAAACGGGCCAGCAGCTCGGCCTTGTCCTCCATACGCAAAAAGGCAGCATAGCGCCGATCCATCTGCAGCGGACCCACAACGCCCGCCCGCTTGCGAGCGCGCGCAAGGGCCGCACCCTCAACACGGCGCACGTACGTATCAACAACCTGCACGGCAGAGTCGCGCGCAGCGTGCTCGGCAGCCTCGACGCCCCTAAGCACACCCAGCAGCTCGCGGGAGCGCGCCTTGCGCACCAATTCCCCGCGATCGTACTGCTCAAGCGCCGCCTGGCGCTTGGCTACCGATTCAAAGCCAAACAGCTCGTCGAGCAACTCGCCAACAGAACGCCCGCCCGCCATAGCAGGCCCCCTCACGCACTACGCACCAACATGTACGCGGGGCACCCGAACACCGGACGCCCCGCACGCCCGCACTCCTACAAATCCAGTGCCTTCTTCGCGGCGTCGACCGGGTCGCCATCCATGTAGAACACCGGGCTCAGGCCCGAGATAATCTCGGACGAAACGCTCTGCAGGCCCGCGATGGCACTCAGCGGCAAAATCACGCGTTTGGCGCCGGCGTTTTTGGCCACGCGCATAATGTCCTCGAGCCCGCGGATCTCGTCCATAGAGCCCGACATGCGCAAGATGCCCGGAATCGCCAGCGCGGGCATCACCGGGCGGTTGCAGGCCGCGGAGCAGAGGCCCACAAACTCGGCGAGCGAAACTTCCTCGGACAAGCCCTTGCTCTGCAGGTCGTTGTAGAACAGCAGGTAATCCTTGGAGCCAATGTGCATGCCCGGCGCCACGCGGTTCGCCAGGTTCACAAAGTTGTCAAACGCGGCCTCCAGCGTATCGCGCACCGGCTTGTTAAAGGCCACGCCCTCGTGCTTAAACTTGCACTCGCCGGCAACGGCCTTGTTCTCCAGCTTGTACACGGCAACCTCGCCGCCCTGCGACCTGCCCACGCCAAACACGTGGCCGGACAGCAGTGGCCCGTCGGGAATCAGCGTGTCCTCGCTCTGCTCGGGCACGCGCACCACGTGCACGTCCTGCGGGTTGTCGGCATCCATATAGCCCAAGTTGACGTCGATAAACTCAACGCCCGCCATAATCTTGAGCTGCTCCTTTACGCGGCGACGGCCCTCGATGGCGTAATCCAACAGCCAGCGCACGTCGTCCTTGTCCATGGCCTCGTCGGGGAACAGCAGCTTTGCAAGGCCACTAAAGGTCTTGCGCACGGCGATCTCGTCACGCTTGTTAAAGTCGCTGTTAAAGCGGAAGTAACGGTCGATATGGTGCGTAAAGTCCTTGCGGCGCATCTCCTTGCAAAACTCCGACAGGCAGTCGGTGATCAGGCCGTAATGCCCGGTCAGCAGGCTCGAGCGCATCTTGGGAATCTCCCAGCCCGGCAGGTAATAGTGGATACGGTCGAAGAAGGCCGAATCGTTGTTAAACTCTGGCGGGAACGGATCAAACAGGTGCGTGGTCTTAAGGACGTTTTGCACGGTGTCGTTGATGTTGCCCTCAAAGACCATGGAGGCATCGGCGTTGATCTGGTCGCGGCCGCGCGCGTAGCTGCCACTCGCCATATAGTCCTTCATGATCTGCACGGCATTGGTGTCCTTAAAGCGCATGCCGGCGACCTCATCGAACGTCACGCAGTCCCAATGGCCCACCAAGCCCACGCGATCGGCGCGCATGGAGTTCATACGGCCGAACAGGTTGGCCGTGGTGGTCTGACCGCCCGAAAGCAAGATGGCGTAGGGCGAGACCTCTTTGTAGATATGGCTCTTACCGGTGCCGCGGGGACCCAGCTCGCACAGATTGTAGTTGCGCTCGATGAGCGGCACCATACGCTCGATAAAGTGTAGGCGCTCTTTCTCGGAAAGCTCGCTGGGTTCATAGCCAGCGGAGCGCAGCAGCATGTTGAGCCACTCGTCGCGCGTAAAGTACTGGCGCTCGTCAACCATGGCATCCAGGTCTAGGTTGGGCATCTGGATGGGCGTGAGCGACGCCACGCTAAACGGAGAGTCCTCGGGGCCGCGCTTTTTGCGCTTGGCCTTGGAGCGGCGCGGCGCATCGTCGCCAAAGACCTCCATGCCAAACTCGTCTTCCTCATCCACGGGATGACGATACTCGATGCTCATAATGCACCAAATGCCGCCCTGCAGAATCTTGGAATAGTCGCGCACGTACTCGGCCGGCATCACAAACGGTTCTATGGTCAGGTTGGCAAACGATGCCACATAGATATCTTTGTACTCGTCGAGCTTGGCCGTCACCTTGTCGATGATGGTAAAACGACCCAGCTCGCGAATCTTGGACTTAATGCGCTCGGACTCATCGGGGCGCACGTAGTTATCGGTGAGGATCCTGCGGATGCGCTCCAAACCCTCTGCCACGGCATCCTCGTCGTCGGTCGAGCAGTACATGCCCAGCAGATACTCCAGTACAAAGGTGGGCACGTTGGCGCCGCGCTTCATAAGGGCCGTCAGGTCTTTGCGCACGATCTTGCCAGCAAAGTGCTCGAGCAGCTTGCCGTCCAGCCCATCCATGTCGTAGCCGTCGTCCTCGGGGGCCTCGTCCACGGCCTGGTCATAGCCATCGGTCGAGGATTCGTCCTCGGCGGGCGCCACAACCTCATCGGGTACCGCGGCCACCGTCGGCTCCGGGGCAGGCGCGGCAGCCACGGCCTCTGCGGCAGTCTCAGCCTCCGGGGCGGGCACGGCCTCCTCTGCAGACACCGCAGCCTGCGCCGGCGCATTCACATCAATCGAGGGAACTTCCCACAGATCGTCATCATGGCTATCAAACATAGGGCACACTCCTAAAAACCAAAGTCAGCAACAGGGGCAAACGAGACGGCGATGGTGTACGTCTCGCGCCAAACGATCTTGCCCGTCTCGCGCTCGCGGCAGACCAGATAGTACGGACCCTTGGCCGAGAATCCATCCGCTGCATGCAACGCAAACTTGGCATGCACCACGCGCTCCTGCGAGTTAACAGAAGTCTTGTTGGCATGCGCCTTGACCGTATCGCTCACCTCGTTGCCACTTGCATCGGTAAACACCAGCTCGTACTCGCACGGCAAGACCTTACCTTGGGCAGGTTCTTCCTGGATCAAGTTGACCGAGAAGAGCGAGTTGGTCACTCGGCGTCCCTCACTTAGTACGCGCAGCGTCGCCGCGCGCGTGTCGACAAAGTCCTTGGAACCCGAGCGAGCGCGCCAAAAACCGATAACGGGCACGCAGAGCTCCTGCAGGCTCATGCCGCCGTGGACGTAGTTGTTAGTGCCGCCGGGACGCTTGAAGTGCACGTTCTCGCGCGGGGCAAACCCCTCAAAACCGGCGCCCAAATGTCCCATGTCAACATTAACAAACACCCCACGCACCTCGTCCGAAAGCTCGCCCACGGCCTCGTTGGGCACCACCAGATGACGCTTGCCGTACATGACGGGAGCGTCAAGGACGGGAAGGTCCGGTTTGCCGAGCATCTGGCACTCGCTGAGCTCCCGACGCGTGTAGATAAAGCCGTGGTCCGCCGTTATAACAACACGCGCGCCCGGGGCGTCGGTGCACACGCGACGCGCCAACGCAGCAAGTTCCTCCACGGTGTCCGCACAGGCACCGAAGACGTCATCCTGCGTAGCGGCCTTCTCGCCCGTGGCATCGATCTTGTTGTGGTAGAGGTAAACAAGTCTTGAGTCCTTGAGCAGCGCCTTACGCTCGGTTCCCGCCATGTTGAGGTATGCGCTCGAGCGTAAAGCGCGGGCCGTAGGCTCAACATGGGTAAGCACGGCCTCGCGTTGCTGAGTCGTTGCGGTGGGCTTGCCGTCAGCCAGCACAAACGAACCATCCGCTGCAAGCCCAAGCGCCTGATGCGGCAGCAGCGCGGGCATGCCCACCTCTGTAATGGAGGGAAAGACCGCCTGCATGCTAGAAACCTTGACGTTGCCGCCGCGCTCGCGCTCGAGCAGCGCCGCGACGTCGCAGGCCACCTCATAGCGCAGCGCGTCGCTCACGATAACAACCGTCGTTTTAGCAGAGCCCACAAAGGTGGGCAGCACATGCCAGTAGAACTCATCCTGCCGTTCGGGACCCTCGATGTAGCCGCAATCGGCCCACTCCCCTTGCGCAGCGGATGTCCAGCAGGCATTGGCATCGGCCAAGAACCAGTTACTGTAGAGATTCTCCGCCCAGTCCGCCACAGCGCGGGCAGGCTCCTCGAGCGCATCGCACTCGACGGAGCGTGCCCGCAGATACGCGGTGCACATATGGCGATAGGCAGCATCCATGGCATACCAATCGGACGAATAGGCATCCCACACCTGCTGGGGCTGCGCCAGATGGAAGCCACCCGCGTGCGACTGCCTAAACGCGCACATATCGGCCACAGCGGCAAGCAGGTCAAAGTAGCTCTCGACACGACGGTACCAGCTTAGGTCGCAGCGACGCGCAGCAAATGCGCGCGCATCCTCAACACGGTCCGCGCCCTGGGCAAACGAGCAGAACAGCTGCGAGAGCACGGCCTCATTGACGCACGGAAACACATCAAGCGAGGTCAGCACATCGATCGGCAAGGTCTCGAACCGTGCAAAGAGTCCGCGGGCGTCCTCAACCAAACGGCAAATCTCAAATAGGTCCTCGCTCGACGCCTGGGTATCGGCGGTCTGGTCCCACGTACGCACCGCCTCAAGGCAATAGGAGCCGTAGGCGGGAGCCACATAGCTTTCGAGTCCCTTGAGCGCTCCCTCGGGAAGCGCGGTAGACGCCGCCGTAAGGAGCACATGGGATGAAAGCATAAACAATGAGTCGCGCTCATACAGCGGTCCCTCAAGCCCATAGCAGCGAAGCATAAAGGCAGAGAGCACATCGCGCACGCAGTACTTGTCCATCAACTCGGCCAGCGCCTCGGGACCCTCGTGCAGCAGCATGGTCATACAGCCACGCAGCACAAACGCGGGGCGCGCGTCACCAAGCTCTTTACCGCCAAAAATCACCGTAAGGATGCCGAGTTCGATATCGGATGCGCCCGAGGCATGCGGAACACACGCGGCAAACTTAGCGCAGCGGGTCTTGGCATCAAAGAACGTCTTGTGCTCGCGCAGGCTCTCGCGCACGGCGTCGATATTCTCGATGCCTAGCTGATCGGCCAAAAGCGAAAGATAGTCAGCCTGGAACTGATCGGCATACAGCTCAACATCGGCAAGCCAATCACCCTCAAGCCTGCCGCGCGGGCAACGGCGATACAGCAAGATATCGCTCGCAAGGTCATCGCGGTTGATGAGCTTCTTGACGGCAAACATACGGCCCTCGCAGGCTTCAACAAACCGCACTGGGCGCTCAAAGTCACCGTGAGCGGGCATAACGCCGTCATCAGTCCCCGCACCGTCGAAGCCCTCGGCGGCCAAACGTTCAAACTCAGGAGCAAACTCGCCGTCCGCATCGTGCCAAACCACCACACGGCGGGGCATGCATGCGAGCAACGGTTGCAAAAACCGCAACTTGAGCTGTTCTTCTACATCTATCTTGGGCATGAATATCCTTACCGTATCTGCAGTTACTTAATCTTTGCTAGCACATCCTGAAACTTGGCGTAGTTGACCTTGACGCCGTCATCCAGGTCGATCTTAATCATCTGGTCTGCCAAGTGGTGCAGTTTCTCCTCGTAGCCAATGGTCTCTTTGAGCTGGTCGTTAAGCTTTTTGACGCGCTTGTCCAAGCGCACGCGCTCGCCGCGCTCGGCACCAGCAAGGGCATCGTTGGCATAGCCGATCTGGGCACGGTAGCGCTCCTGCTGCTCATGCACATAGTCGGTGCGGATGCGAGCCAACAGGTCGGGCTGATAGCGATGCATGTAGACAAGGCACTTAAAGCCATTTTTCTTGCCGCTGTCGAACAGCCAGTAGATGGGGCGCTTCTTATAGGTCTGGCAGTGGTCCCTAAAGAAGTCCTTCAAAAAGTAGGAGCGGATGACCTCGCGCGAGGCGCCCTTGCCGCCGAGTGCCTCGGCAATAAAGGCCAGGTTCTGCTCAAGCGTCTCCTCACCATACACGGTGCGCACAAAGTCGATAAAGTAGCGCACGATGTCGTCGTCAAAGTACTCGTCATCGGTAATGGGCAGCACGTTGTCGCTATCGGGCATAAAGGTCACATGCGCGGGATCGGGCATCTTGGCCAGATAGTCATCGACTGTGGCGCCTTGGTCGGCCAGAACCAGCCCGTCCACATCCAGCGAATAGCGGCCAAACATGCAGCCCACGGCATAGCTTATAAGCGAGGCGATCTCGTCGCGCTTGGTGCGCACGTACTTGTTGCCCTTGTAGCTCTCCGGAATCTCTTCTGCCGTATCGAAGATGCGCGCCACCGAGACGTACTTGTCCTCGACCTCGATGGGCACCTCTCCCTCCATGTTGTAGATCTTGGCAAAAATCCGGTTGAGTTCCCCCTCGTTGGCGCGAAGCTGCTCAAAGCGAGCGTTGACCTCGGCCTTGCGAGCCTCGTATTTTTCTTGAAGTAAAGTGGCCATATTTGACCGCCCTCTCATTTAAAAACGCCGACTAATATTCATTTAAAAGGTCACTTTCGAGAGACAGCGAGTCTCTTTGCGATAAAAAACGTTGGAAGCTCATTCGACACGCCGTTCTTTGCAATCAAAGATGAAGCATCTCTTACTCACGGATTTGCGTCACCAGTAAGTTCCCATTTTCGATTAGAACGTGAATAAGCAATAAGCCCTTGGGCCTTCAGCTCGCCAAGCAATTTATCTAAATTACGCTTAGATAGCTCACAGTCCTTCCCGAGTTCATCTTTATTTGAGCAGGACCCACTCGAGATTCGAGACAAAACCAATTGACGTTTGTTTTCCCACTCCCGTTCTGAGGTCTCTTTCTTTCGGGCAATTTCTTCCGCCTCATATACAGCCTCTGACTTAACCACAGCAATCCAATCAATGAGAGTGCTGCATTTAAGAAATAAACGAGAACTCACCTCAAATGAATCCGCTCCAATGAGATCTTTTCCTGGCATACCGTTTTCAAAAGCAATGAAATCTACACCGTTCTTTTCGACCAATTGAAAGCGACAATGTGCCAACGAATTTCTAATAATCCGAAATAAATCAAGCACAAAATTGCTGTTGATGAGCGCCACAACGCGATTTGAGGTACAAGTTGAAGCAAAATTGCCAGGCATATCAGCATCAACAAACCTATTTTTCATCTCTTCTTTTCGTGTGGCCGTAAATAGCGTCGACCCATCGCAGAGATTGGCCACTTCCAATAATCTTCGGTGAAGGTACCCGGATTTAGGAGGAACACTATCGGCCCATCCATAATCGAGAAGCGATATCCCTCTGCTACTCACACCTTTACAAGGAGATTCAACCAGAAAAAACTGAATAATAGAACCCATGACGTCATTAGGGTCATTAACCTTAACAGCCTTTATCCAGCTTGGCTTAGGTTCGACATATTCAATTTTAGTCTTATCGACAGGCTTGTGCCTCTTCTTTTCAGCCATGACGATCACCTAGACAAGAGGATTACGTTTAAAATCCCAGGAGGTTTCAAACGAATCGTAGTCCGCCTTTGAAATTGAGCGAGAGTCTTCAACGAGTGAGCAGACAGTCGGTTCGGCATCCTCATCTTGGATAATCGGCAACTGACCGATTTGGCCTACCTCAAAGTTTAGAGTCGGCGACATAAACGCCAAATCAATTTCGGCAATGGAACAGTTGCAGAAAGCCTGGATGTATCGAAGCTCGTTCGGCTCCGCAAAAAGACATGCACCAGCTACCTCAAATAGCATCCCTCGAGGCGCAAACCTAAAGGAAGCAAGGCTGGAAGAAATTTTAGACCAGGAAACCGCAGGCTTGAAGTAGTCGCCCTGGTTCTTGATTACAAAATCAGGTGTAGAGAGATAAGTATACTTGGCCAGAATCGCTTCCTTCATCTCCCGACCGTCATCAAACCAATTAACCACCTCGTCGTAGTCACCCCACCACTTTCGATAGGAGCCGCCCCGAATAATCGGGAACCAGCGGGAACCACTCTGCTTTGCCTCGGACCTGCCGCCGCAATCTCGCGATGTGTTGGAAGGCGCCACTTCCCACCATTTCCTCAAAAAGCGGCCATTATCACTCGTCGCCAAGCCCTGACGCGGAGTAGCAATAGCATCGAGCCTTTTTCCTTTTGAGAATGATTCAACAAGGGCATCACTGGCCCAGTAGGCAATGGGGGTGCCGGGAATCTGTTTGAAGGTCTCGGCGTCGCGGCGGTAGAACCAGCCGCAGTCGGGGTTTCGGATCGCTTCGAGGGCCTTCGGAGCCTGAACGGCAGCACCAACGAAGTCCGAAAGGCGCACGTAGCCGCCCTTGTAGCCCTTGATGAACGAGTTGTGGAACGTATAGGTGCAGATGGGCACGGTCGCGCCGGCGAAGCCCGAGTACTCGAGCTGAATGAGCGAAGTCAGCGTTCTGTTGTCGATAATCTCGTTGCGGAGCTTCTCATAGCTTCCGATGAACATCCAGACGAAAGGCGACATGACGCCGCACTCGCCGTGGTCCTTGGCGAGATTGAACATGCGAACGACAAAGCTGGAGAACAGGTCGCTCTTCACGTCGGGGTAGTTCTTCTTGATCCACTTGCTCATGAAGGGGTTAAAGCTACTGCTGCCCATATACGGAGGATTCGCAACGGTGCAGGTAAAACGACGGGACAGCTTCTCGCAGATGGCGGCAGCGCTTTCGAGCTTAGTTTTGGCCGTAGCGGCAAAAAGGTCATCGGAACAACTCGCGGCGGCAGCCTTGAGCTCGTCGATCTCGTCCTCTGAAGGATTGAGCAGCGAACCGATCTCGCCCAAATGACTCAGCTCCTCGGCGAGCTTCTTGTTACCCGGCAGCTCGTCCTCCCCTAGCGGGATGCTCGAGAGCACGGTAACGTCGGCGCGAACGCCACGCCTAAAGAAGCGACGGTCGTGCTCGCGGGCGCACATGGCAAGCGCCAGCTCCGCGATCTGTGCCGCGCGGGAATCGATTTCCATACCTGCAAGGTTTTTAGTAAGAATAAGCTCGGGAATCTCGCGCTCACGATAGCCGCGCTCCTCGTACATATGGAAGAGCAGCTCAAACGCATAGACCAAGATATGGCCAGAGCCGCATGCGGGGTCGCAGAGGGTTATCTCCTCGGGACTCGAAATGCGGATGAAGTCCTCGTGCTCAGCATCGGGCTCGATGTAATATTTCATGTGCTCGCGTAGCGAACTCCCCGGGTTGTTGAGCATCCACAGACGGCCGAGTGAGTTCTCGACCATATAGCGCACGATCCACTCGGGGGTGAAGAGCTGCGTGGCGGGCGCGATGTCCTCCGCCGCTGCCTTGCGCTTGGACTTGAAGAACTCGTCTTTAACGTCAGCGTTGTAGTACTGATACATCCAACCCAGAACGGTCACGCCCTCGCGCCAGTCCTCGTCAGCGAGGACGGCATTGAGTTTGCCCACCACACTGTCAGCCATCATGAGGCCCTGGGGCAACAGCAGCTCCATGGCTCCGCCCACGCGTTCAAAGACGGCCGGCAGGCAATCGGCAAGCTCCTCGCACTGAGCAACAAACAGGTAGCGCCACAACGGTTCATCCAAGCCCGCCATCTTGAGCTCGGCTATGCGATCGGTATCGGCCGTCGTTATTTCCACGTCCAGTGCGTTCTCCACGGCCTCGCTGCCATGGCTGCCGTCCGCACGACTTAGCATGCGCATACGGCTGGGAAGCCATCCGCATGCATCCATGAAGCGAATGGCCACGATGCGGTTGAACCAGGTGTAGGCCGCACGGTCGCGCAGCGCCTCGTGACCCACCTCTGCCTGCATGCGCAGCAGTTCGTCGCGTTGCTCAATCTCTGCCGGACTTAGGGGCAGGCCGTTGACGGTCTCGGACCCAACGGGCGCGAGTGCAGGTTCGGTGATGCCGAAGCGCACCATCTGCGCCTCCACGCCTTTGATGAGCTCCGTACGGGCCCAGGTGCAGAAGCTCTTAAGAGCAGAATCGTTCATGGTTGATGAGCCTTTCTAAACGCCATAAGCCACCGGTGCGCGCTTTGGCACCGGTGGCTCCGCGGGTTAGTTGATACGGATCTCGTCGTTTGCAGCGAGCGCCTGCATAAGGCGGGAGCGCAGGTCGTCCACGTAGCGCTCCACGTCCTCTGCGGACAAGAGACGACTCGGCTTGGCCAGATCGGCGCGGCGCACAGTCTTGATCTTGCGCTGGGGCTTGGGCGCGGGCACGGGAGCAGACGATGCGGCGCCCTTGTTGGAGACCTTCTTGACCACCTCGCCCGTACTCATGACCTCGGTGGTGCGGCGCTCGTTGTCCATACGCACGCGGGCCTCATCCACAGCGTCGTACATCCCGTTGGTTGCCGCGCTGAGCCAATTGCCCCAGTTAGTCGCGGCAACGCTCAGCTCATTAAGGCTTTGAGCACTGTGGGCACGGTTTTTGAATGACTCGTATTTGGCACCGGCGTCCGCTATGGCATCCTTGGCCTGTTTGACAAAGCCCTTTTGGCTCTCAGCCTGCGCCTGCAAGTCTTGCAGATCGCTCTCGATGCGATGCAAAAACTCATTGCGGCGAATGCCCAGCAGCTTCTTCATGTCGTCCTCGACGGGATCCATAAGCGGTTGCAGGTCTTTAATGCGGCCGTAGGGCTTGGGATCTTTGAGGATCTCGCGCACCTTTGCCACGTTCTCCACCGCGCTGGGAATGTCATCAGAGGCATACTCAATACCCTCGGTGCGGCTCAAGAAATCCTTGGCGTGGTCAAACGCTGTTCGTTGGTTGGACTCGAAGAACTCAACCACCTTGTCAAAATCGTCCTTGGCATCGAGCAAACGGTCCTCGTGCTTGGTAAACGTGGTCAAGAACGCCTCGGACTCGCTCTGGTCCTTAAGAACGTCGACGACCTCAGAGCGCATCTTCTCGCACTCACTCTCGCCAGGATACGGATAGAGCGGTTTGATGCCCGTATAGAAGCCGTGCGCCATATCGAGGCAGGCTTGACGAAGGCTCTCAAGGCGCTCTTTAAGCTCGGCCACGAGCTTATCCTCATCGGAGGGCACGGTATCAAGGTCAAACAGGTCACGCATAAGATCGCCCGTATCGCGCAGCAAACGGTCACTCATACGCACGCGTAGACGCACCTGCACCTTATCGGCATCCTTGCGCAAGAACGCCACCATTCGATTGTCGTTGGCTTGGATCGTCTGACCGCCAAACAGCACTTGCGCGCGTTGCTCAACCACAAGCTGTGCCACCACATTTGCGATATTGACCTCGCGCCAGCCATAGGGCTTTTGCTGGTACTTGCGCTGAATATCACCCATAGCGGTATCCAAATGACGCTGATGCTGCACTCTGAGGTAATCCTCGACATCCTTGAGGGCACGCGCATTCCCAGCGTCCATGCCATCAAACCCAGCTTGAATATTGCCCGCCAGCGTGGAGCGGATATCGGAATCGCACTCGACCGGCGCGCCGATATAGCCAGCCTTACCAAAGATTACGTCGCACAACTGCGCGAGCACCTGGTCGAAGACCTGCGCAGGCTTGGTGGCACGGACCTCAACCATGCGCCCGTTGACGGCGCATCGTGCATGAAGCACCGCCTCGGTCAAAAGGGTGTCAGCCTCTTTCTCGTTAGAGTCCTTCTCACGCATTTTGGCCTCGACAATCTGGCGGGTGCTCGGCGGTAACTCCCGCAGGTTGCGCGTCTGGGCGTACATGCAAATCTTGGCGGCGTTGACGAGTGGGGTCCAATAATCCACCTCGTCGCTCAAGGCCACGATGGCTTTATCCACAGATTTCAATGCTAACTCGGCATCGTCGGCGCAGCCCAAGTCACTGGCCATGGTCACCACGGAAAGTTCCATACCGCCCATGCTGGATCCATGAATCGAGCCATCCACGTAGCGGTCAAAGGGGAAGTCGTTGGCCTCGCGGGTGAGCTTGCGCGCAGTGTAGATGCTCTCGAACAGGCGCTTCTTGATAGACTCGATCACCTTTGCGTTGTCGATCGGGGTCTGCGCGATCTCCTGTGCAATTTCCTGCTCCTCATCGGTAAGGAAGCTGTAGGTATCACCCTGGCGCGCAACGTAGTTCTCGTGCTCCAAGCGGGCGAGGGATTCCTTGACGCGGTCCTTAAGGGCGCGCTTGTCCACGTCCAGGCTATCGATCATAAGGATGGAGATGTTCTCGACCGAGGCCTTAACGTAGCCGATGTAGCGGATCAAGTACAGGAGCTTAAGCACCCGAACATCGTAGCTCTCAAGACCTTCTGCGTTTTCAGCTGCGCGCTCCGCGCAGACGACGACCTGAATGATGCCGTGCTCCAGGTCTTTAGAGATTGTGTCGAAGAAGCGCCAGAAGGGCACGAGAGCGCCGGTCTGCTCATGCTGGATAGCCTGAGCACTCTCCTGGAAAGCGCTCAGCATGGAGCGCTCGCCCGTGGACATGTGTTTGGCCTTGACGCCGTGCTTGCGCACCTCGGTCATGACGTCGGGCAGCAGCTTGAACTGATAGCCTACAAACGGGTAGCTGGCGACAAACTCCTTGGCGTTGGCATAGCCCGCAAGATCGGCGCGCGAGCCTTCAAATGTGAAGTTGTTTTTGAGGACGGCGGCGTCTTGCTCGTAGACCTGTGCAAGCATATCGGCCGCCGGTGCGGTCTTCTCGAGCACACGGCGCTGGATGACCTCGTCCACGCTGGAGCTGGAGAGCGAAAGGCGGGTATTGAAGCGGCCTTGGATCTTTGAAAAGTCGTTGCCCACGGGCAGGCTCAGGTTGTCGATGGCCTCCTGGCTCGTGACCATCACCCACACGCGGCCACCGCAGGCGGCACCCAGCTCCTCGACGATGGTCTGAAGACTCAACATAAGGCTTGGATCCCGGTCGTTTGTAATAAACTGACCCACCTCGTCGACCATAAAGAGCAAACGGTAGTTGCCGCCGTGGGCCGCTGCCTGAGCGTCTACGTAGTCCTTGACCTTTTTGGCAAAGACATCGGGGGCCAAAACCTCGTCCTCAGAACCCTCAAGCCAGTTCCATGCGGCCTTTTTGCTCATGCCGAGCACGCTCTGCAGCACCTCGACGACGTCGTCCTCAAAGTAGCTGTAGGTGTCGCGGGTCTGGAGCCAGGACTCGCCGTTGACGCGCTCAAAGGCCTCGCGGAACTCCTGGGTCTTGCCCAGGGAATCGATGTGGTCCTCGAGCTTTGCAAGCTTTAGGTCCTCGCCGTAGAAGCCGCGCGCCTCGTAGAACATGCGCTCAAAGCCGCGAAGCAGCGCCGTGGGAGCCGTATCGCCCTGCTTCCACTGACCCGCCTTGCTATCGATGTTAAAGAGGATGGCCTGCGTGGGCACCGAGCAGGCGCGCTCCATGGCAGCCGCGACCATGGGGTCGACGATCTTGCCGTCAAAGTAGCGGATGGCGCTCTTGCCGCCGATCTGGCGATTCTCGAGCAGGTAGCTCAGCATCTTGAGGAAGTGCGATTTACCGGAACCGAAGAAACCACTGATCCACACGCCGATCTTGTCGGTGCGCGCATCTATGGCATCGCCGTAGGCCTTGAAGAACGTGGCAAAGTGCCTCTGCAACTCGCGCGTCACCACGTACTCGTCAAGCTCCTGGCGGATGGACCCATCTTTTGAATCCTGGACCTTGACCACGCCGTTGATGGAGCGGTTGATGTCTTTTGCAAAGAGGTCGCGAATGATCGTGTTGTCCATGGGTGCTCCTTTGGGTTTGGGAACGTTATGGCAAAGGGTTGCTACTGGCGGCAGGGACTTGTCTGCGGGGAGCCGAGCTTACGAGATATCGATGGCGCGGTAGTAGTTGTCGGCCGGCAGGCGGTTAAAGAGCTGGAAAGAAGAGCCGTTGAAACTGCCCGGATAGGCGGCGACCACAGGCACCTCATCAAAATCCGCAAGCATGCAATGGAGAAGCGTGTGCATGCGAAAGAACGGGAAAACCTCGCCAGCGCCGGTGAGGAGAACGACGTCTCCAGGCGCGTGCGGCTCGGTCTGCTCAAGGATGTACGCGGCGACTTTCTCGGGCGAGGCGAACTTGGCCACGTCCTCGAGCACGCGCTGGGTACCGCGGCGCTCCTCTTGGTGCGGGATAGCCTTGAGGACACGGCGCTTTTCGAGAATTGCCAGCACGGCGTCGTAAAGGTTCACGACCTTGAGCGTGCACGGAAGCTTGTCGGCCTCGGCATCGCGTGAAAGGGTGTCAAATAATGCACGCGCCTCAAACTCCAGCGCGGGGTCATAGCAAAAGGTGTGGAAGCCGATCTCATTGCCTATGCCCTTGTTGGCCAAAAAGTCCTCGCTGCACAGGCACTCGCGCAGAAGCTGCGCACGGCGCTCAAATTCCTGACAGGCGCGCTCGGAGCGGACATGCGCCGCCACGACGCTCTTGCGGGAATGGATGCCGATATTGGTGGTGAGATCGGTCGCCGGGGTGATAACAGAGTCGACGGCGCTTTTGACGGGAGCCACGCTACATCACCGCCCTGCCGGTAAGGGCCGCGATAAGCGACTGCTCGCCCAGCTGAACCAAGGCTCGCTCGACATCGGAATCGAGGAAGAGTGGTGACAGGCGCTCGGACTCCGGGCCCTGGCCCTCGCCGATAAGGCCGGCATGGCGGAGCGTCTGGCGGAGCGAGCCCTTAATGCGCTTGACCGTGGCCTCAGTCCAGCGGGCCGCGTCCGGATACTCCGTGGTAAAGCGTGTCATAAAGGCGTTGAGGTCAACCGCCGTAAAGGCATAATCAAAGTTTTGAAGGCGCTCCCCCACCTCGACGAGCACGAGCTCGCGCACAATGTCGTAGCGACAGATCATACTGTAGAAGATGGCCTGGTCCGCCTGCGTGGGGGCGCCGGATGCCATGAGGCTGGTTAGGGATGACGCAGCCTCGACGGCGGTATTGGCGTCGATGCCGCGCGCGGCGCATACGGCGTCCGTGGGCACCATGGCGTCGAGGCGGCGAAGGCACACGGTTGCGCGGTTGGCGACCATGCGCTCCGTGGGATATTGAAAGAGGTTCTCGCTCTTTACGCGTACAATGACCTGCTCGTCGCTTGCGCCCTGCATACGAAGGGCAGCGACGATGTGCATCTCATGCGGGAGGAATTGCTCGCGGGTGAGCACCCCCCCCCCGAACGCTTTTTGTGGTTACATCCACAGTACACGCTCCAAGGGTGTCAAAGGCTGTCATAAGTGCGCCGCAACCCGGCAGGCAGGCGCGGCGCACATGACAATAATCATACCTGTTGGTAAAAAAGTTACCACGCCCAGAGTGTCAAATGTTGAGCAACAAAATTTAATCCGGTTAACGGTCATTTTCGCAGCTTAGAAACTTTAACGAGGTCGCCCCAAATCACACTTGCCAGACAACCGCGCTTACGAATGCAGGCACGCACACGCCCAACGCCACCCTCCGCTACACTCAACATAGAGTTATACATATGATTCTATGTAAGGAGTTTCATATGCCTGTCGTAAAGCCTATTTCTGATCAGACGCGCGCACTAACAACCATTCAGGAACGCGAAGATCACATTCAACGTACCATCGCTCATGGTTACGATGACCTCACCAACGGTCGTGTGCGCCCCTGGAAACAAGCGGAGGCAGAGGCAGATCGGATCGAGCCATCAGGTAAGGTCACCCCTCCCCCATGTAACCATCCTGTAAATCATAGCGGCGCAGTCGAGTTTTACCGTGATTCGGTCGCGCCTGGCGCTCCACTGTGCTAAAGTATCCCGAACGTTCAAACGACTACGAGGGGGAACTAGAAGATGGCACGTGTGCACAACTTCTCAGCTGGCCCGGCCGCGCTGCCCGCAAGCGTGCTCGCCGAGATCGCCGACGAGATGATGGACTACCGCGGTTGCGGCATGTCCGTGCTCGAGATGAGCCATCGATCTAGCATGTACCAGCAGATCATCGACGACGCCGAGGCAACCCTGCGCCGTCTGCTGAGCATCCCCGACAACTACCGTGTCCTGTTTTTGCAGGGCGGCGCCACGCTGCAGTTTGCGGGCATCCCCATGAACCTCATGCGCCGCGGCCGCGCCGGCTACGTCGTGACCGGTAACTTTGCCAACAAGGCGTACAAGGAGGCCGCCAAGTACGGCGAGGCCGTGCTGCTCGCGAGCTCCGAGGACACCAATTTCGACCGCATACCCACCATGGCCGACGTCAACGCGCGCATTGCCGCCGAGGCCGCGGGCGACGGGCTCGACTACGTCTACATCTGCCAGAACAACACCATCTTTGGCACCATGTACCACGAGCTGCCCGCTTGCGGCGACGTACCGCTGGTCGCCGATGTCTCGAGCTGCTTTTTGTCGCAGCCGCTCGACGTCGAGCGCTACGGACTCATCTACGCCGGCGCGCAGAAAAACGCCGGCGCCGCGGGCGTCACCGTGGTTATCGTGCGCGACGGCCTGATCGCTGACGGCCCGGCCTTTGCGCAGACGCCGCAGTACCTGGACCTTAAGACCCAGGCCGCCAAGGGCTCCATGCTCAACACGCCCAACACCTTTGGCATCTACGTGTGCGGCAAGGTGTTCCGTTGGGTGGAGCAGACCGGCGGACTTGCCGCCATGGCCGAGCGCAACTGGGCCAAGGCCAACCTGCTCTACGACCTGCTCGAGCACAGCGAGCTGTTCCATGGCACCACGCAGACCGACAGCCGCTCCATCGCCAACGTCACCTTCCGCACCGGCGACACCGAGCTCGACGCGGCCTTTGTCGCAGGCGCGGCCGAGCACCAGATTCAAAACGTCAAGGGCCATCGCCTGGTGGGCGGTATGCGCACCAGCGTCTACAACGCCGTGACCATGGAAGACGTGCAGGCACTGGCATCGTACATGAAGGACTTCGAAGCGCAGCATAGTTTGAGCCCGCAATCTAACTAGCCCGCAACCCGCGGGCCGACCAGCCATCTCAGACCACCCTGTTTAGATCAAAACCTGCTAAGGAGTTTTTCATGCGCAAGATCAAAACCATCGACGACATTACCAAGGACGGCAAGGTCGAATTTGGCGAGGGCTACGAATTTGTAGGCACCGCCGAGGAGGCCGACGCCATCCTGATGCGTTCCACCGACCTGCACGGCTACGAGCTGCCCGAGGGCATCCGCGCTATCGCCCGCTGCGGCGCCGGCGTCAACAACATCCCCGTCGAGGAGTACGCCAAGAAGGGCGTCGTCGTCTTTAACTCCCCCGGCGCCAACAGCAACGCCGTCAAGGAGCTCGTCCTGGGCATGCTGGTGCTCTCGAGCCGCGGCGTGGTGCAGTCGATGAACTGGGTGCGCGACAACGCCGACGACCCCGAGATTCAGGTCGATGCCGAGAAGGCCAAGAAGGCCTTTGTGGGCCGCGAGCTCAAGGGCAAGCGCATCGGCGTCATCGGTCTGGGCAACGTGGGATCCAAGGTCGCCAACGCCTGCGTCGATCTGGGCATGGACGTCTACGGCTACGATCCGTTCATTTCCGTCGAGCACGCGTGGGTGCTAAGCCGCGAGGTGCAGCGCGTGGGCACGCTCGAGGACCTGTGCCGCGGCTGCGACTACCTCACCGTGCACGTGCCCAGCAAGGCAGACACCATCGGCATGATCAGCACCGAGCAGATCAACCTGCTCGCCCCGGGCGCTGTGCTCATCAACTACGCACGCGAGACCATCATTGACGAAGACGCCGTCGACGCCGCCCTGCGCGAGGGCAAGCTAAGCTGGTTTAGCTGCGACTTTGCCACGCCTAAGACCGTCAAGATGCCCAACACGTTTATCACCACGCACTCGGGCGCCGGCACCGGCGAGGCCGAGGCCAACTGCGCCGACATGGCCATCAGCGAGCTCAAGGATTACCTGGAGAACGGCAATATCGCGCACAGCGTCAACTACCCTGCCTGCAGCATGGGCAAGGCGCGCGCCGCGAGCCGCATCGCCTGCCTGCACGCCAACGTGCCCAACATGATCGGCCAGATTACGGCCATTCTCGCCAAGGACAACGCCAACGTGCAGCGCATGACCAACGAGTCCGCCGGCGAGAACGCCTACACCATGTTCGACACCGACGAGCACCTGAACAGCAGCACGATCGAGGCGCTTAAGCAGATTCCGTCGATGTATCGCGTGCGCGTGATCAAGTAGCGCCGACTGACCTGACGGGCAGCTCCCCATGTGGCCTGCCCGTCACTGACATTGAATGCCCGCGGGGGTGCCTTTCGCACGAGAGGCGCCCCCGTTTTTGTGAGCGCTCCATTAAATGCACCGAGCCGCTTCTTGGCATACAATCTGTATGTTGACCTAACTATCTGTGAGGTGCCTATGGTTGATACAGATTTTGCCTGGCGGCTTACGCAAGGGCTCGTGCGGATCGACAGTTCCGACCCAGGTGCGTATGAGGGCGAGATTGAACGCTATATCAAAGCGTTGGTTGAGGAACGGTTGGCGCAGCTGAGCCATCCGGTACTCGATGCCGTGCAGGTTGAGGAACTCGAGGTACTGCCCGGGCGCCGCAACCTTATGGTCACCGTGCCGGGACTGAGCGACGAGCCACGGCTCGTCTATATCTGCCATATGGATACCGTTACACTGGGCGATGGCTGGGACGCGGACATTCCGCCGCTCGGAGCGATCGTGCGCAACGATAAACTCTATGGCCGCGGTGCCTGCGATATGAAGGGTGGCCTGGCCTGCGCCATTGCCGCACTGGTCCATACGCTCGAGCGCGTGGCGGCAGAAGGCAAGCTGCCCCGCCGTGGCTTCTCACTCATTTGCTCGGTCGACGAGGAGGACTTTATGCGCGGCTCAGAGGCCACGATCGATGCTGGCTGGGTCGGCTCGCGTGAATGGGTGCTGGACACCGAGCCCACCGACGGACAGATCCAGGTGGCGCACAAGGGGCGTACGTGGTTCGAGATTGAAATGACTGGCGTGACGGCGCATGCGAGCCAGCCCTGGAAGGGCGCGGATGCCGTCGCTGCCATGGCCGAGGTCGTGTGTTCGCTCCGTCGCGCGTTTATGGCGCTGCCCGCGCACGATGAGCTGGGGCCTTCGACCATCACGTTTGGCCAAATCGAGGGCGGATATCGCCCCTACGTCGTACCCGACCGCGCCAAAGTCTGGGTCGACATGCGCCTGACCCCGCCGACCGATACGGCCGCCGCGACGCGCATGGTAGAGCAGGCCATCGCCGTCGCCGAAGCCGCCGTTCCCGGTTGCCATGGCAGCTACACCGTAACGGGCGACCGCCCCGCCATCGAGCGCGACCCGAACTCTCCCCTTCTAGCAGCGCTCAAGCGTGCCGCCGATGACGTGACGGACGCGGACACGACCGTCGGCTTCTTTACCGGCTACACCGACACCGCCGTCATTGCCGGCAAGACAGGTAACCGCAATTGCATGAGCTACGGTCCCGGGTCGCTCGCGCTCGCGCACAAGCCCAACGAATATGTGCCCCACGCCGATATCGTTCGTTGTCAGCAGGTGCTAATCGCGCTCGCCGATAACGTGCTCTGGGACGCGAGCGGCCAAGTTGGGGCATAATAAGCCGCGAACAAACCGACTCGTGCGTTAGGACCGCCCATGAAAGCACTTCCGTTTCCCTGCATCCGCCCGGCTCAGGACCGCGTGCTCGAGGCGCTGCCTGCAATGGGCAGCATCCTGAGCGGCAACGATGCTCTGCGCGGAGCCCTTGCCGATGGTCTGATGCTCAAGGACCCGGGTGCGGCGTATTACGTGTACGAATGCTCGGGCGAGCCGGGACGTGTGACGGGTGTCGTGGCGATCTGCCCGGTTGGTGCGCTGGCGGGCGGCGACGCGGTTGCCGCCGATACGACCGCCGCTGCGCGCGCAATCGCCGACCTCAAGGTACAGCCCCGTCCCGTAACGCTTGTCTACGAAGCCTCTCCCGTCATGGATATCATCCTCGGCGCCGCAAAAGAGGGCGCTTCACTCTATGCCGTCACCGACCCCGCCGGCATTACGCACCGCGTGTGGGAGGTCAAGCGCGAGGACGCCGTCGGGGCCATCCGCGCCATGCTCGACCAGGCGCCGGAGCCGGCACTGGCCGACGACCCTGCCTACGCTGTCGCACTAGTCGAGGCATCACAGCTCCTGGCCGACGATGCACGTGCCGCCGGCACCTACACGGGCAAAGAGCCGTTCAACTTTGCCGTAGCTGCGCTCTTCCCCGCCGCGCAGGTCAGCGGCGGCGCGGCGCAGGTTCCGACGGGTCTGCTCACGCACCAGGTCGCGCGGTTCTAGCAAGACCAGACCGTCCAGCACAAAAATCGGCAGCCCAACAAACAGGGGGCGGAGATGCAGCAGGTACATGCATCTCCGCCCCTTTTGCGTCGAGAAGTTATGCCGACGACCCGTGCCGCCGCGCTCGCGTTATCCGCGCTGCGGACCCGCAGTAGCCACGAGCGGTTCAAGCCCCAGCTCGCGCGCGTAGTCCTCCTGCGTAAAGACTTCGACAAGTTCAAACGTATCGGCCGCATCGTCAAACGCAAAATGCAGCACTGAGCAGTTGCCCGGCACGCGTTCGCGCTCGTCTGCCGCCGCGCCCCGCACGTGGTCCAAAAACTCCTTGATAGCCGAGCCGTGGCTCACCGCGAGCACGCACTCGTGGTCCGGACGTCGCATAAGATCGGTTATCGTCGCCGCCATGCGCTCGCGCACCTGCATCTGGCCCTCGCCGCCAAACTGACGATAGAAATCTCGCCACGGCCGCTCGGGCATAAGCATCACGCGCTCGGCCTCAAAGTCGCCAAAGAACCACTCACGCAGACCGTCCAGGCGCTCGTACGCCAAGCCCGGCCACAGGTTGGCGATAGTCTGCTCGGTGCGATGAAGTGTGGAGGTGTAGGCATGATCGGGTTCAATGCCGCGCGCACGTAAGAACATGCCGGCACGTGCCGCCTGGTCGCATCCCAGCTGCGTGAGCGGCGAGTCACTCCAACCCTGAATAATGCGCTTAAGGTTGAATATTGTCTGCCCATGACGAACCAGATACAGGTCTTTATTCATAGGGGTCCTTTCGTTCGTTACCAATCAAGGAGCGAAAACGCACCGTCGCAATAGCCAAAATGAAGCACGGCACCGTTGTCGGGTAGCTCTCCCCCGCCAGTCACATACTCAAGAAACTCCTGGCAGGAAGAGCCGTGGGAAACCGCCAGCACGCAGTCGTGTTGCGGCCTGGCCATGATGTGGGACAGCGCCGCGACCATGCGCGACTGGAGCTCGCCTTCAGACTCGCCACCAAAGGCCACCGGATAATCGCCCCAGGGCTGCGGCGGCATCTCGCGATTTGATGTACCCTCCAGCGAGCCCAAATGCCACTCGCGCAGGTCATCGACCAGTTCTATCGAGCGGCCCTCACCAGCAATTAGCTCAGCCGTATGCCGCGCCCGGCCCAACGGCGAGGAATACACACGGTCAAAGGTCACGCCACGCGCCTCAAACGCCGCGCGCGTCGCCAGCGCCTGCTCGCGCCCGCGCGCCGTAAGCGGCGAATCGTGCCCACCCTGCAAAATGTTCTGCACATTAAGCTCAGTCTGCCCATGCCGCACCAAATACAAATCTGCCACACGTCCTCCCCTCGCACCACCGCAAAGGGGACAGGTACCTTTGTGGTGGTTTACCGCCGGATCACACCGCGGTGACGCTCAGCTACACCAGTACGTCGGAAAGCGGGCGCTTGGGTACGTGGTGCACCTGCGCCTCGTCGCGCCAGTAATTAATTGAGCCGTCGGGGTTGGAATCGATCGCATCAATCACCTGCGTCTCGGCCGGAACGCCAAACGCCATGATCAGCTTGAGCTCATACTTGTCGCTATCGAGCCCCATGGCATCGATCGCGTGGGGCGTAAAGGCCTTGAACATGCAGGCAGCCACCTCGGGCGTGGCGCTGCGGGCGGCGAGCATCATCGTCTGCGCGGCAATGCCCGTGTCGACCTCGGTAATAGGAGCGGCGGGCTTGCCCGGAACGGCGCGCTCAGCAAGAATCGCGATGTAGCCGGTCGGGCGCTCGCCCTCATCGGGACCCGGCCAATCCTTGAGCGCACCGGCCCATGCAAGCTCGTCAAATACACGCGCGCAGTCCTCTGCACCGCTTACCACATGAAAACGCAGACGCTGAGCATTGGCACCACAGGGAGTCAGGTGCGCCAGCTCCGCCAGCTCAAGCAAAAGCTCACGCGGCACGCGCATGGACTCGTCAAAGCGACGGCACGTGCGGGCGCAGCGAACCAACGCATCAAACGCGTCCAAGCCGAGCTTTTCGCAACCCTGCTTTGCCATCGACTCAGCGCTTACCGGCGCTGCGGGAACTGCTTCGTTCATAGGGACCCCCAATTTCGGGCAATTGTTCTTAGGAAAATCTAACCTAAAACGTAGGCAATAACGAACAGGGCTGCAATGTTCTACACCTGTTGAATAGAAAATCGCGACGTGGGGAACAACGGAAACAATTCGGGGCCTTTGGGTTACGTTCCGCCCTCCCCGACCCATACGCCAGCGCCTTTAGGCGATACTGGTTGTAATGATCAAGGCTTACGCCGCACGGAAAGGAGACATTATGGGCATCTTTAAGAACGATGACCAAAAATCGAGCCAGTTTGGATTTGACGAGAAAAGCATGGCGGGCAAAGCCGTCAAGGCCGTACGCTGGATTTACGCCATCACGGGCGTCTTGGCGCTCGTCGCCGGCATCGCACTGCTGTTTGCGCCCGCCAAGTCCCTCGTCTTCCTAACGACCGTCTTGGGCTTCTACTTTGTGATCACGGCCGCGATCAGGCTGTTTACCGCTGTTTTCGAGCCACTGCTGCCCACCGGCTGGCGCGTGACGAGCATCATCTCCAACCTACTCATTATCTTGGGCGGCGTCATAATCCTGCGCAACCAGGCCTTCTCGACCGCGACGCTCACCACGATGGTGGTTATCGTGGCCGGCTTTGGCTGGATCGTCGAAGGTGTCATGTCCATTCTGGAGTCCGAGCTTTCGTCCAACCGTGCCCTCGCCATCCTGAGCGGCGCGCTCTCCATCATCGCCGGCATGTTCGTGTTTATCTATCCGCTGTGGTCGGCCAAGATGCTCGTCATCTTTAGCGGCGCCGCACTGCTGGTGTTTGGCGTAACGCTGATTGTTCGCGCTATTCAATTTGGCAAACTGGTGCACTAGATGCCGCGAACGCTCTTTATTGATGCAGACGCCTGCCCGGTCACGCGCGAGTCGATTGACTGCGCGCGGCGGGCGGGCGTCGCCGTCGTTATCGCCGGCAACAGCACACAGAACCTGGAACGCCACATTCGCCGCGACGATCCGCGCGACGTCGAGCATGCGCGACGCGGATTTTGGGTCACGACGCTCGATGTGAGCGTGGGCGCCGACAGCGCCGACTTTGCCATTGTCGAACGCCTGCAGGCGGGCGACGTAGTCGTGACGCAGGACATTGGCTTGGCGAGCATGGTGCTCGGGCGCGATGCCGCCGCCATCGGCGTACGCGGGCGCGTCTACGATAAGGCGACCATCGACATGCAACTGTTTATTCGCCACGAGGAAAAGAAGGTACGCCGCGCCGGGGGACGCACTCGCGGACCGGCGGCATTTACCAGCGAAGACCGGGCCCGCTTTAAACGCAACCTCACCGAGCTGCTGCACTAACCAAGGTAGATTTTTGGGACATGCCTAAAAATCTACCTTTTTGTTTTGGCAGCGGAAATGCCCTGGTCACAGGGGTAGATCGTAAGACATGTCCCAATAATCTACTTAAAGGCCAACGGCGGAGAGGATGAGGCCCCAGCCGGCACCGATGACGTACATCATGATCAGGAACAGGACGTTTTCGCGGGCGCTGCGGTTGGTACGGAACAGCACCAGGTAGCCCACACCGGCAGAGATGAGCGTGCCGGCGAGCATCGGGGCCAGCTGCAGCGCGCCTTCCAGGTACAGTTGCGTGATGACGACGCTGGCCGAGCAGTTGGGAATCAGGCCGACAAGCGCCGAGCCCAGGACCGCAAGCGTCTCGTTGCCGCGCAGGAACTGCTCGATCGCGGACTCGCCGAAGGTCTCGAGCACGGCGACCAGAATCAGCGTCACCAGAAAAATGAATACCGAGACCTGCACGGTGTGCGAGATGGCGCTGCGAATAATCGACAGGAGGGGCGCGCTCTCGTGAGAGTGGGAGTGACCGTGGCCATCATGGTGTTCATGCTCGCCCCCATGACCGTGATCGTGTCCATGTCCGTGTTCGTACTCGTCCTCATCCTCGTCACAGCCGCAATGATCGCGTTCGCACAGCTCGTGGATGTGATCAGCACTTACTCCCGCCTCGGCCACTTCATCAATGATGTCGCCCCCGGTATGGTCGTCGTGCGCGCAGTTCACATGAGCCGGATTGGCAGCGGTCCCCAGCACGGTACGGCGAATCGCCGCATGCGCGCGGGCATTACGACGAAGGCCGCGGATAGCCGCATCCACGATAAAGCCCGTGACCAGCGCGATCAGCGCCTTCGAGGCGAGCAACATCGCCATGGTCTGCACGGGTACCTGCTCGGCGAGCAACAGCGGCAGCATCTCGTCGGAGGTCGAGAGAAACACCGCCACCAAGGTGCCCAGCGTCACGACGCGACCGGCGTACAGTGTGGCCGCCATTGCCGAAAAGCCGCACTGCGGCACCATGCCCAGCAACGAGCCAACCACGGGACCCGCGGCGCCGGCGCGCTTGATGGCCCCGTTAACGCGGTCGCCCGCGACGTGCTCCAAGGTCTCGAGGGCCAGATACGTCACCAACAAAAACGGCACCAGCGAGAGCGTGTCCTTGCCGGCGTCGAGCAGAATATCAATCAGCAAATCCATGACGGATGGAACCTTTCGTGTCTTTCGGCAGCATTGTAAAAGTCCTAGCGGTCAACTAGGGTATTGTAGTTGTCCTAGGCGCGATGCCAATAGTTGCCCATGGTAAACTATCATCTCGCCATAACTCAATGCCACCGAGCCGCGCGACGCGGCCCGTCCAAGGAGCAGTCTATGAACGTTTCACAAGCACTCGAATACGAGCGTCAGCCGTTTATCCCCATGTTTATCTATGGCGATCACGGCGCCATGGAGTCCGAGCGCCAGAAGGGCGAAGAGACCCTCAAGGTGCTCGAGACCGAGTACTTTACCGCCGAGGGCGACCCCGGCTTCGACTTTGCCACCGTGCGCGACCTGGCCGACCGCAACCGCGACCTGTGCGACCAGATTGGCGAGGCACGCCTGCGCAACGTGACGCCCGCGACGCTTTCGCGCGGCCTGTCCGATGCCGACACCTGCGCCGCCATCGGCAAGATGCAAAAGCGCACTGCCGCGTCCGTCATGCGCGAGATCCGCGGCGACCGCGACGCGCTCGGCGTCGCCTACGCTCGCAAGCCCATCCAAGGCACGGTGCTGGGCATCGACATCGAAACCACCGGTCGCGCGCCCGAGCGCGGCTACATCATCAACGTGGGCTGGGAAATCATGGAGCTCACCAGCGACGCCGTGCCGCATGACGCCGAAGCACACTACTGCGGCCTGCCCGACATCTATCGCGGCGAGGACGTGCCGCTGTCGAATATCCACCACATCACTTGGGACGACATCGACGGCAAAACGCCCTTCCGTGAGAACAAGGGACTGCAGAAGCAGCTGCTCAAGCTTATGAAGAAGTACCCGTACATGGCGCATAACGCCGCGTTCGAGGACAGCTGGTTCAAGATTCACCTGGACGGTTACGCCGAGGCGCGTCGTGCCGGCAAGATTATCGTCATCGACTCGCGCCAGATCTGCCGCAGCCTGGATGCCGACGTCCGCTCGCTCCCCCGCGAATCCGCCCCCGCCGCGCTCGAGAACTGGGCGCGCCGCCGTGGAACCCTCGCCGCCGACGCCAACGAGCAGCATCTGGGCCTGGACGACACCGACCTCATGCTCCGCACCGTCCAAGCCGAGTTCAACCTCAAGAACCTATTTGCCAAGTAGAAACGTCTACGACAAACACGGCGTAGATCACGAGCGGCCTCGCAGCGGGAACCCCCCCGCAGCGAGGCCGCCCTACGTTCCACAAATAAATCTGCCATCACAAATTCTGAACCCTCATTTTGAACGATTTCGGCCAATTCCCGACACGTAATTCGTTATCGGATGGTGATGCATCACTATCAAATGTGCGGCAGTTGAGTAGTTATATGCTATAGCTAAGCTGCGAAAACTTTTATTTAGGGCATACCAACTCATAATTGCGTCAAGTTTTTGGACAGCATTTGGTTAGACCTCTAAAACGACTTTTTCACTCAGCGCCATCAACACGGCATTAGCTGACACGATATATACCATGAGTATCGTATTGTCACATACCACTGCAAAAGCGGTCTACCAGGCCGCGCATTCGGTGTCTGCGAAAGGCATCGAGTCCTGTAACCCTGCCGCGATTTACGGATCATGTCCCACCGGAACGCTCCTTGACGCAGCCGCAGAATGGCTCACCAAACATGATGTTTCCCTCGACGCAAATGATTCCCTCGAGGTGATGGTGTTTGATCGCAGGAATGCGCGCTATGCAATGAACTGTCAATGCCACGTTTCTTCAAAACGATTCTCGAACTCACGCTTTATAGAGCTCAAAGATGGCATCTTCATTGTTGGCGTTGAGCTTTGCGCACTTCAGGCCGCCACCTATCTTTCTTTTCGCGAACTAGTGGAGTACTACTTTGAACTGTGCGGCGCTTATTCCCTTGGAACCGACTCTTCCACCTCCTATACCGAGCGTTTCGCGCTCACCTCGACCGAGAGGCTAAAACAGTTCTTTAATTCCATTACCAGATGCGACGGTCTGGCTCTTGCCCGAAAGGCGATCCAATGTGTGCGCGACGGATGCCGGTCTCCTATGGAAACGGCCTTTGTCATGATGCTAACGCTGCCTAAAAGCGAAGGAGGACTTGGTATTAAGGGAATTGAGACCGATTACGAGGTGCAGGTCACCGCTGCCGCAAAGAATCTCACGAGACGCAAAAAGTTCTTTATGGATGCATATCTAAAGAAATCTCGCACAGACATTGAATACAACGGTTTTTATCATGACGCGGAAGAAGACCGCGCCATCGATGAGGAGCGCAAGAATGCGCTTGCGTCCATGGGATACGGAATCATCACCGTCAGCCGTTATTCCTTTATGCATGCCAGCTCTTTTGTTAGGGTCATGGAAGCAATCCAGCGGAAAGAGGGCGTACGCCCCTCGCGTCTGCCAAAAGACTTTCAAATCATGCAAGAGGACCTGAGACAGTTTGTGCTCAGAAGGTTTATAGAAGAGAAAAAGCGAATTCAGAAGCAGCTTCGCCAGGATTCCGAAGAGCGTCAACGAATCGACCTCGAAAAAGCAACACTCGAAGGCATCACGCTGGATGACCCGACAATTAATGAAGTTGCAGCAATCGATGACATGCAGACTGTCGAATCCGACAGCCCATCATTTGCCCAAACAAGCAGTCTCACGCCCGAGGGCAAGGTCTTCGGTGCCGGAAACTAGGCCGGCTAACAAGGTGGGTACCCTAACGATGTGCAAAATTGCGAGTATTCAGCAAGGTCGGGTGTCTATCACCCTCGAGTGGATCCAAATGTGAAGCGAAATCACTCTTGCGTGAGAGCGTTAGGCAACATTTGAGGAAGAACTCATCGGATTAACACCCTAAGATAACTCTTGAACTGCATTATATGACCTGCAATAAATTAGCGGACCCCCTATAGTTGCAGAATACTCCATTTTTTGCACGGCACGAGGGTACCCACCTTGGCATCGACTATCAAAAAACGCTCAGTCCGGGATCTCGTCACCTATTCCCCATCATTTTGTACAACGAATTACCTGAACGTCATTGACATATGAACATGCACTCATATAATCGAAAGTAAATTATATGAGCGCATGTTCATATGAAAGGATATTGCAATGAGCATCCGCGTTGATGAAACGAAACTCGACATCGAGGCCACCGAACCCGCGATCCCGACCACCTGCTCGCCCGAGGACCTTCCCGACGAGGAGCTTCTCTACGACCTCGCCGACCTGTTCAAGGTCTTCAGCGACACCACGCGCATCAAGATCCTCTATGCCCTCATGGGCCGCGAGCTCTGCGTGGCAGACATCGCCGAAGCGACCGAAACCTCGCAGTCCGCGGTGTCGCACCAGCTGCGCACACTCAAGCAGTCGCACCTGGTTAAATTCCGGCGCGACGGGCGCAATATCCTCTACTCGCTCGCCGACGACCACGTCTACACCATGCTCAACCAGGGCATGAGCCACATCTGCGAATAGCAGCCAACCACGGTACCAGCGCGGCCTGCACCCAAGCCGCAAATACAGGGAAAGGAACCCACCATGAAAAAGCAGTTTAAGCTCGATGAGATCGACTGCGCCAACTGTGCGCGCGAGCTTCAGGACGAGCTGGCCAAGCTCGAGGGCGTCAAATCCGTGTCCGTCAACTTTATGACCCAGAAGCTGACGCTCGAGGCCGATGACGCCGAGTTCGACGAGGTCCTCGACCGCGTTGTGGAGTTCACCGCCGACGCCGAGCCGGACTGCGAGATTATTCTCTAGCCCAGGTTTACGCCAACCTGCAAGGCCGCGCTTGCTGCGGCCTTTGCTCGCGAAATTATATGAGCGAATGTTCATACATTCAAATGGGAGGATACGAGTCATGGCCACCGCCGACCCCAAAAAGAAAAAGAAGAAGCGCAAGAAAAAAGAATCACTCGAGCATAAGCGCAACCGCATCCTGGTAGCGCTGGGCATTTTTGCCGTGGTGTACGCCCTCGATGAGTTCGGCACCCTTACCGCCGCATTCGGCACCCCGGGTGACGTCTATGCCAGCTTTGTGCTGTTCCTCGTGCCGTTTTTGATTGCCGGCTACGACGTACTGCAAAAGGCATTCAATAACATCCGCCGCGGCAAGGCCTTCGACGAGAGCTTCCTCATGGCCGTCGCGACCATCGGCGCGTTTGCCATGGTGCTCTTCCCCGATACCGACCCGCACATGGCCGAAGGCGCCGCCGTCATGCTGTTCTACCAGGTCGGCGAGCTGTTTCAGGCGTACGCCGTGGGCAAGAGCCGCAAGTCGATCAGTGCCATGATGGACATCGCGCCCGACTACGCTAACGTCGAGCAGCCCGACGGCACACTCGAGCAGGTCTTCCCCGATGACATCGCCGTCGGCACCGTGATCGTGGTCAAGCCCGGTGAGCGCGTGCCTATCGACGGCGTCATCGTCGAGGGCGAGACACAGCTCGATACCGCCGCCCTTACCGGAGAGTCGGTCCCCCGCCCGGCCAAAACTGGAGACGATATCATCAGCGGCTGCATCAACATGACGGGTCTCCTCCACGTGCGCACCACCAAGCCCTTTGGCGAGTCCACCGTCGCGCGCGTCCTGGAGCTCGTAGAAAACGCTAGTGAGAAGAAGGCACGCACCGAGAACTTCATCACGCGCTTCGCCCGCGTCTACACGCCCGCTGTCACCGGCGCGGCCGCGGTACTCGCGCTCGGCGGTGGCTTGGTCACCGGCGCCTGGTCCGACTGGATCCTGCGCGGCCTGACCTTCCTCGTCGTCAGTTGCCCATGCGCGCTCGTGATCAGCGTGCCGCTCAGCTTTTTTGGCGGCATCGGTGGCGCATCCAAGCTGGGCGTCCTCATCAAGGGCTCTAACTACCTCGAGACGCTCGCGGATGTGGACACCGTCGTCTTTGACAAGACCGGCACGCTCACCAACGGCACGTTTTCGGTCGTGGCGGTACACCCCGAGGCAGGCTATACCGAGCAGTCGCTGCTCGAAGTCGCGGCTCTTGCCGAGTCATTCTCCGACCATCCCATCGCGCAGTCGGTACGCACCGCCTTCCAGGGCGAGCTCGATCCCAAACGCGTAAGCGACTCCACCAATGACGCGGGCCATGGCGTGACGGCGATTATCGACGGCAAGCGCGTCATCGTCGGCAATGCCAAGATGCTTGCTGTGGCCGGTATCGAAGCGCCCAATTGCGAGATCGTCGGCACCATCCTCCACGTGCTGGTCGATGATACGTACGCCGGCCACATCGTAATTGCCGACACCATAAAGACCGATGCCGAGCAAACGATTCGCGACCTGCACGCCGCCGGCGTCAAGCGCACCGTCATGCTCACGGGCGACCGTGAGGAGGTTGCGGCGTCTGTAGCCAAGCAACTCGGTCTCGACGAGTTCCACGCGCAGCTGTTACCGGGTGATAAGGTCGAGCGTGTCGAGGCGCTGCTTGCAACAGAATCGGGCAAGGGCAAGCTCGCCTTTGTAGGCGACGGTATCAACGACGCACCCGTGCTTACCCGCGCAGACGTTGGCATCGCCATGGGCGCTATGGGCTCGGACGCCGCAATTGAGGCGGCGGACGTCGTGCTCATGGATGACAAGCCGTCCAACATCTCCCGCGCGATCCGCGTGGCGCGCAAGACCATGTCGATTGTTTGGCAGAACATCATCTTTGCGCTGGGCATTAAGTTGCTGATTCTGGTGCTTGCGGCACTGGGCATCGCCAACATGTGGCTTGCTGTGTTCGGCGACGTGGGCGTGGCGATTATCGCCATCCTGAATGCCATGCGCGCGATGGGTGTCAAGAACCTGTAGCGTTCGTGGGCTGTCCGGCCGGGACCGGGCTTGGTTTTGAAAACGTCCTCGCGCATGAGGCCCGTCTTTCCTGCTCCTGCGGAGCAACGGAAAGGCGGGCCTCGCGCTGTGGAGTGTTTTCAAAACCAAACCCGGCCCCGGCCTGCGGTGACGTAGGTGGCAGTTCTTGGGCATCGCTTGCTGGCGGGGTTCCTTTGCTGAAATGGACTTGGCCGAAAGGACCGCTGGTCCCGGTCGCTGGTTCGCGCTTTGCGCGAACTCCGCGCTACTGGGGGTTCGTTAGGATTCCGCCGCTTGGCCCGTCGCCTCGCCCCGGTTCAGCATCGCCCTCAGTTTCTCGAAGCTTTCCTCGCTCAGGCAGTGCTCCATGTGGCAGCCCCCTTGCGACGCGACCTCAGCCGAAACACCCGCATCCTCCAGCAGCCCCACGAAAAAGCAGTGACGCTCCCACATTTGGCGAGCGACCTCCAGACCACGCTCCGTCAGATGAACGTCGCGCTTGCCCATTTCGACATAGCCGTTGCTTTCCAGCGTCGCCATGGCCTTGGAAACGCTCGCCTTGGTTACGCCGAGGTACTCCGCAACGTCGATCGAGCGCACGATGCCCTGGCGTTCCGACAGAACGTAGATCGATTCGAGATAGTCTTCTCCGGATTCACGTAGGGCCATGGGCCGCCTTTCGCGATGATTGCTAGTTAGCCTTTGGATACTTTCCACGGCTTACTTTACCGCAAAAGTTGCCCATGTCTTACTACTTTGCCTAAAAGTTAGCCGTGTTTCACAAAACGAGCGGGACGAAAACAAAATGGGAACACGCCCCGCAAGGAGTGTCCCCAAGTGCCGAGCCGCAGCTATAGCAGTCCAAAGTACTTCGCGGCGTTGTAGATCCCATCGTCGTCCACGGCGGTCGTCACGTAGGTCGCCGCAGCTTTCACCGTGTCCTGCGCGTTGCCCATGGCCACACTTGTGCCCACGGCCGAGAACATCGACAGGTCGTTCTCGCCGTCGCCAAAGGCAATCGCTTCACTCGCGTCGATGCCCAGGCGCTCCAGCGTCGCCGCCACACCCAGGTCCTTGCCGCCGTTGGCCGGAATAATGTCGCAGAACAGGTCGCACCAGCGCGTGGTGAGCGAATGCGACACGGCATCGGTCACGATATGCTCGTCAACTGGGTCAACAAAGGCACAGAACTGATAGACCGGCGCGTCAAAGGCATGCTCAAACGGCTCCTCGTGGTAGACGATTCCCGCGTTGCTGCCAGCCGTCACCACGCGCTCGGACAGGCGGTTCACAAACGAGTTCTCGCCCTGCATGCACAGTGAGTCGTAGCGCCCCTGCGCCACCTGGTCCACAATCACCGCAACGTCGTCCGGATCGATCGGGCAGCTGCGGTAGACGCCCTTGGCATCAAAACAGTGCTGGCCCGAAAGCGTAATGTACGCATCCCAGCCCAGGTCGAACAGCCAGTCCGGCATCTGGTAGGTCGGACGGCCCGTGGCGATCCCGCACGCAATCCCCTGCTCGCGAAAGCTGTCGAGCACCTGCTGCGCCGACGCCGGAATCCGGTGGGTCTTAAAGCTCAGCAGCGTGCCGTCGATATCGAAAAACGCGGCTTTGATCATTCTCGCCTACTCCTCGCCCTCGAGCTTTTCGCTCGCCTCGAGCCACGCCATCTCCAGCTCGTCCATGGCGGCGTGAGCCTCGTCGATCTTTGCCTGCTGCTCGCCGAGCGCCGTGTAGTTGGTGGGATCGACCTGGGCCATGGCGGCCTCGGCCTCCTCCACGCGGGCGCGCTGCGTCTCCATCTTGCGCTCGAGCGAGCTCACCTCGCGGCGGAGCTTCTGACGCTCGGCGTTGGAAAGGCCGTTGGGCTGACCGCTCGACTTGGGCTTGTCGGCAGCAGCCGCCGCACCGGTGTCGAACGTGCCGGTCTTAGCGCTCGGCGCGCCCACGGGCTCGCCCTCGGCGGTAGCGTTGCACAGGCGCAGGTACTGGTCCACGCCGCCGGGCATATGCGTCAGATGGCCATCGAGCAGTGCCCACTGTTGGTCGGTCACGCGCTCCATCAAAAAGCGATCGTGTGTCACCAGGATCAGCGTGCCGGGCCAGCCGTCCAGCAGGTCCTCGACAATCGCGAGCATGTCGGTATCCAGGTCGTTACCGGGCTCGTCCAGGATGAGCACGTTGGGCTCGTCCAGGATCGTCAGCAACAGCGACAGGCGGCGGCGCTGGCCGCCCGAAAGATCGCCGATGCGGCTCCAGAGCTGCTGGGTCGTAAAGCCCAGGCGCTCGCAGAGCTTCTCGGGCGAGGTCTCCTTGCCGTCGATGACGTAGTACTTCTTATAGTTGCCGAGCACCTCGCGGATCGTGTCGCCCATGTAGGGTTCGAGCTCCTCGAGCTGCTGCGACAGCACGCCAAAGCGCACTGTCTGGCCAATCTTCACGCGGCCGCGCGTGGGCTCAATCTTGCCCTGGATCACGTCGAGCAAGGTCGACTTGCCGGCGCCGTTCTCGCCCAAAAGGCCATAGCGGTCGCCCGCACCGATGAGCCAGGTCACATCGTTGAGCACCTGCTTGGGCGCGCCATCGGTATCCGCATAGCCGGCGTCCACGTCGACCACGTCGATAACCTGCTTGCCCAGGCGACTCACCGCCAGGCGCTTGAGCTCCAGCTCGTCACGTACGGGCGGTACGTCGGCGATGAGCTCGCGAGCGGCATCCACGCGAAACTTGGGCTTGGTGGAGCGCGCCTGGGCACCGCGGCTCAGCCACGCGAGTTCCTTGCGCGCCATGTTGCGACGACGCTCCTCGGTGACGGCGGCCATGCGGTCGCGCTCCACGCGCTGCAGGATATATGCGGAGTAGCCGCCCTCGAAGGGATCGACCTGGCCGTCGTGGACCTCCCACATGCTGGTGCAGACCTCGTCCAGGAACCAGCGGTCGTGCGTGACCACGAGCATCGCGCCCTGGCCGCGCTGCCAGCGGGCCTTTAAGTGACGCGCGAGCCAGTTGATGGTGCGCATATCCAGGTGGTTGGTGGGCTCGTCGAGCATAAGCACGTCGTAGTCGCCGATCAGCAGGCGCGCGAGGTCCACGCGACGGCGCTGGCCGCCCGAAAGCTCGCCCACCGTGCCCTCCCAGGGCACATCGCTAATAAGACCGGCCAGAATCTGGCGCGTACGCGGACTCGACGCCCACTCATACTCGGGCGTGTCGCCGACGACGGCATGATGCACGGTGTCGGTATCGACCAGGTTGTCCTTTTGGCCGAGCAATCCGATCGTCGTGTCGCGGCGATGCGTCACGCGGCCGTCGTCGGGCTCCAACGTGCCGGCGAGTACGCTCAGCAGCGTCGACTTGCCGTCGCCGTTTTTGCCGACGATACCAATACGGTCGCCCTCGCCCACGCCGAGCGTCACGCTATCGAAAATATGCTTGGTGGGAAACTCTAGGCTGACGGAATCGCATCCCAAAAGAATCGCCATATGCCCTGCTCCTTCGTAGAAATTCAACGTTGTCCATGATAGCAGCGAGCCCCACCCCAAACCACCACGAAGGTGCCTGTCCCCTTTGTGGTGGTCGTTTCGGTCGCAGAGCAAAAAGGCGGGCCATCTCGCAAAAGAGATGGCCCGCCTCTCCAATCAGTCCCGCGGCAACCGTGGCCGCCGCGGGCCTCAAGCATGTCCCGGACTAGGAGAACATACCGGTGAGGTAATCATTCAGCCGCTTATCCTTGGGCCGTTGGAAAATCTCGTCAGTCTCGTCGTACTCGACCATATCGCCCATGTAGAAGAACGCCGTGCGGTTGGACACGCGCGACGCCTGCTCCATGTTGTGCGTAACGATGACGATGGCGCGGTCGGCAACGATCGACGACATGAGGTCCTCGATCGCCAGGGTCGAGATGGGGTCGAGCGCCGAGCAGGGCTCGTCAAACAGGATCACGTCGGGATTGAGCGCCAGCGTGCGCGCAATGCACAGACGCTGCTGCTGGCCGCCCGAAAGCGCATAGGCGCTCTTGTCGAGCTTGTCCTTGACCTCGTCCCACAGCGCCGCGCCGCGCAGGCTTTCCTCGACCATACAATCAAGCTCGTCACGGTCGGTGATGCCGTGGCGCTTAGGCGCAAACGTGATGTTGTCGCGAATGGACTTGCGGAAAGGATTGGGCTGCTGGAACACCATGCCAATGGAGCGGCGCAGCTCGTAGGTGTTCTCGGCCTTGGTGTTCACGTTGCGCCCGCGGTAGTTGATCTCGCCCTCCACGCAGCAGCCGCGAATCTCGCGATTCATCAGGTTAAGGCTGCGCAAAAAGGTCGACTTGCCGCAGCCCGAAGGCCCGATGAGCGCCGTGATCTCGCCCTTGTGGAAGTCGAGCGACGTATTGTGCAGCGCATGGTGGTCGCCATAATACACGTTGACGTCCTTGGTGGAGAGCACGACCTCGTCGCTCACGGCCTTGCCGCTCACGCGCACGCGCTTCTCGCTCTCCCCCACACTCGACAGAAAGTCCTGGGTCTCGGACGATGCCACTTCGGTTGCGGGCGTTGCTTTCATCTCGCTCATTCGGCCGTCATCTTCCTTGCCAGTTGCTTGCCCACGATACGGGCGACCACGTTAAACAGCAGCACGCAAATCATCAACAGCGCCGCGGTGCCCCAGACGATCTGCTGGGCCTCGGGGCTGCCCTCGCCATAGATCTTGTAAATGTGCACGGCGAGCGACTCACCGGGGCGGAACACGTTCCAGGCGCAGGTGGGGCTCGACAGGTTGAAGCTCAAGAAGTTCAGGCGAACCGGCGAGCTCATACCCGAGGTAAAGAGCAATGCTGCGGCCTCGCCAAAGACACGGCCGGCCGAAAGCACGATGCCGGTCACGATGGCGGGCATGGCCTCGGGGATCAGGATGTGCAGCGTGGCTTCCCAGCGGGTAAGGCCCATGGCCAGGCACGCATCGCGCTGGGCCTGCGGCACGTCCTCGAGCGCCTGCTGGATCACGCGCACCAGGATGGGAATGTTGAACATGGTGAGCGCGACGGCGCCGGAGATGATGGAGTACTTCCAGCCCAGCTGCACCGAGAACACCAGGAAACCGAACATGCCGACAACGATGGAAGGCAGCGAGGACAGCGTCTCGATGGCGGTGGTAGCGATGTCGCGGATGGGGCCGTCCGGCGCGTACTCAACCAAAAAGACCGCGCCGCCCAGGCTGATGGGCACCGAGATGATCAGAGTGATCAGCAGCAGATAGAACGAGTCGAACAGCTGGTAGAGTACGCCGCCCTGAGTTCCGTTGGCGCGCGCGGGCTGCGTGAGGAAGCCCGGCTGGAACAGCGTCGAGATACCCTCGAACAGGATATAGGCCACCATGGAAACGACGATGAGCATGACGATGGCGGCGATCGCCGTCAGCACGCCCGTGGCGATGCGGTCCTGTTTTTGGACACGCCCGAGTCTCGCCTCGTCGATGTGGATGTGCGTGCTAGCCACGAGCCTTCGCCCCCTTGCGGCCAATGAGATGGATGATCAGGATGAAGATGAGGCTCATGCCCATCAACAGCAGACCAAGCGCCCACAGAACATCGTCCTGGGCCGAGCCCTCGGCATAGACCGCCATGGACGTGGTGAGCGTGGTGGTGATGGTCGAGGCCGGCGACAGCAGCGACGTCGGCATGGCCTCAATACCGCCGATGACCATGCGCACGGCGAGCGTCTCGCCAAAGGCGCGCGTCATGCCAAGGATGACCGCAGTCATGAGCGACGGCATGGCAGACTTGAGCACCACGTGCCAGATGGTCTGCCAGCGGGTGTAGCCCAGCGCGAGCGAGCCCTGACGGTAGCTGTCGGGCACGGCACGCAGGCCGTCGACCGAAAGCGTAGTCATAGTCGGCAGGATCATGACGGCCAGCACGATGGCGCCGGGCAAGATGCCCAGGCCCGTGCTCACATGGAAAACGCTCTTCATAAGGCCGACAACCACGTGAAAGCCGATCAAGCCAAAGACGACCGAGGGAATGCCGGTCAAAAGCTCAATAAGCGGCTGAAAGATCTTGGAACCAAACTTAGGCTGGATCTCGACCGCAAAGATGGCAGAGCCGATGGCGATGGGCAGCGCGATAAGCGTGGAGAGCACCATGACCGCAAACGAGGTGACGATCAGGGGCAGGGCGCCGGTATAGGGCAGACCGTTTTCGGCTGTGTTGGCCAGGTCCCACTTGGTGCCGGTGAAGAACTCGACAACCGAAACGCCATCCTTGAGAAAAGCCGAGAGGCCCTTTTGGGCGACCATGAAGATAAGCGCGGCAACGACAAGCGTCACGAGCGCTACGCACGCGCCCGTGACGCCCAGGCCCACGTTCTCAAGGTCGCGCTTTGGCAGCTGTTTTGCCATTGCAAACCTTTCCGGGGGCGATTACTTATTTAGCAGAGACCTTGCCGCTGGCGTCCTTGACGACCTTCATGGCAGAGACGGGGATAAAGCCCTGCTCCTCGACGAGCTTGCCCTGGACGCCGTCGGAAAGCATGAACTCCAGGAAGGCCGTGGTGGCCTCGTCGGCGTCCTTGGAGCAGTACATGTGCTCGGTAGCCCAGATCTTGAAGGAGTCGTCGGTGACGTTTGCGCTCTTGGGCTCGACGCCCTCGACCTTGACGGCGTTGAACTTGGAGTCATCGAAGTGCGAGAAGTCGAGGTAGGAGATGGCGTTATCGGTGCTGCCCATCTGAGTCTGGACGTCGCCGGACTTGTCGAGCTCGGCGTCGCCCTTAAAGTCGACTGCCTCGTCGCCAAAGACGGCAGCCTCGAAGGTGGCGCGGGTACCGGAACCGGCCTTGCGGTTGAGAACGACGATCTTGGCGTCGTCGCCGCCGACCTCCTTCCAGTTGGTGATCTGGCCGGAGAAGATGCCCTTGAGCTGCTCGAGGGACAGGTCGTCGACCTTCACGTTCTTAGAGACGACGGGACCCATGCCCACGACGGCGACCTCGTGGTCGACGAGGTTCTTGACCTGGTCGGCCTCGAGCTTGGTCTCGGCGAAGACGTCGGAGTTACCGATGGTGACGGTGCCGGCGGCAACAGCGGTCAGACCTTTGCCCGAACCGTTGCCCGAGCCGGAGACGGAGACGTCGGGGTTGGCATCCATGAACTTCTCGGCAGCGGCCTCGACGAGAGCCTGGAACGAGGAGGCACCGTCGTAGGTCACCTCGCCGGAGACGGACTCGGCAGCAGCGGCGCTACCCTTGTCGGCGGCGTCGGATGCGCCTGCGCCGCCGCAGCCAACGAGACCGAGACCGACGATGCTGGCAAGACCACCAGCAAGGCCGAGGAACTGACGACGAGAATAAGCCTGATCGAGCATGATCTTCCTTTCGTACATGCGAATCGCGGGCACCCTGCCCGCTTTGCTGTTTGGAAAGATACGACCCCGACCGGGCAGCACCCGCGCCAACTGCGGTTTCTTACGGGCATTTGATAAACCCTTACCGCAAGCGCGGCAGGGCTTTACAAACGAATAACAATCCCGCTGACATGCATGGCCCGCCTTTTACACCGATAAAAAAAGAAGTTGCGGTGAAATAGTTCCTGTTTGGCTGTTAGGCAGCCGATTCTAGGAACTATTCCACCGCAACTTAGATTGGCAAAACGCCGCAACCTTAAAGCTCGAGCTCGTTGAGCCTTAAGATCGCAACAATATAGATCTTGAGCGCTTGCTTGAGCTGTTCCTCGTTGGCGCACTCGTTGGGGCCGTGCATCTGGCCGCCCCACGCGGGCAGCTCAAGGCCGGTCTCCTCGGGGCCAAACGATACGGCGCGGGCAAAGTTGCGCGCGTACGTGCCACCGCCCATGGCGAAGGGCTCGGCATGCTTGCCCGTAAACTCGTTATAGGTATCAATCAGCGCTTTCACGGCCGGATCGTCGGCAGAGACCGAGAACGGCACCTTCGCGCGACCCAGCTGGCACGTCACGCCAAAACGGCCCACGAGCGGGTCGAGCTGCTCGCGGATGGTATCGGCACTCGTGCTGTCGGGGAAGCGCACGTCGATGACCTGCTCAATATGGCCATCCGCCACGCGGATGACGCCAGCGTTGCAGGTAAGCGGGCCAAACGCCGAGCTCGTCGCATCGATACCCAAGCCGCGGCCATAGGCGTCTGCATGTACAAAGGCCAGGAACTTGACGAACTCGTGCTCGGCAGGCGTCAGCAGGCGCTCGTCACGGGCACCAAACGCGTCCTCGGCCTCGCGCAGATACGTCACGATCAGGCCGACGGCGTTGATCGTCCCCTCGGGCATCGAAGCATGGCCACCGATACCGTGCGCGAAAATCTGGGCATGGCCGTTCTCGAGCGCCGTGATCTCCAGGCGGTCGGCGTTCTCAATGGGCGCCGGCAGTTCATCGGCGGCAATCGCAAGCTCGCAGATAGACTGCGACGGAATGGCGTTGCTCGCCTCGGCACCGCTCCACGATACGATGCGCCCTCCATCGATCTTGGGGCTCACAAACGTCGCCCCAAACTGGCCCTTCTCGGCATTGCAGACCGGGAACTCGGCATCGGGCGTAAACAAAAAGTCGGGGTCTGCGTGGTTCTCCAGATAATGGTGAACGTCGGACATGCCCACTTCCTCATCGCAGCCCAGCAGCGCGCGGAAGGTATAGCGCGGCACAATGCCGTGCTTGAGCAGGTAGGCACCGGCGTAGAGCGACAGCACGGCCGGACCCTTGTCGTCGATAACGCCGCGGCCGAGCAGCCAGCCCTCGCGACGCTCCATCGCAAACGGGTCGGTGTTCCAACCGGGGCCGGCGGGCACCACGTCCACATGGCAGATGGTCGCGAGCTGCTTATCGCCGCGGCCCGGAATATCGGCGATTCCCACAAAGCCCTCGTCATCGCTCGTCTGGTAGCCGAGCTTCTGCGCGATGCCGAGCGCGCAATCGAGCGCGTCACGGACCGGGCGGCCAAACGGCGCGCCGGGCTCCGCATCGGCGGAAACTGCCACGGACGGATAACTCACCAACTGCTCGATATCGGCGACGACATCTTCCCAGACCTCGTCGACATACTCGGCGACGCTCTGCTCCACCTGATTCATGGACGACCTCCTTACCAATGAGCGGCGAGCCTGCCCGCCCCTCACATCACATACTTATATAGCGAAAAGTTTAGCAAGCTCGGCCACCGAGTGCACCACCGCATCGGCACCCGCGGCCTCGTGCTCCCCCGGCGCCGCCGCGCCCGAATAGATGCCGATACACGGCACGCCCATCGCGTGCGCGCCCTCTACATCGTTAAAGCGGTCGCCGATCATCACGGCCTCGTCGGCCGTCGCACCGAGCGCCGCCAGCGCATCGCGGACCGAATCTGCCTTGGTCTCGCGCCCCTGCGGCGGATTCATGCCAACCACGGCTTCGAACTGGCAAAGCCCCAGCTCATGCACCATGTCAATGCACTTTGCCTCCATGCGCGACGTCGCCACGGCCATACGCTTGCCCTGGGCAGCAAGGCCGTCGAGTAACTCGGGGATTCCGTCGAACACGGGATACTCCTCCGGCCCCAGTTCGTCAAAAAAGGCGCGGTACTCGTCGGCCACCACGAGCGATTCCTCGCGCGTAAAGCCGTAAAAGTCGTGGAAGCTCTTCCACAGGGGCGGCCCGATCATGCGACGCAGGTCACCCATCTGCGCCTCCGAAAACCCGCGCGCAGCCAGCGTCTTGCGCGTCGAGGTCATCACCGCCCGGCCCGTATCGGCCACCGTGCAATCGAAATCAAACAACACGACCGGCCGCCTGCATATCTCCAGTGCCTCCATCGGCATTCCTCTTCCCCAGTTGACGATTTCCACACCGACACTTCAAACTGTTGACTATTCAACAATTGAACCTAGAAATGTGGAACGACTCCACTATACTTGTCGCACTTTGCTCTCAGAAGGCGGCGCCGTCGCGCCCCAACGAAAGGTGCAATTATGTCTTTTGCCATCATAACCGACTCCACGTCGGACATCTCCCCCGCCCGCGCCCAAGAGCTCGGCATTTACGTGATTCCGCTGCATGTGATTATCGAGGGCGAGGACCTGCTCGACCAGGTGCAGATTACCGCCCAAGAGTACGTCGCCCGCATGGCCGGCTCCGAGCAGCTGCCGCACACCTCGCAGCCGAGTGCCGGCGAGTTCAAGGAACTCTTTGACCGCGTGCGCGCCGACGGCCACGATAGCGCCATCTTTATCTCGCTGTGCAGCGAGTGGTCCGCCTGCTACGCCAACGCCAGCCTGACGGCCGAGACGCACGAGCTCGACGTGCGCTGCATCGACTCGCGCACCGGCTCGGGCGCCGAGGGCCTGCTGGTGGAGTACGCGCTGGCCATGCGCGAGGACGGCCGCAGCCTGGACGAGACCGAGGCGCAGATCCGCGCGACGCTGCCCGACGCCCACCTGCTGCTGATTCCCCGCACGCTCGAGAATCTCGTTAAGAACGGCCGCGCGCCCAAGCTCGCCGGCCAGCTCACGCAAATGCTCAACATTCGCCTGGCCGTTTCGCCGGAGTGGAAATCGGGCGAGATCAAGGCCATAAAAAAGGGCCGCGGTGCCAAGCGCATCGTTACCAACACCATGGCCGATTGCCTCGCATTTTTGGCCGAGTATCCGGGCTCCAGCGTGCGCGTGCTCACGACCGGCGCCGCCGAGGAGCAGGAGCTTGTCAACGAGGCACTCGCGGGTCAGGATTACGTAGACGCCGGCACCGGCCCCATCGGCTGCACCATCGCCACCCACGTAGGCGTCGACGCCATCGCCATCAGCTACTGCCCCCGCTACCAGCCAACTCACTAGGGACGCCCACATCAGTTGCGGTGGAATAGGGACTGTTTTTGGCTTATTAGCCGCCAATCAATCCCTATTCCACCGCAACTTAGAAGCAGTTCATTTGGGACGGGGCTAAAAAGACTGGTATCAAACGTTTCAGACCAGTCTTTTTAGCCCCGTCCCATTTTAGCTACTCTACATCAGCCCGCTCAGGGCGATGTCGACGGCCTCGTTGAGGTCGTCAGTAATGTGTACCAGATCCGGATCGAGCGGGCTGATCATACCGGCGCTCATCACCGGGCCGTTGGGCCAGTCGAACAGACCCCCTCGCGGTACCCACTGGACAAAAATGGCAAATATGAGTACTGCCACCAAATTAGTAGCAGCAAAATCTCGCCGGAATCGATCGTTTCGATTAATTTCACGCCTTGCCAAGGCTCAAAATGCCGTGTTTGGTGGGTTAGATATATAGAATAATGTCGAATTGGTATTCTATTCTTGCCAAATGTTATGAGACTACATTAACAGCAGTACTCACATTTGACGTTATTTGACCACGGGGTCATTCGAAAACCCCTCCCCACGCCGCCAACCCGCCCCATAGCCGTCAAAAACCTTTAACAACAGCCGCCGCACGTTTTGGCACCGGCTGATTGCCACTCACGGATCGGTACCCCACTATTACCGAACCAAAATCGAAGTCGCGTATCTCATAAAGCTGAAATGACGTACCCTCATCCCAATGAACGCTGATAAGAATGGCTTTCAAATGAGCAACGGCACGCATCAATACGCCCTTTTCGGGAGCGCCCTATTCAAATTCAATAAAACGGTCGTCCACGCTTCGGATCCGCGCAAGCAAATCGTTATCTGCAGCAGCGGTCCAGACATCCGTTATACAACGCTGGAAGAATGGGAGAAAGCTGGCGATTCTTTCGATAGACGGGCGCAGATCGAAGATATCGTCACCAGCGCAAGCCCAGCGCGCGACAAACTCGAGCTCTTCCGCAATCTCTTTACTGGTCGCAAAGATGTCTACGCTCATGGGTACCGCAGAAAAGACGGAGGAATTGGCTATACGCCCGCCTGCGCAAATGAGTGGAAGTCAGGCATTTGCCCCAAAGCAAGCCACCAGAGAGTCAAATGCACGGAATGCAGCAGCCGCGTCTTCCCCGAGTTGAGCGATGCCGCGATCATCGCCCATTTCAGAGGCAATGACGATAGGCTTCGAGACGTTATAGGCCAATATGTGCTCGATAAAGACAGTAACACGAAAGTCCTGGTCATCGATTTTGACGGAGCCGATTGGAAAGAAGCGACGAAAGCCATTCGACATGTCGCAAAAAGCCACGGAATCGATGTCGCAGTTGAGCGATCGAGATCGGGCGACGGCGCACATGTCTGGTTTTTCTTCCTAGAGCTCGTCAGCGCAAAGACCGCACGAGATTTTGGAAGCAGCCTTATCACCGAAGCGGCGATACTGAACAAGACAATCACCTTCAAAGCATTTGACCGAATGCTGCCCGCGCAGTCCACCATTCCTGAGGGCGGCTTTGGAAATCTCATAGCGCTGCCTTTTCAAGGAAAAGCGCAGCGAAAAGGGAACAGCGTATTTGTTGACGAGCAATTTGAGCCCTTTCCCGATCAATGGCTTTACCTTTCGCAAATCCAGTTAATCCCGCGCGTGACGGTGCAAAATCTGATCGAGAGCATCGAAAATAGGTCACATGGAATAGCAGCTGTTGCGGCGGCAAACACCGGTGTGCCACATTCCCAGAGACTGCGAAAGCGGCTTCCGCTCACACCGCGGGACTTCCCGTCATCGCTGTCCGTCACGCAGACCGATATGCTCTATATCCCCGAAAAATCTCTGAGTCCCGCAGCTCAAATGGAAGTCCGCAGGCTTGCAACATTTGCCAACCCAGAATTCTTCCGCGCACAATCTATGCATCAATCGGTATTCGGCAAACCGCGGTTCATAGACCTCAGCGAACTTAGAGATGGCTACGTCGCGATTCCCAGAGGCTGCAAGGTTCAACTTGAGCGGCTGCTTCAAGAAGCCGGCGTTTCTGCCCACTATTCAGACAAACGCAAGTCGAGCCATCCAATTGCGATGGCATTTAAAGGGACTCTTCGCCCTGAACAGCAAATTGTCGCTGAACAGATGCTCAGCTATGAAGACGGGATCATGTCCGCACCGACGGGGTTCGGCAAAACCGTCATCGGAGCTTATCTTATTGCTGCCATTGGTCTTCCAACGCTCGTCATCGTTCCTAAAACTGCGCTCATTGCCCAATGGAAATCCCAACTCGAACGATTTCTCGACATCACGGACAACAGAGAGCCCGTCCGAACCCCAAAGGGACGAATCAGCAAAAGACAGCCTCCGCTCATTGGGCAAATCGGAGGAGGCAAGACCGCCATAAGCCGTCTCATCGACATTGCTTCATTCCAGTCGCTATCCGGCAAGGATCCCCAAACCGGCGAGTCATTAGCCAAGGAGTTCGTTCGCGATTACAGTCTCATCATCTGTGACGAATGCCACCATGCGGCCGCGCCACAGCTTGAGCTTGTCCTCAAGTCCGCTCCTGCCAAATATGTATATGGCCTTTCCGCAACGCCCGAGCGTTCGGACGGACTCACGCGGGCACTCTCGATGCTCTGCGGCCCGGTTCGCTATGTCGTCGATCCAAAAACGCAAGCAATCCAACAGGGGATTCAGCGCATTGTTAGACCGCGTTTCACCGGAATTCGATTACCCACCTACGGACCAGGAGCATCCTTTAACCAAATTCTCGATCTCCTGTGTGTACACGCCGCGAGAAACGAAGCAATTATCGAGGACGCCCTCGAGGCCGCATCAAACGGCCGGCATCCGCTTGTGCTATCTAAAAGAAAAAAGCATGCCGAAGAGCTATGCAGGCTACTTCAAAGCCGTGGACACGAACCCATACTCTTAACCGGAGAAATCGACGCCAAAGAAAGAAAAGCAATACTGAAGAGTCTTCCCAGCTTTGAGCATGATCATCGAATCATCGTCGCAACTGAAAGTCTTCTGGGCGAGGGCTTCGACCTGTCTTACCTTGACACTTTGCTCATTGCCACTCCAATATCTTGGGACGGCAGCATAACGCAGCAGGCAGGTAGGCTACACAGAAGCCACGAGGGCAAACAGCGGGTTGAGATATTCGACTATGTTGACCTGTCGATACCCATGTTCGCGCGCATGTACCAAAAGAGGCTCAAGACCTACGCCAAGCTGGGGTATGAAGTCTTTGCGGCAAACGACAACAGACAGGACGATCGAAACATCCTCGTTAGGTCGGCAAGAGCCGTGGAGGCTTTAGTGAATGACATCGAGAACGCATCGAAAAGCATTTTTATTGCCGCACCCTACGCGTCCGCCGCATGCCTTGAAAAGCTCGCCGCTGCACTCGCGGATGCCGCTACCCGTGGAATTGCCCTTGAGATTTCTATTGCTTCAACTCCACGCGATGACGTGAAAGCGATTTTTGCCGAGATGAACGTCAACTATCTCATCAAAGCCGAAGGACGCCTGTGCGCATCAGTGATTGACGAGGAAACTGTCTGGTACGGAGCTATTCCGTTGCTGGCTTTCCCAAAGAAAGAAGACTGCAGCATTCGTTTCAAAAGCAGCGAAGTCGCAGCCGAGCTTTTGAGCGAAATTCAGCGAAAAGTGGAACCGGAGGCCGCGGCGACGAACGGGGTACCCCCAGCAGTTGCGGTGAAATAGGGACTGTTTTTGACTTATTAGCCGTCAATCAATCCCTATTCCACCGCAACTTAGAAATCGGCAATCAGCCCTGCGGACCCTGGAACAGCTCCTCATGCGAGCCCATTCTCACCAGCCTAATCACTGGGTTAGTCTTATGGGGAAGATAAAGAACGACCACATCGACCAAGCCATCGGATAGATGGAAATCGATGTGGCCGTTGTAGTTGCCGCCCGGGTTTGAAAGCTCATGGGCGCCATATTCCGCGGGAAGCGAGCCGTGAGCTGCAAGCTCTGCGACCGCCGCCCTAAACTCGGTTTTTAGCTGCGGATGGATGCGCATCGTCCGTTTGTAATCCGCCTTAAACTGAGCCTCGACTTTAATCTCAAACATCGCTAGTCCTCATCGAGGAACGATATAAGCTCATCAGCGTTATTGAATGACGGGCTGTCGTCCGTCAAAATCCCCAACTCATGAGCCTCGGCGATCACCATGGCGCGTCTCGTCGCCTCGTTGGGCACCTCTGCCCTTCCTACGATCTCAAAAGGAATCTTTCGCTGATTTACCAGCTGCCGAACAGCAAGGTTGAGATACGAATTGAGACTTAGACCAACCGTATCCAAGAACTCAGTCGCCTGCTCCTTGAGCCCCTCTTCGATGCGAACCGTCGTAGGCTTAACCGTTGCAGTGGACATACGCGACCTCCTCGCCTCGTCTTTTGCATCAGTATACCCAATTTAGATGGCAGACTGATGTTAAATAGCATCAGTCTGCCATTCACAATACTACAACGACAGGCACGCTCGCCCTATATCAACCCGCTCAGGGCGATGTCGACGGCCTCGTTGAGGTCGTCGGTGATGTGGACGAGGTCTGGATCGAGCGGGCTAATCATGCCGGCATCCATCACCGGGCCGTTGAGCCAGTCGAACAGGCCTTGCCAGTACTCGCTGCCCACCAGTACGAGCGGCATGCGCTTGACCTTGTGCGTCTGCACCAGCGTGAGCACCTCGAACATCTCGTCGAGCGTGCCGAAACCGCCGGGGAACACGATGGCACCCGAGCTGTACTTAACGAACATGGTCTTACGCACAAAGAAGTAGCGGAAGTCCATACCCAGGTTCACGTATTTGTTGAGCCCCTGCTCGTGCGGAAGCTCGATACCCAAGCCGACCGACTTGCCGTTGGCACTCGCCGCCCCCCTGTTGGCCGCCTCCATAATGCCGGGGCCGCCGCCGGTGATAACCGCCACGCCGCGCTGCGCGATCTTGCGGCCGACCGTGCGCGCCGCCTTGTAGAGCGGATCGGTCTTGGGCGTGCGGGCACTGCCGAAGATGGTCACCGCGGGCCCGAGCTCGGCAAGCGCGCCAAAGCCATCGACGAATTCTGCCTGAATACGAAGGACGCGCCACGGATCGGCATGCAACCAGTCGGTTGAATCTTCGGGCGCCAGCAGGTTGGCGTAGGTGTTGTCCTTAGGAATCATGGGGCCGCGCATGACCACGGGGCCGCGGCGGTACGTCTCGTCGTAGGCGGGCTCGCCCTCGACGTTCTCATTCTTAATCATGGGTGCTCCTATCGAAAATAGAAACGGGCGGGATCGACGCCATGCGCCAAACACCCGCCCGAACATCAATTATTCGGTATGGTACCCACGATGCATAAAGTGCTTGCAAGCTATCGGTCAGCGGTCGCGCAGACGGTGTTAGTGAACGCGACGACCGATCGCCGCTTGGCCTTTACCGTTGCTCACGCCTCGCAAGCGCGTCCGCAGCTCTTAGTAATCCACCGCCGCAGGGCTGTTCATCCAGTCGCTCACGAACGCACCGTAGCGACCCTCGATAATGGCCTGGCGGGCACGCTGCATAAGGTTGAGCAGGTAGTAGATGTTGTGCATCGACAGCAGAATGCCGCCGAGCATCTCCTTCTGCGTGACCATGTGACGGATGAGCGCACGGCTGTAGCCGCCCGTGCACACCGGGCAGGTGCAGGTGGGATCGATGGGACCGTCGTCGTGCGCAAAGCGCGCGTTACGGAAGTTGAGGCGACCCTCGCTCGAAAACGCTGTGCCCATGCGGCCGGTACGCGTCGGCAGCACGCAGTCGAACATGTCGATGCCCACGCCAACGCCGCGCACGAGCGTGGTAGGGTTGCCGACGCCCATCAGGTAGCGCGGCTTGTGCTTGGGCATGTACTCGCTTACGAGCGGTGCCAGGGTCTCGAACATGGTCTCGTGGTCCTCGCCCACCGAGTAGCCGCCAATGCCGTAACCGGGGAAGTCGCCGCACTCCTCCAGATGGCGCAGCGAGCGCAGGCGCAGATCTAGGTGCATGCCGCCCTGAACAATGCCAAAGAGCGCCTGGTCGTCGCGGTTATGCGCCTTATAGCAGCGCTCGGCCCACATACTCGACAGCTCAACGGCGCGCTCAACGTAGGCGCGCGTGGCGGGATAGCCCGGGCACTGATCAAGCTGCATGCAGATGTCGGAGCCGAGCTTCATGGCGATTTCCATGTTGTCCTCGGGCGTCCAGAACACGTGGCGACCGTCGTAGTCGTTGACAATAAAGCGCACGCCCTCGTCGGTGAGCTTGACGGCGTCGTTGTGGCTGAAGACCTGGAAACCGCCCGAGTCGGTGAGGATAGGGCCGTGCCAGTTCATAAACTTGTGCAGTCCGCCCAGCTCGGCGATGGTGTCCTCGCCGGGACGCATGGACAGGTGATAAGTATTGGCAAGCACGATCTGGGCACCGAGCTGTTTGACGGTCTCGGTAGGAATGCCCTTGACGTTTGCCTTGGTGCCCACGGGCATGAAGATCGGCGTCTCGATGTCGCCGTGCGGGGTGTGCAGCACGCCGGCACGCGCATGCGTCGTCGGATCCTCGGCGATCAGGTCGAATTTAAAAAGGCTCTGGTCCATAAACTGGAACTCCTTGGTTGCGGTTCATACGCAAACCATTATACGGGCAACCCGCAAGAAGCACCGACTCGACAGAAACTGGTGCAAAGGAAACCTGCCCCCTGCACCAATGCACCAGGATAAAAATGATCCGTTTTCCTCCGTCCCCAACGGATCATTTCCGACAGCCACAGCAACGCCGATGCTATGGCACCGACAGACACTATGACCCAATCCGAGGGCACTAAAAAGATAGGAGCCCCCGCTCG
>UQLC01000006.1 GCA_900541795.1 uncultured Collinsella sp. | reverse complement strand
AAAGGCAGATTGCCGCTCTGGCGGGTTTGCAGCGTCGGCCGGTTACGGCGTTTGGAAAACGCCGTAACCTACTGAATGAGCATCGCGTCGCCGAAGCTGAAGAAGCGGTAACGTTCTTCGATAGCAGCGGCGTAGGCATCCATGATCTGGTCGCGGGTGGCAAGTGCGCTTACGAGCATCATGAGCGTGGAGCGCGGCACGTGGAAGTTCGTGATCAGCGCGTCGACCACGTGATAGGTCGAGCCGGGCATAAGGTAGAGCTGCGTTGTCGCGTTCTCGCGCACCACGATGTCGCCGCGGCCGAGCGTGTCGGCCCCGTCCTCGCGGCCCTCAAAATAGCGCGCCGTCACAGCCGGATCGGACACCGGCGCGTCCGCGTCAAACGCGCTCTCGAGCGAGCGCACTGCGGTAGTGCCGACGGCGATCACACGATGGCCCTCGGCCTTCGCCTTATGCACGGCGTCGACAACCTCCTGCGACACGTGGTAGCGCTCGGTGTGCATCACGTGCTGCGCGGGGTCGTCCTCCTCCACCAGACGGAAGGTATCGATACCCACCTCGAGCTCGACGGCGGCAAACTTGGCACCCTTGGCCTCGATGGCAGCCATGAGCTCGGGAGTAAAATGCAGACCCGCCGTGGGAGCAGCGGCCGAGTGCTCCTCCTTCATGGCGTAGACGGTCTGGTACTTCTCGGGATCGCCCTCGTAATCGGTAATGTAGGGCGGCAGCGGCACGTGGCCGGCAGCATGGATGGCCTCGTCGAGCGTGCGCGGCTCGCCGGCGGCATTGCAACCGGCCGGCTCAAAGCGTACCAGGCGGCCGCCGCGGCTATCGGTGACAAAGTCGACAACCTCGGCCGTCAGCACCACGGGAGCCCCCTCGGGCGCATGGGCGCCACCGGCGCGATACTCAATATGAGCACCGGGCTTCAGGCGCTTGCCCGGCTTGACCAAGCACTCCCAAACATGGCCCAGCGGATCCACGTCCTCGCGGCGCTTGAGCAGCAGGGTCTCGACCACGCCGCCCGATCCCGTTTTACGACCGATCAGACGGGCCGGCATCACGCGCGTCTGATTGATGACGAGCACGTCGCCCGGCTCGATATAGTCGATGATGTCGCGGAAGATGCGGTGCTCAACGGTACCGCCGTGCTCCAGCGGCGTTCCCGCCTGGGAGCCCTTGCGATCCACCACCAGCAGGCGGCAGGAGTCGCGCGGCTCGGCTGGAGCCTGGGCGATCAGTTCCTCAGGAAGGTTGTAGTCAAAATCATCGGTACGCATAGACACGTCGGATACTCCTTATATAGCTAAAGTCCGCTCTACATCCTAGCAGGCTGACGTCCCAAATGAACTACTTTTTGGACGCTTTGCGCTCGTCGCGGATGCGGGCGCGGTCCATGGCCGCCTCGACAGCCGAGAAGCGGCAACCACAGTAGTTCTGCCGATACATGCCCAGCTCGCGCGAACGGCGTGTCGCCTCGGGGTAATACGGACGAAAATCGCGAATCACCGGAGTGAGACCGCGGGCGGCAGCCAGACGCTCCAACACATCATTGCAGGTTTCGAACAACTGATACGGCGAGACGGCGAGCGTCGTACCCACAAACTCAAACCCACGCTCCTGGGCCACGCGGCACGCCTCGGCCAAGCGCAGGGCATAGCACGCACGACAGCGACGGGGCCGATCGGCACCCAGCGGTGCCACGCCGGCCTCCCAGCGCTCACGGTCCTCCCCCGCCTCGATAAGCTCGATGTCGCCATCGGCACACCACCGGCGCAGCTCGTCCAAACGCCGCTGCCATTCATCGTGCGGCTGAATATTGGGGTTGGTCCAGCAGATTGTGGGCTCAAACCCCTCCTCGCGCAGCAGGCGAACCGGCTCAAGCGAGCATGGTGCACAGCACGCATGCAGCAACAACGACTTCATCGACATCTCCTCACCCAAAAAAGCGCACGCCAAAGGACGTATCTTCGCAGGCGACAATGCGGCGGTCGCGCAAAATGGTCCGCACGTAATACCAGTCGCCCACGCAACCCGACAAATGCAAGCCGGCAGCCAAGTAGCACAGCAGCGGATAGCCCGAAAGCGCAAACCCCAGGGCAAACGCCGTCGTCACAACAACCGTCGGCGCCAGACAAACCGCCATGTACCGCCGGCGCGAATACACAACGCCTTCGGCGCAGGCATAGATCATCGCCGTCTCGCGATTCGCCCCAAAGGTCACCTGCGCGCCCGCAGGCGCCAGCAGCTTAAAAAACACACCGTGCACCAGCTCGTGCACGGCAAATGACGCCGCCGAAACCGCAGCCAAGCCGACTATCCATCCCAAGACGGCCATCCAGCCGCCCGCGTCAGCCGCATCCTGGTCCGCAGGCCCGCCCAGCAGCATAAACACCGGCACCAGGCACACGGCAAATGCACCAAGCACGGCCATCCCCCACACAAAGCAGGCGTGCAGAAAATCCTCGTCCTCAAACGCATGTATGTTGGAAATCTCATTCATAGCATCTTAGGATAGCGCCCCTGCCACGCACCCGCCCGCATGTGCGATAATGTCGAATGATATGCACGAATTGACCACCGCGCCGCCGAGCCCCGCGCCCGGCCGCGCTCTCACCATATGCGAAGGAGTCCCATGGCATCCAAATACTCCATGAACGACCGTCCCAGCTGGCCTCGCCGCGCCATCGTTACCGCCGGCGAGCCCTATGGCAACAAGGGCCTTCACTTTGGCCACGTTGGCGGCGTCTTTGTCCCTGCCGACTTCTTCGCCCGCTTCCTGCGCGACCGTCTGGGCCGCGAGAACGTCATCTTCACCTCGGGCACCGACTGCTACGGCTCGCCCATCATGGAGAGCTACCGCAAGCTCAAGGAGAACGAGGGCTACGACAAGTCCATTAACGAGTACGTCGAGTCCAATCACTCCCGCCAGGCCGCGACCCTCAACAACTACAACATCAGCTGCGATATCTACGGCGGCTCGGGCCTTGAGCCGGCTGCGCAGATTCACAACGAAGTGACCGCCGAGATTATCGAGCGCCTGCATGAGCAGGGCACCATCTCCAAGCGCTCCACGCTGCAGTTCTACGACGCCAAGGCCGGCACGTTCCTCAACGGCCGCCAAGTGATCGGCCGCTGCCCCATCCAGGGCTGCAAGTCCGAGAAGGCTTATGCCGACGAGTGCGACCTGGGTCACCAGTTTGAGCCCGAGGAGCTCATCGCACCCAAGAGCCAGCTCACCGGCGAGGTGCCCGAGCTGCGCCCGGTCGACAACCTCTACTTCGACCTGCCGGCCTACCTCGACTTTATGAAGACCTACACCGCCAAGCTCGCCCAGAACCCGCAGGTTCGTTCCGTGGTCTCCAAGACCATGGAGGAGTGGCTGCTGCCGGCCCAGCTCTATATCCAAAACAAGTTCCGCGAGGCCTTCGATGCCGTCGAGGACCAGCTGCCCGAGCACACCGTGCTGGAGCCCGAGGGAAACAAGAGCAGCTTTACCGTCACCTTCCCCAGCTGGAAGGAGCGCGACGACGCCCATGCGGTGCTCGCCAACGGCGGCGTGCGCTTCCGCAGCGGCAAAGCGCTCGTGCCTTTCCGCATCACCGGCAACATCGACTGGGGCGTTCCGGTGCCCCAGGTCGACGGCGTTTCCGACGTCACCTGCTGGTGCTGGCCAGAGAGCCTGTGGGCGCCCATCAGCTATACGCGTACCGTGCTCGCGCGCGATGCCAAGGCCGCCGGCGTGACCGAGGGCGTTGCCGCCCAGGATGCCGCCCTCATGGGCGAGCCCGCTGCCGACTCCACACAGGTGCCCGCGCCCACCTACCAGCACAGCTCGCTCGACTGGCGCGACTGGTGGTGCTCGGACGACGCACAGATCTACCAGTTTATCGGTCAGGACAACATCTACTTCTACTGCATCGCGCAGACCGCCATGTGGGAGGCCCTGGGCTGGGACCTCACGCAGAGCACCGTCAGCGCCTGCTACCACCTGCTCTACATGGGCAAAAAGGCCAGCTCGTCCTCGCAGACGCCTCCCCCGCCGGCAGACGACCTACTCAACCACTACACCTGCGAGCAGATGCGCGCGCACTGGCTGTCGCTCGGCCTGTCCGAAAAGCCGGTGAGCTTTAGCCCCAAGGCATACGACACGCGTGTGACCGGCAAGGACAAGGACGGCAACGAGGTGCGCGCCTGCGACGACAAGCGCGTTATCGATCCGGCCCTTAAGGAGAGCGCCCTTTTGACCGGCGTATTCAACCGTCTGGCCCGCAGCTGCTTCTACGGCGTCGCCGTCAAGGAAGGCGACGAGAGCCCCTATCGCAACGGCTGCATCCCCGCCGGTGCCGCCTCTGCCGCCGTGGTCGAGGCTGCCGAGCAGGCAGCTCTTGCCTTTGAGCAGGCCATGTACAAGTTCGAGACGCACCGCGCGCTTGCCGTGTGCGACGACTACCTGCGCGCCGCCAACAAGCGCTGGAGCGACGCCTCCAAGGCTGCCAACAAGCTCGAGGGCGACGAAGCAAACGCAGCGATGACGCAGGCCCTGGTTGATGCCTTTACCGAGCTGCGCGTGGCGACCGTCCTGATGCACGGTATCGTCCCGGCCGGCTGCGAACTCATCTGCGAGTACTTCGACGTCGATCCGGTCGCCTTCTTTAGCTGGGATAACATCTTTGCCTCCACGGACGAGTTCGTAGAGAGCCTGGGCGAGAAGCCCGGCGACCACCGCGTGAAGCCGCTGCCCCCGCGCTTCGACTTCTTCAGCAAGCACGAGAGCCAGTACTAAAGCACGCTAGTAGCAACGCGCCCGGGAATGATTATTCTGGGACGGGGATTAAAAAATCATTCCCGGGCGCCACAGTACAGTCTTTTTGTGACGGGAGTCATGGAATGATTATTTAATCCCCGTCCCAGAATAATCATTTAGGTGGAAGGAAAGACGGATGTCCAAGCCGCGTCGTCGTAAGCAGAAAAAGCAGGTTAAGCCCGAGCTCAAGCTCAGGCAGTTTGCCGCTACCGAGCTTTCCGACCAGCTTGCCGCCCTTCCCTGCGCCGCCGACCTGCCGCGCTTTATGGTCGACACGGTCGCCGGCGCCTATGCGCCCGCCGATGCCGAGCTCATGATCGAGGGCTTCGGCGCCGCGGCCACACGCCCGGTCACGCTGCGCGCCAACACGCTCAAGGCGACCGCCGAGGACATCGCTGCGGCGCTCGGTGCCGCCGGCATCGCCCACAACCCCGTCGCTTGGTATCCGGACGCCTTTATCCTGCCCGAGGCCCAGGTTTCCGACCTATGGGACCTCGACATCTACCGCGACGGCAAGATCTACCTACAGAGCCTGTCGTCCATGATGCCGCCTTTGGTGTTGGGCGCCCAGGCAGGCGAGGACATCCTGGACATGTGCGCAGCCCCTGGCGGCAAGACGACGCAGATCGCCGCCCTCACCCAGGGCCAGGCACACCTCACGGCCTGCGAGATGAGCATTCCCCGCGCCGAAAAGCTTGAGTCCAACCTCCACCGCCAAGGTGCCAAAAACGTGCCCGTCATGCGCATCGACGCACGCGAGCTCGACGAGTTCTTCCGCTTTGACCGCATCCTGCTCGACGCTCCCTGCACCGGCACGGGCACCGTCATCAGTGGCAACGAGAAAAGCCTGCGCGGCCTCACCGAGCAGCTGCTCGTCAAGTGCGCCCGCTCGCAGCGCGCGCTTCTGGACCGCGCCATGGGAGCCCTCAAACCGGGCGGCACGCTCGTCTATTCCACCTGTTCGATCATGCCGCAGGAAAACGAGGACGCCCTGCAAGAGGCCCTCGACAAGCACATGGATTGCGAGCTTATCCCCCTCGACGGCACACCGAGCGAAAGTGAAGCGCGTCGCGCCCAGGATGCCGGCGAGGAGCCGCATATCGAGTGCAACGCCCTCACCGAGGCCATCGCCGCCGGCCATGTCTCGGCCATCGCCAACGGTATGCCCGGCACGCTGACCATTCCGCCTAGCCGCGATTTTGAGGGCTTCTACATTGCCCTGATCCGAAAACGCAGCTAGCGCACGGATCAAAAACTCAACAAGCTATCTCTGTGCGCGTTTGCCCTGCTGGTCGCGATGCTGTTTAAGCATCGCGCGCTCCTTGCGTTCGGCCCTTTTGCCCTTAATGGCCGTGACCACAAAGTAGATGACCGCGGCGGCAACGATTGCGCCCACGCACAGGCCAATCGAGCCAAACATTGCTGTCAATTCCATACCGCGTCACCTCTCTTTTAAACGGGACTTTCAAGATAGCACCTCGATCCTCGCCACCACAGCTCCTTCACGTTCTCCCGCCCTTCGGTCTAACGGATGGTGCGGCGGGGAAAAATCAACTCGTCAAACGATTTAGCATTCGCAATTCCGGCTGCATCGCGCCGGCCACCATCGCATAGAATCGAGCCTCCATGGATACCCTCAACGACCTAAACGAACGCGTCGACGCCTTTGTCGGCACCAGCTCCTTCGACACGCCTGCCGCGGCAAACGACCAAGCTCCCATCGATGTACCCGCCGAGGTTCACGAGGACATCGTCGCCTCGGTCGATTTCTCCGAGGTCGAGCTCGCAGACGAGTTCACCGAGCCCCAGGTAGCCGTGACCCCCAACGGACTGCTCCCCATGGAGCCCCTGCCCATCGACGGACGTCTGCGCAAGGCTGCTCTTCGCATGCCCGACGAGATCGAGGAGGCCAGCGGCTTCACGCTCTTCGGCCGCCGCATCAAGTCGCTCATTTACACTACCGATGTCGCGGTTATCCGCAACTCCAACGCCGATGCCGTTTTTGCGGTCTACCCTTTCACGCCGCAGCCCGCCATTACGCAAGCGCTGCTGACCGTCGCCGAGTGCCCGGTCTTTGTAGGCGTGGGCGGCGGAACTACGACCGGTAAGCGCTCCGTGCAGATGGCAGCCGTCTCCGAGATGCAGGGCGCGGCGGGCTGCGTGGTCAACTCCCCCGCTACTGCCGAGATGGTCGAGCACATCACCAACATCGCCGACATCCCCGTCATCGCCACGGTCGTACGTTGCGACGACGATGCGCATGCCAAAGTGCGCGCCGGAGCCAAGATTCTCAACATCGCCGCCGGCAAAAACACGCCCCAGGTCCTGCGTGAACTGCGCGAGCACTATCCCAACCTGCCGCTCATCGCGCCGGGCGGCAAGACGCCCGAGAGCATCCGTGAGACCATCGCCGCCGGCGCCAACGCCATCATCTGGACGCCGCCTTCGGCACAGCAGCTACAGACCGACATGATGCAGCGTTATCGCAAGATGAAGGAAGAAGCCACACCTGTCATCTCGCGCGACGATGTGCCCATTATCGACCAGGTCGCCGCCGCCGAGGTCAGCCAGGTCGAGAACATGAATCCCGATGTGCCGATTCCCGACGAAGTCATCGAGCGCGTCGCTTCGATCCACGAGCGCGTCGAGGAGCATCGCGCCAACCGCGGCCTCAAGCCGTCACTGCACGGCTTCTTCTTCCGCGGAAAGAAACGCTAATCGTAACAGCAAGGCCCGCCCCACAAACGTGAGGCGGGCCGTTATCGTTTGAGCAATCATGCAGCGACGTGATGGGGCAAATTAATCCACGCGCTTGTCGCCCATAAAGAAGAGCGCCACCGTACCAGGTCCGGTATGCGAGCCAATCAGAGTACCGATGTCATTGATCTCAATCTTGCCTTTAAGCTGCAGAACCTGTTCCTCAATCAGCGCCGCAACTGCCTCGGCATCCTCGCGGCACGCCGAGTGCGACATGATGCACTTACCCGAATAATCCGCACCGTCCTGCACGTGTGCCATCATGGTCTTGGCCATCTCGGAAATCGCGCGCTTCTTAGTGCGAATCTTCTCACGTGGCGACAGCTTGCCGTCGCAATCGACCGTCATAAGCGGGCAAATCTTAAGCGCCGTGCCGATGATCGCACTCGCAGCCGAAATGCGACCGCCTCGTAGATAGCTCGACAAATCGGTCGAGAAGAACCAGTGGTGCAGGTTGAGTTTGTGCTCCTCGATCCAGGCAGCCGTCTCGTCGAGTGAAGCCCCGCTATCGCGCACGTCGGCGGCATATTCCAGCAACAGGCCAAAGCCCGAAGACGCCGCCAGCGAATCGATGACGCGCACCTTGCCGCCCTGGGGATAGCGATCCGCGAGCATCTGCGCCGCAACGCAGGCCGATCCATACGTGCCCGAAATACCCGACGACAACGCCAGGTGCAGCACGTCTTTACCCTCGGCAACAAACGGCTCCCAAAACTCCTTGTACTCACCCACGCTCACCTGAGACGTCTTGGGCATGGCGCCCGCGGCAATCTGGGCAAAAAACTTGTCCGGCGTAATCGACTGATACAGATCGTCCGTATGGACAACATCGTCGATCTCGTAATGAAAACACACGACAGGGATATTGCGCGACGCAAAGAACTCACGGGTTCGGTCGGCGGCGGATTCACAGGTCAGGACAAAATCACTCATATGAGGCTCCTTACTCATTGCTGCGCAAATTATCGCACAGTGAGCCTACATACGGTACATATGTCCACTATTTACCAAATCGAACCAAAAATAGCGAACATCTTTACCACCATCGTCTCCACCGGCCCCACGCATAAATATCTGAGAAAACACCTTCTGTCGTCTCCACTCAACCGCCATATCCACCTCAACTAAATCGATTTACCAAACCGTTCAGCCGACAATTCAGCCGCCGGCGCAAAATCGAAACAAAAGCGGCGCATACTGATAAACGTTTGACGCTGTTTATCAGTTTTACCAGCCCCATCGGAAGGTGTTTCATGGTCGCATTCGATCGCAACCCGCAAGACTTCAAGTATCTGCGCCTGCTGTCGAGACAGTTCCCCACCGAACAATCCGCGTTTACCGAAATTATCAACCTCTCGGCCATCCTCAACCTACCCAAGGGCACCGAGCATTTTATGAGCGACGTGCATGGCGAGTACGAAGCCTTTATGCACATCCTCAACAACTGCTCGGGCGTCGTGCGCGAGCATGTCGACGAAATTTTTGGCGACACGCTCTCCTTTGACGAAAAGGGCGAGCTGTGCACGCTCATCTACTACCCGCGCGAGAAGATCGACCTGGTCCGCAGCCAGCGCGAGGACTCGCCAACTTGGTACAAGACGATGCTTGACCAGCTCATCATGGTCGCTCGCTCGCTTTCAAGCCGCTACACGCGCTCCAAGGTGCGTAAGGCCATCCCGCGCGACTACGCCTATATCATCGACGAGTTGTTGCACACGCACCCGGACGAGAACAACTATCGCGTGCGCTATCACGAGCGCATCGTGGAGTCCATCCTGGAGACCGCCAGCGCCGACGACTTTATCGAGTCGCTCGCCTCGCTCATCAAGCGCCTGGCCGTCGACCACCTGCACCTGGTGGGCGACATCTTCGACCGCGGCGGCGGCGCGGCCAAGATTATGGACCGTCTGCTCACCTACCATTCACTCGACATCCAGTGGGGCAACCACGACCTACTGTGGATGGGCGCTGCGGCCGGTGAGCCCGCCTGCATCGCCACGGTGTTGCGCAACAACCTACGCTACGACAACTACGAGATCCTGGAGAACGACTACGGCATCTCGCTGCGTGAGCTTGTCGCCTTTGCCGATGCCACCTACACCGCCGGTGAGTCCATCACCCCGCTGATCAAGGCCATCAACGTGCTGCTCTTTAAGCTCGAAGGCCAGATTATCCAGCGCCACCCCGAGTTCGATATGACCGACCGCCTGTTACTCGACAAGATCGACCACGACACCGGCACGGTCACGCTCGCCGACGGCAGCGTGTGGCCGCTCACGACCAACGACTTCCCCACCGTCGACCCGGCGGACCCCTACACGCTCACGTCTCAGGAGCAGCACATCATCGACAAGCTCGTGTCCGAGTTTGTCACCGCCGATCACCTGCATCGCCATATCGATTTCCTCTACACCCACGGCTCGATGTACAAGGTCGCCAACGGCAACCTGCTCTTCCACGGCTGCGTTCCACTCAACGAAGACGGCACCTTCAGCAGCATGAACTGCCTGGGCACCTGGCACGCTGGCCGCGATTATCTCGATTTTTGCGACCACATCGCCCGCCGCGCGTGGCGCGTGGGCGACCGCGATGCCCTCGACTGGATGTGGTACCTGTGGATTGGCTTCAATTCACCCGCCAGCGGACGCCTGGTGCGTACCTTTGAGCGCGCCTATATCGCCGATAAGAGCACCTGGGTCGAGCCGATGGACCCGTACTTTACGCTTACCAAGTCGCCCTCGGTCTGCGATGATATCATGCGCGAGTTTGGCGTCGCGGCCATGGCATGCTCGCCGACCGGCCACATCATCAACGGCCACACGCCCGTTAAAACCACCAAGGGTGAGCAGCCCATCCGCGCCGAGGGCAAGCTACTGGTCATCGATGGCGGCTTCTGCCGCGCTTACCATCCCAAGACGGGCATCGCCGGCTATACGCTCATCTCGAGCTCGCGCGGCTGCCGCCTCAAGTCGCACCGGGCCTTTACGACGGTTGCCGAGGCACTCACGCGCAACGTGGACATCGAGAGCGAGACCAACCGTTTTGACCAAGCAGACCGTCGCCGCATGGTGAGCGACACCGATACTGGCGCCAAGATTCGCAGCCAGATCCAGGACCTGCGCCAGCTGCTCGATGCATATAGAAACGGTGCTATCGAGGAGCGCGCCTAGCACCACCCGCGGGGATTGGCTAAACTTGCTAAGTTTGTCATCCCCGCGGCGCTTCGGCGCCAGCTTAAGGCAGGTACCATGCAAAAGCTCCTTGCGCAGATTATGAAATTTGGCGTCGTCGGTGTCATTGCCACGGTTATCGACTTTGGCATTATGAATCTGCTCCACTACGGTCTGGGCCTCAACATCCTAATCGCCAACACCAGCGGCTTTATCATCTCACTCATCTTTAACTACCTCGCAAGCATGAAATACGTGTTTGCGCACAAGGAAGGCATGAGCCGCCGCCGCGAGTTCATCATCTTTGTCGTGCTGTCCGTGATCGGTTTGGTGCTCAACGATGGCATCGTGCTGGTGCTCAACGCCGGCCTGGGACTCGAGGCCAATATCGCCAAGATCTGTGCCACCGCGCTTGTCATGGTCTACAACTTTGTGACCCGAAAAATCTTCCTGGAGGGCGACGAGACAAAATAGCTCGAAACCCCTGTAGCATTACGGCGCCCACGGACGACGCGCACTCAGCGCAGTATCGTCCGTGGGTGTCGCTCGTTTACGGGCATATTTTCAACGTTTGCGGATTAGCTCTTGAAAATTTGGCGAGTTCATATAGTTCTTGGCAAAGACCTTACGTTTCCCTTGTAAAAGCTCTAAAGTATCCTCTGCTCGATTCATCAACGCATTGGATGTGATTACGTGCGCAAGGCGCTGGCACAACCTCATACCAAGCAGTTCCTCAAGTTTGCCGTCGTGGGTCTTATCTCCTTTGGCATCGACTGGGGCATGCTCATTGCGCTCGTCGAGCTGTTCCACCTCGACTTTTTGATGAGCACCACGGTTTCGTTTATCACGTCCGTCGTGGTCAACTACTGGCTCAGCATGAAGTACGTGTTCGACCACCGCGAAGGCATGAGCCGCAAGCGCGAGTTCACGATCTTCACCATCCTGTCGGTGATCGGCCTGGGCCTCAACGACCTGTACATGTTTGTGGGCGTCACGTTTTTGAGCATCGGCTACCAGGCCATGAAGGCCATCGCCACGTTCCTCGTCACCTGGTATAACTACTTCAGCCGCCGCTTCTTCCTCGAGGGCGCACGGTCGTAGTCGATTCACTATTTGCTTGAATGTATAACCGGTTGGAATTCCCGTTCCAACCGGTTTTTTGTTTGCCGAGAGACCCGGCGACCCAGTCCCATTCGCATGAAAAACGGACGGTCCGGATGTTGGTCCGAACCGCCCGTCTGGCGCGCTATGTCGAGGCCTCTAGCCCGTTACGTAATACCAAACGACGTTGTCGCCATTGGAGAGAACGTAGTTACTGCAGGCCGTCATGGGCGTTGTGCCGTTGACGGAGTACATCCAGCCGCTCGTGCCGCCGTACTGTTTCTCGGCCAAACCACCAATCGCAGAAACATACGTGCCGTACGATGAGCCGTGTGCGTTGACAGAAAGGCCCAGCGCGCACAGGGCATCGTAAACGGTGGCGCCTTCGTTAAAGGTAAAGGTGCCGCCAGAGGACACGGGATTGCCCACAGCGCTCGATGTGACCGAAACCGTCACCGTAACGTAGTTGGACTCCTGTGAGCCGCTTTGGCTGCCCGAGGAGGCGTTTCCACCATTAGAGGATGAGGCTCCATCAGACGACTGGCCACCGCCCGAAGAAGCACCGCCAGACGCATTGGAAGTATCACCGGCTCCCGTATTTTGGGCAGCGGATTTATCGCCAGACTTCTTGCCGCCCCGGTCCTCGGACTTCTTGCTATCCGAGTTTTTGTCCGATTCCTTGTTTGAAGACTCGGAATCGTCCTTGGCGTCGTTCGAACCCTTGGGCTCGTCTTTTGCATCATTCGAAGATTTGGAATCCTTGGAACTGGCCTCGCCCGAAGTCGTAGTCGAGCCAAACCCCTTGGTGTCCTTGGCGACGACGCTCTCCCCCGTCACGGTCTGAACGATCCAGTCGATGGACCAGGCGCCGCTCTCGGAAGGATGGACGAAGCCCAGCGAGACGACGATCAGAATGGTGCACGCGGCAGCAAGAACGCCAAGGAGCGCCTTGCGACGAGAGGCGGACGCCGCCGAAGCGGCGCCCTGTTGCTTTGCATCGTCGAACTGAATGAACGAGGAATCTGGTTGCTTGGGGTCAGCGTCCTTGGATTTATTGGACACAGCCCTCACCTACCGACGTTTGGTGAACACGAACACGCCGACGATGGCGAGACCGATGACGCCGGCGGCAACGCCAACAATGGCGAGCGGGTTGGTGCCAGTCTCCTGCTCGGAAGCACTAGAGGACTTCTTAGCAGTGGTCGTGGAAGCAGCACCCGTATCGGACTTGGAATCGGACTTCTTGTCGGACTTCTTGTCGGACTTGCTGTCCTTCTTGTCAGACTTCTTGTCAGACTTCTTCTCGTCCTTCTTATCGGACTTATCGGAGTCCTTCTTGTCGGACTTGTTGTCCTTGGTCTCGGTCTTGGTCGACACCGTCGTCTTGGTCGTCGGCTTATGACCCGGGGCGACAGCGCCGCCCTTCGAGCCGGAGCCGGAACCCGTGCCAGTGCCAGCGCCAGTGCCGGAACCAGTACCGGTACCAGAACCGCCGCCGCCATTCGAACCAGCGCCGCCATTACCGCCAGGGTTAACGGCATTCTTGGTCCACTTGGCATACAGCGTCAGATCGGCCGTCACCGGCGTGCTAAAGTCATACGCCTGCACGCAAGCCTCATCGGTGAACCAACCGCCGAAAGTGTAGCCATCGCGCGTCGGATCGGCCGGCTTAACCAGCTTGCCAGCGGCCGTAGCAACAAACTTAGTATCGCAAGCAGACCCGCCGTTGGAATTAAAGGCAACCGTCCAAGACTCAACGGCCCCAAGCTTGAACAGCGTGCCCGAGTCATTGATGTAGTACAGGTTGCCAGATGCATCGGCAATGACCGGAGAGTCACAGTACTGGTAATGGCCAGCCGCATCATAAATCTGCGTCGCCTCTGCATCGCCGAGCGTATAGCGATACACGCCACCACCAGCAGAGTAGTTGACGTAATCCTTGCTATCCGCGCTGTTAACGGTGAAGTACACATAGGTCTTGCCGCCCTGAACACTCACCAGCGGAGTAGCAGCAATACCGTTGAGGCCAGCCGGCAGCGCCTTGCCGTCGGCAGCAGCGACCATCGTGGTCTTACCCGTCTTCAGGTTATAGAGAACCAGAGCAGAGCCAGTAGCCGTCTGTCCGCCGACAATCAGATTGTCACCAGACACCGCAGGGGCGCTCAGATTATTCGTAAGGCCCAGATCAACCGTCTTCTGTTCACTCAGCGCGCCCTTCGCCGAAAGCGAAATCACATGGAGCTTTCCGTCGTGCGTCATCTGATAGAAGGTCGAGCCATTGGACGGATCGGCGACGCAGTCAGCGTTCGCAAGGGCGCCGAGCTTCATGGTCGAAACGACATCACCCGTTGCCTTATCAATGCACTTAAGCGTACCTGCGCTCGTAGGAACGATGGCATACTTATCCGTCAAAGCCGCACCAGTCCAGTAATAGCCCTCAGCAGGATCGATGTTCTGCCAAGAAACTTCGCCCGTGGCAATCTTAATGCGCGAAAGGGAGCCGTTGCCGTAGGTCGCGTTGTAATTCTCGTCATACGAAATATCGACCGTGCCTACATAGACGTACTCACCGTCCGAAACGACGGTGCAGGAGCTCTGCGTCAAGTCCGTCAAACCAGGCGTCAGCCACTTGCAGATCAGCTTGTCTGCAGTAATCGCCTGGACCGCACCGCCGTTGAGCGGAACGATGATAAGGCCATTGGTATAGATCGGACGAGAGGTATAGCTCACTTTGGAGGCAAGCGGCGCAGAGGCAACCTTTTTGCCCGTGGACGAATCGATCTTAATGAGCTCGTTCTCGGTCGCGATGTACACAAAGCCGTTAGCGATAACGGGCTCGCTGCAGTTGGCATACTGCTGACCAGACTCGGCCTTCCAATCGAAGGCCCACTTAAGACCGGCGGCCTGCGCAGGCGTCTTGGCATCCGTTACGGTCGAACCGTTGCCACTGTTGCCGTAGCCGGCCCACTCGGCATCCCAATCAGGAGTCGTCGCACCCGGGTCCACGACAATCTTGTCGGGATCGGGCATGGCCGAATCGTCGGTGGTATAGGCAAGCGTAACCTTATCGCCGCTCTTGAGCGTAATCTGATTGGCGCAGAGTAAGGAGGACTCTCCGTTGATATACAGATGCCAATATTTATTGGTCGCAGCATCCCAACCATACGACTTGTGATCAAACGGCGAAGTAATGGAATTCAGGAACCAGTACTCACCACTCTGGGAGCCGTTGTACGTAACGCCCTTGGCCTTCAGGACCGTCTCAATAAGGTTCTGGGCAGTAGAGCCTTCAGGCAAAGAAACACTGCTTGCCGAGCCCCAGCGAGTATTGTTGCCGTTGACATCGGGACCGATAACATCGACAGACCCAAGAACCTGGCCAGGAAGGGCATCGGCGTCAGCACCATACATAAAGGTGACGGCATCGCCCTCATGGAGCTCGTAGGCACCGGCGCCAACGTCGGCGAACTTGCCATTTACGTAGAAGCGCCAATAGCTACTGGTCGCAGCATCCCAGCCATAGGACTTACCATCGAACGGCGAATAAATGCCGTTGAGGAACCAGCCCCAAGACGATTCGCTAGCATCGAGCTTAAGGCCGGTCTGCTCAAGGAGATCCTTAGCAGTAGAGCCCGCCTTGAGACTCGTCTGGCCCGTCGAAGCCCAAACCTGCTGCTTGCCGTCCTTGTCCTTGCCAAGCACCTGAACGGAAGCATGGACAGAATCGGACGGCAACTGGTCGCCCCAGCCACCGTAGAACCACGTGACGGTATCGCCAGCATGGATGGTGACATTGTCCGCCGTATAGTCACTCGACTTGCCGTTGATAAACAGCTGCCAATAGGTCGAATAATCTTGGGGCGTACCCAGCTCAACACCGTTGTACTTAAGGCTCAGAATGAAGGAGCCCGCAGCAACGGCGTCAATATCATTCGCCTCAAGCGCGACCTTCGTAAGATCAAGCGCGCTCGAACCGGACGTCACCACATACTGCGCGTTGTCGACCCAGGTCTGAGTCTTGCCCTGGGCATCGCGACCAATGACGGTCACATTCGCAGCAAGCTGGTCCTTAACGACAGGGGACGCGCTACCACCCGTAAAGGCAAACTCAATCTTCTGCCCCTGGGTGAGTTTGACGCTGCTCGCGCCAACCGAGGAAGACGCGCCGTCGACGAACAGCTGCCAGTAGGCATGAGTCGCCGGATCGTAGGCAAGCGTGCGGCCATCGCTCGGGGAGGTGATGCTTTCGAGGTAGAAACCGTATGCCGTGTTCGGATCGTACTTCGCCTTGAAGCCCGTCTTCTCCTGCAGCTTAATGAAGGCATCCGCAGCCGTCGCGCCCTCGTCGAGCTTGAGCTGCGTAGGCGCCACCCAGGTCTGAGCCTTGCCGTCGGCATCGGTGCCGATAATCGAGAACGAGACCTCGATTTGCTTCTTGACGACATCGCCAGTTTCTGTCGGGTTCTCTGTCTGGACGGCAGCCGCGGCGGCAGATCCTGCTTGGCCAGCGGATGCCGTCGAAGACCGCTCGCTCGTGGCAGGGCTCTCCCCCGTCGCCGAGCCTTCGTCGCCAGTTGCTGCCCCTGTAGTGGCGGCACTAGCTGCAGGCGCGCTCCCGGAATCCGAAACCTCGGCGCCGCTCTGCTCAGCGGTACCGCCCGCAAGCGCTGCGTCCTCGCCTGGCGTCGTAGCCTGAGCCACAGCGTCGGTAATGCCCTCGGCACCCTCGGCCCACAGCTGAGCCGGCGTGGTGCCAAAGGCCATCGCGAAGGCCAGGAATGCCACCAGGCAGCGCTTTGCCACGCCGCGCGCGATTACGCCACGGCGACGAAGCGAGGCACGCTGGCACTCGTCCTCAAACATATCCATTTGTCTCCTACTGTCTGTACTTGGAGCGTTGCCTTGAAGCTGCCCCACGTCATCGCGCATGTTGCGCTCGAGTTCCCCCATCGGGGTCCCCCTTCCCTCCAGAGCCCTATGCACACCGGCGGCATACGCCGCAGCCGCATGCAAGATGGGAGGCGATCCGACTTAACCTTAACGACTCGGGCGCGCCGTCCGATCTGCGACGCGAACATCCCGAGCCAAGAGGAATTACGGTTACTGGTACAGCCGGGGACTTGCACCCCGATTCTCCCAAACGCGCAGGAAAACCGCGCATTCGTGCGTCTCCGCACCACCATCTAGGCCATCGATTAAAACCGTCAATATGCTATCACGCAAAAGGGCCTCGCACGCAGGCGAAGCCCAAGGTAAAAGCTATTGTTTGCGATAGGAGAATGCGGTGACGGTCGCAGCCTCTAGTGCTTGCCGCCGTGGCTGTTGAGCCAGATATTGCGACCCAGCATAAGCGCCAGCACCAGCGCGCTCACGTAGCCCATAAAGCCAATGACTGGGATACCAAACACAACCGGCTCGATGCGCGCGTAGTACACCACCGACGAACCGATAAACAGACCGGCGATCACAATCGCCATCGACATGCGGTCGATAATTCCACCCAGCTGTCGCAGCGCCTTATCGCTGCTCATGATCTGCGTGTTTACCTTAAGCTGGCCGCGCGTAAGCATACGCGAAGCCAAGCCCAGATACTCGGCCGCCTCGAGCGAGCCTTTTGCCGCGCGATAGCTGCTCGCGGCAAGATCGCGGCTCATCTCGCGCATGCGGGCGTAGGTGCTCTTCTCGTTTTTGATGTGCGTCTGGATGATCTGGATCATGTTGACGTTGGGCATGTACTCGGTCAACAGGCCCTCGAGCGTCACCATGCCGCGGGCGAACATCGTCACCACGCTCGGCAGCTCAACGTCATTCTTACGCGCGAGGTTTAACAGCGAGGTCAAAAACTCGCCGATATCCAGATCCTTCAGGTCAAGGCCCGCAAAGTCAGCCACGATAAAGTCAAGGTCGGACAAAAACGCTGAATGATCGAGCTCGGCCGAATCGCCACGCGTCACGGCGAAGCGCATGAGCGAATCCTTGAGCTTGGGCACGTCACCCTCGGCCACGGCGAAAATCATGTCCTTGACGATACCGCGATCGTGACTCGACATGCGTCCGACCATGCCCAAGTCGACAAAGTAGACGATGCCGTCCTTGAGAATGATGTTTCCCGCATGCGGGTCGGCATGGAAAAAACCGTCATCGAGCACCTGCGTAGAGTAGGCCTCGACAATCGCGGCACCGATCTTTTCCAAGTCATAGCCCTCGGCCACCAAGCGTTCGGGATCGGCGATCGAAATGCCGTCGACGTAGTCCATAACCACCACGTGCTCGGTGCACAGGTCCAGATAGGATTTAGGGCACGTCACGCCATGAACGCTCTTATGGAACTCGTAGAAGTCGTTGAGGTTTTTGGCCTCGGCCAAAAAGTTGGTCTCCTCGCGAAACGAGGTCCACAACTCCTCGACTACGCCGTGCAGATCAACGAATTGATCGGTGTTGACGAACTTGGAAACGATACGCACCACCGAGCGGATGATATCGATGTCCTGTGCCATAACCTGCTGCGCACCGGGGCGCTGCACCTTAACGGCCACGTCCTCGCCGGTCACCAGGCGGGCGCGGTGCACCTGCGCGAGCGATGCGCTACCAAGCGGATTGGGGTCGATCGCGTCGAACATCTCCCCCAGGCGCAGGCCGTATTCCTCTTCCAAGCAGCGAAGCACTACCTCGTACGGCACCGGCTCCACGTCGGAGCGCAGACGACGCAGCTCGTCGCAAAAGCGTTGCGGCAGAATCTCGGACCGGTTGGCCAGAATCTGCCCCATCTTGACGAACATGGGGCCGAGCTCCTCGAGCAGGCGGCGCAAGCGAACCGGCGTGAGGTTATCCCACACACGGTACTTTTTGACCAAGCGAACAATCTGCCCGATGCGTTCGCGACGACCCGCCGGCGTGAGCTGGTATTCCTCGTCCGGCGCCATCGCGTCGGGCTCTTCGGGCACCATATCGACAGCGCGCGGCTTTTTGCGAGCGCCCGAGACGGCGGCATCGACCTCATCGACAACCGCCGCCTCGTCACCCAAAGGATCTAGATTGTTGTAATCGGTGGTGGAATCTGCCATCTGCGCTGCTACTCGGCCTCTTCGGTATCCTTCGCATCGTCGGGCTCAACGGACTCGACGGGCACCGAGGTCACGTTGTCCTCGACCGAATCGACGATGTCGCGCACATGGGCCAGGAAGGCCGTGCGCTCGGGGGCGGTCATGACGCGGACCCGGGCAAGGATGAGCTCGTCAAGCACGCGCTGGGCCGCGGTCTCGCCCTGCATGCCCAAGCGCTCGGTCAGATCGGAGATGGTACCGCCGGCCTGCTCGAACATGTCGGACACACTGCGGGCGATATCGGGGGTGGTGGTGTCCTTGCGGACCTGCTCGCCCTTGGTGTTAAGGTCGTCGAGGACCTTCTTGCCGCCTTCGACAGCAACGGCGGCAGCGCCAAAGCCCACGTTAATGGCGCCGTTAACAAGCTGATCGAGTTTCATAACCATGGTTATCTCCAATCACAAACAACTGCATTGGCGTTCTTGTACCCAAGATTGAGCGAAAGCGACAAAGCGTTTTAGCGCTATTCGATCGACGGGAAATCCCTACCTCACGTTGTCATTCATCGCGAAAGAGTTCTTCATGGCGCAGCTCGTGGTGTAAAGCACCTTGCCCAGCAGGGCATCGGTCTCCACGCGAACACGCTCGGCAAAGGCCTCGTTGGCGCGTGCAAGCTCGGCAGGCACCTCGACCTCGGGCAGAGCGGCTACGGCAGCGTCGACGTCATGGATCTGCTTGTGGCCCATGCCACCGATCTTCTCCTGATAATCCTCGACCGCGCGGCCGCACTCATGGAAACGGACGTCGGCCAGGGCACCGATCAGGCGGTTGGCCCAGTAGAAGTTTTCGGACGTCACGCGAGCCTGCGTGTCGGCATAGTACTCGGGCATGGTCTCGACGTTGGCGTACAGCGGAACCAGCGCGTTAAACGAGTTGGAGCCAAAGGCCATCCACTGCACGGCGCGATAGGCCGGCTGCGCATAGGGACGCAGCTGCAACACGGCGAGCTGGCTGTTGCGGTTGATGCCGATGGGGCGATAAGCGCCGCGCGTGGCGGGCGTGCCCTTGCTACCGTAGCAGTCGTACTCCGTGCCCTGGTAGTGGCTCGAAAGCACGTACTTAATGTCCTCGATGGTCACCTTGCGCTCGGGCACGCGGCTCCAGGGGATATCGTCGCTCTCGGGCGTGTAGTCGGCGTCGGGGCCATCCCACACGTCGCTGGGGTTGAGGCAGCGCTGCATGTACCAGGCGCGCGGCGTGTTGTAGACGTGGTCGCTGTCGCTGTGCGAGCCAAAGGCCTCGCGCGGGTTAAAGACCACAGCCGGGCTGTCGCCCTCGACGCCCAGCGTCAGGTCCAGATGCCACTCGGCCATCCAGGAGCGCAGGTCGGCCGAGCACATGTGGTCGGTCTGGGCGCCCTCGGCGTCATCCAGGTCAAAGCTGTCGATACCCAGCTGGTTGGGCATGGTCACATAGGCGTCGTCAGGCACGCGCTTGGCAATCCAGTGGTGGCCGCCGATGGTCTCGAGCCACCAGATCTCGTCCACGTCGCTAAAGGCGATACCGTTGTTCTCGTAGGTGCCGTAGCGCTCGAGCAGGTCGCCCAAGATACGCACGCCGTCGCGGGCGGACTTGGCATACGGCAGCACCAGGGTCACCATGTCCTCCTCGCCCAAGCCACCGGACTGTGCCGGAACATATCCGTCCTCGCCCTCGTTGCCCTTGGCGGGCACATAGTCCACGAGCGGATCGGCACCGCGGACGCGCTCGTTGGTGGTGAGCGTCTCGGTTGCGGACATGCCAACATTGAGCTCGTTGAATCCGGCCTCGGCCCAAATACCGTGACCGGGAACGACGTCGGGGACGCTCGTGTAGCGCATGGGATTGTCGGGCAACTCAACGGTCAGGTGGCTCAGGACGCTCGTGTAGACACGCGGCTGCTCGTCGGGATGCACCACGCGCATGCGCTTGGGCTCAAACACCCCGTTGGACGAGTCCTCGTTGCGGGCGACCAGCGTCGACCCGTCGTAGCTCGCGTTCTTACCAACCAAAATCGTTGTGCACGGCATGCGCATCCTCCTTGAGCGAAGAAATCAAACGGCAACAGTGTATCGCTTCGGCGCAAAAAGGGCGAAACCACGGCACCTCGGAACCCCCTCGGAACCCCTGTGGTCAAAAAATGCCAAATATGAGTACTGTCACCAATTTAGTAGCAGCAAATTTCCTTGTAATGAGTGCGAAGATCCCTATTTGTCCAAAAGCGAGACGGCGTTATTCCCCATAGGTTCAATAAAATGGGTTTCCTAACGAGAATGAATATCGTTAGGAAACCCAAAAGACGTAAAACATATGTGACTATCATGGCAACAGTACTCATATTTGGCGCTTTTTGACCACGTGGTATATGGCTAACCCCTCAAACAGCCCAAAACGCCTATTTCGATGCGCGCTCCGCCGCCTCGATCACGTGTTTGGCGAGGATCGCCGTGGTCACAGCCCCCACGCCGCCCGGCACGGGAGTAATTGCGCCAACGATCGGTTCCGTAGCATCAAAATCGACATCGCCGACCAGCTTGCCAGCGGCCTCGTCCAAATTAATGCCAACATCGATGATCGTCTGGCCCTCGCGAACCGCATCCGCGCCAATCGTGCGCGCGCGTCCAACGGCCGCAACCACAATATCAGCTGCACGGCACTCAGCAGCCAAGTCGCGCGTATGCGTATGGCACGTCGTCACCGTGGCATTGCAAGCCGTAAGCATGGCGGCAACGGGACGACCAATCACCAGCGACCGACCGACGACCGCGACCTTTGCCCCATCCAGCTCAACACCGTAATGGTCCAGCAACGCCAACACGGCCTCGGCCGTGCAGGGAGCAAAGCCCTCGCCACGACCCGAAAGCGTGGTAAGCAGCGAGGCCGGCGTCATGGAGTCGACGTCCTTGGCGGGATCGAGCGCCGCGGCAACCGCATCCTCGTCAAGTCCAGCGGGAAGCGGGCGAAACATCAGGCAGCCGTGAACAGCGGGGTCAGCATTGATGTCCTTAATAGCCGCCAGCAGCTCGTCCTGCGAAACATCGGCGGGAAGCAAAATGCGGCGAGCCTCGATGCCAACCTTCTCGCAGCGCTTGAGGGCGCCGCGCTCGTAGGATAGATCGTCCTCGCGCTCGCCCACGCGAACGATGGCCAGCGTCGGCACAACGCCGCGCTCGCGCAAAGCCGTGCAGCGAGCGGCGAGCTCCTCGGTCAAAGCACGGGCAACGGGAGCACCCTTGAGCAGCTCTGCCATGGCTACCCCCTCTTCCTCGCGGCATCGGCGGCGCGGCGCGCCAGCGCATCAGCGCGCGGCAGCCACGTATCCAGCAGCTCATCGCACGCCGCCTCGAGTTCCTCGGCGCGCGCCCGGTCTTTCATAGATGTGGTGTTGGCAAAGAGCGTCAGGCTCGCGCCCTGCATGGCAGCGCGGCAGAATACGGCACCGCACGCCACGTCGGACAGCAACTGGCGCGAGCCTTTGTCTGCCATGTCCTCGAGCAGCGCCAGCGCGCGCCCGCAGGCATCCATGATCCGATACGGCGGCATGGCCGCCACGTGCAACGCGTCCTGAATCGCAGCCGGTCGAGCCGGGTCCTCGCGCGGAATACCGTATGCCGCAGACACCTGGCCGTACGCACGCACATCCTCGGCAACCAGGCCCACTAGTTCCTGCGCCAACTCGTCTGCCTGGGCAAACGCACGCGTCAGGTCATCCGCACGATCAGCAAGCGCGGGATTGGTCGCACCGTAGCGGGCAACCATTCCGCACAGCGAGGCGCCCAGCGCGCCCACAAAAGCGCTCGCGCTGCCACCACCGGGAACTGGCTCGCGCGCGGCCAGCGCCTCGGCAAAACCGCGACAGGTTTTATCCATCATCTCTTGGCTCATACGCACACGCACCTTCAAGTCATATATATCGGTCGGGCGGCCGACGTCGGCCGACCGCATCGATCACGTAATGGTGCTAAGTCTAGCCCATAAGTACGCGAGCGTCAGCGCACCTGGCCATCGCGGATTTCTATGACACACGATAGGCCATGTCAACGCAAACATGGGACACATGGCCCACCTTTCGAGACTCCCGGACGTCAAAAACTGAGGCATATCTATAAACAAGGAACCTGTTGGGGCAACGCCCACGCACGCGCGCCCCATTAAATCAACGGGCACCTCACCCCGGGGAGGGCCGACAGCACCAGCCCTCCCCTCTTTTGCGCCCGAACATATTGCCACTTAACGGCGCAAATCCGGCCCTCAGAATGGGACACATGGCCCACCCTAGCGAGCCGTCCACGCGTACAGTAAAGACAGGTAATCCATGGGCGGTTACAGATCGAGGAGGACACGACCATGAAAAAGAAGGCCTTTGCGATTCTCACCCTCTGCATCAGTCTCTTTGCCGCAGTTGCCCTGGTGGGCTGCGGTGGCAGCGGCGACGCTACCGGAAGTGGCGGTGGCGGCGGCGCAGAAAAGCCAGCCGTGGATATGAGGACCGACTTCATTTGGTTTAAGGTCGAGGTCCCCGAGGGCGTCGAGATCACCGACGTCGCAGGCGACACTGCCGACAGGGCCCAGTTTAAGTTCACCGAGAGCGAGCACGCCAGCGATCGCTTCATCCCCGTCTTCGATCCTGACAAGAACGCCGACGAGCTGTTCGACTACGAGGCAAAGTGGAATGCCAGCTTTGAGTGGACCGAGAATGGCCCCGTCAAGTACAACGGCAAGACTTGGCGCAACGCTTCCTATACACACTCGGGCGGCGTAACGACCGAATACTTCACCGACGTTGACGGCGGCAGTGTGTATGTGCGTATCGACAACGTCGAGGAGCACAAGGACGCCGTCGAGACCATGATGAAGTCTCTGAAATTTGCCGACGACATCGCCGAGGCCAAGACCGAGGCCATGGACGTCAAGCTCGACGATATCGAGATCAAGCGCTAAGCGACTGGCGAGCGCAACGGGAAACACGGTCGCAGTGCAAACAAGCGACGGTACCCCAGCGCTTCGTACCCAGGGAGGGCCGGTAAACCGACCCTCCCTTTCTTATGCCTGTAGCCGACGAACGCGAGGATGCCGGACGCCGGAACCGCCCCAAATGTGGCAACAGTACGAAAACGACAAACACCCCAACACGTCCGCCCACCGATTTATTGCGCCGCGCAGACAATTAAACCAGCATCTTTAAACATCTGGGCAGTATAGTGACCAAAACTATCGCATAACCGCACTCTGCGAATGGAGAAGTTATGACCGAACACCATGCCATCAGCCGCCGAGCGTTTACGCTGGGCCTAGGGCTTGCGGCGTTGTCACCACTTGCAAGCCTGCCCGAAACCGCAGCGCCGGGCATTCCCCTGCGAGCGGCATTTGCAGACAACACACCCGCACCGTCGGACAGCCTCCACAATTTCGTCATTCGCCTTCGCCCCGCGGGCTATTTTCGCACCGCGAGCGTCAACCAAGACGGCAACGTTCGCGGCAACGTCTGTCACCTGTTTAACGACGGCACGTCCAGCAAGCTCATCCTTGAGAACGTAACGACCAAGAATGATGATACAAACTGGTACGCCATCCGCACCTTGCTCAATTTCGAAGAGCATAAAAAGGCGGGCTACAGCATTTGGTCGGTCGACGACGACTCGGACAAAGATGGAAAGGTCATCCACGTATGGGGCGGCGAGTATGACAACAAGCCCAGCCGCGCTTTTGCGTTCGAGCGTCAATCAAACGGAACCTACATCATCCGAGACCGCACGGTCGAGAAAGAAACCGAGAAAAAAGACATTAAGTACCTGGCAATAGAATCGAACGGCAAAGACCAGGACAACAATAAGATCTGCCATAAGAGTAAGAGCATTCCGTGGGAGCTCGAACTTATCGGTTACGACATGAAAAAGAACGATGCCACGGTTAGCAGCCTCGACTGGATCACGTACAGCAGCTACGTCGACGGACCATGTTGGATGAAATACGTCGACGACGACAAGTTCCTCGACGAGCTGAGCATCCCGGGTACGCACGATTCGGGCACCTGCAGCGTGGACAACGACACTGAGCCCCAATCCTCGCAAGTAAAATGCCAGCAGGATTACATTCCCACGCAGTTGCTCGAAGGCATTCGCTATTTTGATATCCGGCTCGGAAAGGGCGATGACCCCGGCATCGACCACGGGATTTTCTACCTACTCAAAAAAGACGGGAACTATCTGCATCTCTCCGATGTCATCGGGTACTTCAAAACGTTTTTGAACGAAAACCCGTCAGAAGCGCTCATCATGCTCGCATCGCGCGGCAACGATGAGGCTACCGACGAAAGCATAACGACGGCCTTCGCCAAGGTTATGGCCGATAACCCCAACCTGTTCTACACGTCGAGCCACGTCCCCACGCTGGGCGAGGTGCGCGGAAAGATCGTCCTGCTGCGTCGATTTGGGCTCGCCGGCAACAGCGTAAGCGGCCACACGTGGGGCCTCGACCTCACCCAATGGGATTACAAGATCAAGGCGCATTCCGGGCAGTCGATGTGTCTCGTCCAAGACGCGCGGGGATTTGAAGCCATAGGGGAAACGGGCAATGAAGAGCCCTATTGCACCAAGGTATATGCCCAGGACAAGTACAAACTCACGGGAACCGACAAGCTCAGCTGGGTCGATAATGCGCTGAAGGAAACGACCGGGCGCACGTGCAACAAGGTGGACGTCGTGGACGATGCCGGGGCCGAGGTGCAAGTCCAGGAGCGTTGCTGGTCTATCAACTACACCAGCTGCACGGGCTTGTCGCACGGAGGCAATCCTTTTACCTCGGCACGAGTAGTCAACGAGCATCTGTACAAGAGCCCGTACATCAATCCCAGCGGCACCGAGGATACAAAGTCAGATTACCTCAAGCACATTGGCATCATCGCATCCGACTTTGTTGATGCGGCGCTGGCCCGGAGCATCTACCAGCGCAATTACAATTACGATACGAAGCACACGCAGTCGGCTTCGTGCTGCCTCCCGACCCGCATGCGCATGACGTACGGCGACTCGCTGAGCGATGCCTCGCTCCAGGATGGCAAGACCGTTGGCGAGGGCCATTTCCGCCTTGTCGACAGCAGCAACGTACTCAACGTGGCGGCTTCGGGCCATGCGTTTACCATCGAATACGTGGATGTCGACGCCTTGGGCAACGAGACCGTTACGGGGCTGCAGGGATCCGTGCCCATCGATATCGATCCGCGCGCACTGACACCCCACTTTGAGGGGCTCGAAGGCCTTAAGGCCGGCGAGGATGTGCGCACAAAGGTCGCGGCGCTGCTCGAGGGCAAACTCGAAAACGATGCCTGCACGGCTCAGCTCGAGTTTGTGCACGACGCGGACGGCGCTCCGGGCACGGCAATGGTCGAGGGCGAGGCATTTACCGCGGGAACGTACTGGGTGCGCGCGAACGGTCTTTTGGGCGACGCGGCGCAAAACTACAAGCTTGCTAATGACGGAGCCGCGAGCTTTACCGTAGCGGCCTCGAGCAGTGCAGGCGGCACCGGCACCGACGGTGGCACGGGTTCCAACGCAGGCAGCGCTGATAAGAACGGTAAGGGCAACAAGGGCAAGAACTCGGGCGGAAAACTCGCCGACACGGGCGACGGCTCCGGCATTGCCGCCGGGCTCGCTGCCGCCGCTGTAGCGACAACGGTCGCCGGCGCGGCAATGCTTGCCAACGACCGCGAAAACGCTGGGGACGGTAGCGAATAGGCAAGCCGGCCTTTTAGACACATCGACTCAATGGGGGGCGCAGGACACCGTTCTGTGCCCCCGATTTTTACCTTGGCCCAAACGCCGCCATAGGCTACATCACCATGTTCAGCGCGTTAACAAACTCCTGGGCCTTCGCACGGCTGCTCAGGCTAAAAACACAAGCAGTCAACAGCCTGTTACGCAGAAAAACATCGCGGCCCTTGATCCTGTTGACCCCCGTAATGCCCTTAAGATAGACAATCTCGGTGTGCTTGCCACCAAAAGTGCCCTTCTTGAGCACCTCAATACGGTTGGGGTAGATCTTGACGTCTTTATACCTACCCGAACCTTTGTCCTGGAATAGCAGCGTGTTATTGTCCATACGCGTCACTCCCGTGGGATTCGCTAAAACTGCCTCTATGGTCACATTTTAGTCACCGCAAGGCCCCATGCGAAGATGTCAGACAGCACAGCAATTCGTGTCCGCGCGAGGCTTTAAACTAAATGCGATAAAGACGCATTCCACAAAAGGAAAGTGGGGCGACAGTGATGGGCGAACTGGTAAACCGTGGAGAATCGGCAATCGTGCCCGAAGGTTTTTACAAGCAGGTCTCCTCGATTCTCAACGCCGCTCGCGACAAGGCCTATACCGCCGTTAACTTTGCGATGGTTGAGGCATATTGGGAGATCGGCAAGAGTATTGTTGATGAACAGGGCGGAGAGGGGCGCGCCAAGTATGGAGAGGCGCTGCTCAAGGCCCTCGCAATCAGACTTACCAAGGATTTTGGTAAAAGTTTTGAAGCAAGAGAGCTGCGCAAAATGCGTCAGTTCTATCTTGCATTTCCAATTCGGGACTCACTGCGTCCCGAATTGAGCTGGACACATTACCGCAGGTTAATACGCATTCCTGACCCCGAAGCTCGCACCTGGTACATGAACGAATGCGCCGATTCTCGCTGGAGCACGCGTCAGCTCGAACGCCAGATCAACACCATGTTCCGTGAGCGCCTACTTGCCAGCAAGGACAAAGAGGCCGTCACCCAGGAAATCCAAGAGAGCGCCCCGGCTCGTCGCCCCGAGGATATCATCCGCGACCCATATGTACTGGAGTTTTTAGGTTTCTCGGACGATGCTACGTTTCGCGAGAGCGATCTAGAGCAGGCGCTCATCACGCATCTTCAGAAGTTCCTGCTGGAGCTTGGCCGTGGCTTCGCTTTCGAGGCGCGCCAAAAGCGCATCACCTTTGATGGACGCCATTTCTATATTGACCTTGTTTTTTACAACTATCTGATGCGCTGCTTCGTGCTCATCGACCTTAAGACCGATGACCTTACGCATCAGGACCTGGGCCAGATGCAAATGTATGTGAACTACTACACGCGTGAGCTCATGAACGAAGGCGACAATCCGCCCATAGGCATCGTGCTCTGCGCGGACAAAAGCGATTCGATCGTCGAGTACACGCTGCCCGAAGACAACGACCAAGTGTTTACCGCCAAATACCTGCCGTATCTTCCAAGCAAGGAAGAGCTGGCGCGCGAGCTGAGTGCCGAGTACCGCGCCATCAACGAAGCGACTAATGGCGAAACGCAAGGGTAGCAGCACGTTGCGACCGAGACCACCGCAGCCGTCGCAGGCGCACCCGCGGTTGAGGCGCACGCTACGAAACAATACCGGTCATGGACGCCGGCAACGACATTCTAGCCGTGGCTGGCGAGCGTGACCTGACAGGCAAAAACGCGACCTTCGTCTGATGTGGGCCCATTGGCTGCCACAGAAAAGGGCCGGTTGCAGCCGGCCCTTAAGACACTTGCGTCTGCGTTGCCCGCGCTTCCGAAGTGTGACTAACTGAGGAGCGGGTTCCGCGGCACAACCTGATTTTGCCCAGCGAGGCGGCTCTTTTGCAGCCGCTCCACCGTTTATTTACATCTACCCCCTGCCAAACTACCGGACGGCAGCCCGCATGCCTGCGAGCCGTCCCATGCTGCGCTTCCCTACTTCCCAAAGATCGCAGCGAACAAGCCCTTGCGTTTGGGCTTCTCCTCTCGGTAGGAACCCTCGGCAACCGCTGCAACCTGGCGCGGTTGCTCGCCGCCTCCACGGCGCACGATCTGGTACAGAAACGGCGACTTAACGTATTTGACCTCGATGGGCGTGGCATGCACGGTGCTCTCACCGGACAGATGCGGGCTCGGGTTGAGCGGTGCCACGATATGCGTTTCGCGCTTGTCGCTAAACACCGCCGCGGCCGCGCGGCCCGTCTGTCCGTTTACGGCAATGCGCACCTGCTCGCCATCGCGGCTGTCCGTCGCCGGACGATCGACAAAGTAGACCGGCACCATCACCAGACCGTCCTTATGTTTGCGGGCCTTGCGCGCCCACATGCGAATGCTCTTTTTATTGAGCCCCAGTACCGCCTCGGCATCGTTGCCCGCAACGTCGAGCGCCAACTTATCAATGACCACCTGGTCCTTGGTAGACGCATCGACGGAGACGACGCGGAAGTCGCCTTCCTGCATGGCGGGATCGAACGGACCGACCTTGGCAAAGTCCCACGGCTCCAAAATGCCCATGAGGCGAACGTCCAGGTAGTTTGCCCTGGGGTATGCCCAGTCGAGCACCTCGTAGTACACCAGGGTTTCCTTGCTCAGGCCCTTGCCCGGGAAGCTCGCCATCATGCGCAGGTCCGCCAGCGCCATGGGGAAGTAGAAGAGCATCATGTCGTTTTGGATCGCATCTTCTACATCGTGCCCGGCAAAGGCGTCGGGGTACTGGCGCACCAGCTGCAGCGCGTTGGCACGTGCCTGCTGCGGCGAGATTTCGCAAGGAATACCCTGCTCAGGCACATACTCCGCACCTACGCCCATGGTCAGGCGCTTGCTAAACGTCCCCGGCTTGAGCAGGTCGGCAATGCCGATCTTGTTGCCGCAGGACGGGCACTCAAACACGCGCTGGGTCGACTCGCCCTCAAAGGACGCTCCACAAAAGGGGCAAGGAATGCTCACATGCGCGGCCTCTTGGAACTCCTGCGCCGTGCCGCGATCCTCCCACAGCAGATGTTCCAGGACCGACTGATTGCGCCAGTGCGAATTGAAGAAATACCAGTCCGGGTCCTCCGGGCGCTCGAGTTGCGACACGTGCGTGAGCTTGAGCAGTCCATCCACCACCGTCAACGGCGTATGGCGAATGCCCAAAGCGCTCTTGGGCTCTCCGGCGTCCGCCTGCCACGGAATGACCGCACCGCAATAAGCGCACTCAAAGCTGCGCTTAGCTTGGTGTGTGTACATAGGGCCGCCGCAGTTTTGACATTTAATGGCAAACATCTCGTCCATGGAAACGTCCTCCTTTGCACAGGGGCTGTCGGCATTAAGTATGTCGATCAAACAGGCACATGCCCATACCCATGTGGCCCAAAATGGACCACCCAGGCAGACGAGAAGGCTCGCTCGTTAGCACCGGCAGACTATTGCTGCATTTTCTGAGCATCGGTGCACGGCGCCCCCGCGCGAGCTACACTATCCCCTTAAACATGATTGTGAGGACGACCGCTATGCTATTTGTAAATCGGCTGGTACATACGCTTGTTCCCGGCAGCGAGGACGAGCCGGTCGATGCATCTTGCCGCACCAACGCGGGTTTTACCGCAAGCCTCATCTGCATTGGACTCAACATCACCCTGTGCCTGGCCAAGGGCATCGCGGGCCTGCTCGCCGGCTCCGTCTCCCTCATCGCCGACGCTTTCAACAACCTCTCCGATGCCTCGAGCAACATCGTGAGCCTGCTCGGGTTCCGCCTTGCCAGCCGCCCGGCAGACGAAGGCCACCCCTATGGTCACGGCCGCTATGAGTACCTAGCCGGCCTGTTCGTCGCCGTCCTGGTTTGCGCCGTCGGCATCAACCTGATCCTCGAGTCGGTCACCAAGATCATCAAGCCTTCCCCCACCGCTTACACGTTCATTTCCCTTGCGGCACTGGCTACGTCCATGCTCGTAAAGCTCTGGATGGCCGCGTTCAACCGCACGCTGGGTAACCGCATCGATTCCGAAACGCTCATCGCCACGGCGCAGGACTCCAAAAACGACGTCATCACCTCGGGCTCGGTCTTGGTGGCGGCGCTTATTTCGCAGACGACCGGCTTTGATCTCGATGGCTGGGCAGGCCTGGGTGTGGGCATCTTCATCTGCATCAGCGGTCTGGGCCTGGTGCGCGACGCCATCAGCCCGTTGCTGGGGCAAGCGCCCGACCCCAAGCTCGTCCAGGCAATCCGCGACAAGATCATGTCCTATCCGCAGGTCTTGGGCACACACGACCTCATGGTGCACGACTACGGCCCCGGTCGTCAGTTTGCCAGCGCCCACGTGGAGATGCCCGGCGAGGGCGACGCGTTTGAGCACCACGAGATCCTGGACACCATCGAGCACGATATCAAACGCCAGATGGGCATCGGCATCACGCTGCACTGCGACCCCATCGCCACCACCGGCGACGACCTGCGCGGCTGGGTCAAGCGCGGCGTCATGCAGATCGATCCCGCGCTCTCCATCCACGACCTGCACGAGCACGACGGGTTCGTTTCGTTTGACCTGGTGCGTCCCGACGGCTTTGACATATCCGACGAGGAGCTGCTGGAGCTCGTCACGCGCATCGTGCACGAGCGCCGACCCGATGCCTCATGCGTTGTTACGTTTGACTCGGGCTTTAGTTCGCCCGAGCGTCCTGCCGAGCAGCTGTAGCCCCGCTCCGCTCGTCCGCTAGTTTCCCTGCGCGCCCGAGATACCGTTTTGTAGGGCGTTCCAGGCACCCGTCGCCATGTCGCCCAAGTTCTGCGCGGTATCGCCCAGGTTTTGTGCCGTATCGCCCAGCTCTTGCGCCTTGTCTCCCAACTCCTGTGCCTTGTTGCTCAAGTCCTCCAGCGTATTGGAGCTCGAGCTGTCGGTACCGCTTTGGCCGCCGGACGAGTTGCCCGAGCTGTTCTTGTGCGTGAGCTGAACCTCCAGGTTGCCGTTGTCGTTATAGTAGGCATTCGTAACAACCCAGTTGGAATCGATGACGGGCGTTGAGCCATCGTCGGTCAGGATCACGGCGTTCGAAAGGTCGGCTCCGCGCGACTTGAGGAGCTTCTTGGCGTTGGACCAGTACTGCCCCGGGATATCGCTCAGATCGACAGTGCCAGACGAGGCGGACTCGGTTTGCTCGGCAGTGGTATCGGCCGTTGAGCTCCCTCGCTTGTTGAGCATGCCCGACACAATGGCAAACACAACCGACAGCGCAAAGAAGATCGCCAGTACGATGAGGATCTTCTTGATCACGCTCGACGAACGCGACGTTTTCCTCTCTTCGTCCTCGCCATATTGCGGAATCGACTTGGGGTACTCGCGATACGGCTCGCGCGACTCGTAGCGAGGCTGCGCCGTGCGAGGCATATACGTCGTCTGTTGAGGCTGCGGAATGGGATTCTGCGGCAGGTCATCATAGGGATTCGACGTCGAGGCGGCATAAGAATCCTGCGGCGCGTATTCAAACGGGTCCGGAGCTGCGTTGCCATAGGGGCCTTGCGAAGATGCAGCGTAAGAATCCTGCGCCGAGTCGCCATAGCCCATAACCCGGGTGGGCTCGGCAGAAGGCTGCGTCGCGGCGGGGTCGGTATAGCCGGGGTTGGGAACAACGCGGGTCGCATCGGCGCTATCGCCAGCCTGCGCGGAACCGTAACCGCCCATCACGGTTGTCTTGTCCTGATCCATGCAGCGATTCCTTTCCGTCGCCTGTAAGCATCAAGTTATCCATGCATTCTACCCGCGCAAAAGCCTATGATGGGCAGAGCCCGTCGGTATCTACAAGACATGCGCGGGCCTTGGGATCAAAAAGCCCCGCCGGGCCTTGGTAGGCACGGCGGGGCGGGCAAGCGGCTATGAGCAGCAGACTTAGAACAGGCCGGTGATGTTGCCGTCGTTGTCGACGTCGATGTTCTCTGCCGCGGGCACCTTGGGCAGGCCCGGCATGGTCAGAACGCTGCCGGTCAGCGCGACCACAAAGTGGGCACCGGCGGAAACCTTGAGCTCGCGCACGGTGATGCGGAAACCCTCGGGAGCGCCCAGCGCCTTGGCGTTGTCGCTAAAGCTGTACTGCGTCTTGGCCACGCACACCGGCAGGTTGCCAAAGCCGTTCTCGCGCAGCTCGGCGAGCTGGCGCTTGGCAGCCGGCGTAAAGTCGACACCGTCGGCGCGGTAGATCTTGGTGGCAACGGCCTCGAGGGCGTCGGCCACATCGGCGCCGTCCTCGTAGGCAAACTTGAGCTCGCTCGGCTGCTCGATCAGGCGCATGACCTCATCGGCCAGGTCGAGCGCGCCCTCGCCGCCCTTAGCCCAAACCTCGGACAGCCTAACGTTGACACCGAGCTTCTGGCACTCGGACTCGATGAGCTCGAGTTCGGCCTCGGTGTCCGTCGGGAAGCGGTTGATGGCGACCACGCAGGGCAGACCGTAGACATTCTGAATGTTGTCGACGTGGCGCAGCAGGTTGGGCATGCCGGCCTTGAGAGCCTCGAGGTTCTCCTCGTTGAGGTCGGCCTTGGCAACACCGCCGTTGTACTTAAGCGCACGGGCGGTGGCGACAATCACGACGGCGCTAGGGCGAACGCCCGTCATGCGGCACTTGATGTCGAGGAACTTCTCGGCACCCAGGTCGGCGCCGAAACCGGCCTCGGTAATCGCGACGTCGCCAAAGCGCATGGCCATGCGGGTGGCCATGATGGAGTTGCAGCCGTGAGCGATATTGGCGAAGGGACCGCCGTGGACAAACGCGGGCGTACCCTCGAGCGTCTGCACCAGATTGGGCTTGAGCGCATCCTTGAGCAGAGCCGCCATGGCACCCTGAGCCTTAAGGTCGCGGGCGCGGACGGGCTCGCCGGCAAAGCTGTAGCCGACGACGATCTCGCCCAGGCGCTCCTTGAGGTCGTTGATGCTCGTGGACAGGCACAAGATCGCCATGACCTCGGAGGCAACGGTGATGTCGAAGCCATCCTCGCGCGGCACGCCCTGGGCCTTGCCGCCAATGCCGTCGATAACATGGCGCAGCTGACGGTCGTTCATGTCGACAACGCGCTTCCAGGTGATGCGCTTAACGTCGATGCCGAGCTGGTTGCCCTGCTGAATATGGTTGTCGAGCATGGCAGCCAGCAGGTTGTTGGCGGCACCGATGGCATGGAAGTCGCCAGTAAAGTGCAGGTTGATGTCCTCCATGGGGATGACCTGGGCCCAACCGCCACCGGCGGCACCGCCCTTCACGCCAAACACGGGACCGAGCGAAGGCTCGCGCAGGGCCACGGCGCTCTTGACGCCGCGACGACGCAGACCGTCGGCCAGGCCGATGGTCGTGGTGGTCTTGCCCTCGCCTGCGGGCGTAGGATTGATAGCGGTCACGAGGACAAGCTTGGCCTGGTGATCAGTTGGCTCGTTGAGCAGGGAATAGTCGACCTTTGCCTTGTCGAAGCCGTACGGAATCAGATGCTTAACGTCGACGCCGGCGTTCTTGGCCACCTCGGTAATAGGCAGCGGCGTAACAGAACGTGCGATTTCGATGTCAGTAGGCATGGGCGGTCCTTTCGTTACCGGATGAGAAAAAGACCAATCCAGCATAGCACGCGCGCGCAATAGTAAAACGCCCGTAACCGACGAACGGCGATATGTTTACCCGATGCCCAGCGATAGCCTACAGATGCGCTAAAACAAGCCCATTCCTACAGGGTCGGTTCAATACCCAAATGCTCAAAGGTGCGAAGCGTTGCCTGGCGGCCCTGGGGCGTGCGAATCATCAAGCCGCACTGCAGCAGATAGGGCTCGTAGACATCCTCGAGCGTACCCGGGTCCTCGCCCACCGCACTGGCAAGCGTGGTCAAGCCAACGGCACGGCCGGAGAACGTCTTGGCAAGCGTCTCCAAGATGCGAATATCCATCCAGTCCAAGCCAAGCTCGTCGATCTCGAAAAACTCGAGCGCCTGGCGGCAGATATCGAGCTCGATGGGACCGTTGCCGCGCACCTGCGCGTAGTCGCGCACGCGCTTGAGCAGACGGTTGGCAAGACGCGGCGTACCGCGCGAACGCGAGCCGATCTCGAGCGCGCTGGGATGGTCGATCGTCACGCCCAGAATGGTCGCCGAGCGCGTCACTATCTGGGCGAGTTCCTCAACGGTGTAGTAATCCAGGCGATACGAAATGCCAAAACGGTCGCGTAGCGGGCCGGTCAACATGCCCGAGCGAGTCGTTGCCGCCACCAGCGTAAACTTGGGGATATCCAGGCGAATCGAGCGCGCCGCCGGACCCTTGCCGATCACGATATCGAGGGCAAAGTCCTCCATCGCGGGGTACAGGACCTCCTCGACCGAACGGTTGAGGCGGTGGATCTCGTCGATAAACAGCACATCGCCCGGCTGCAAGTTAGTAAGGATGGCCGCCAGGTCGCCCGTGCGCGCGATGGCAGGGCCACTCGTGGTCTTGATCTGAGCGCCCAGCTCGTTGGCGATAACGGTGGCCAGCGTGGTCTTGCCCAGGCCCGGAGGACCCGAGAAGATCACGTGGTCGAGCGTCTCGCCACGGCTCTGCGCCGCTTCGATCAACACGCGCAGGCTCTGCTTGATGTGCTCCTGGCCGCAGTAATCGTCCAGGCGCTGAGGGCGCAAAGTGCGGTCGACATCGAGATCCTCGGCCGTCAGCTCCGAGCCCACCATGCGCTCGCCGTGCGCCATGGATGCCGCCGGCGAGTTACCGGGCGTCGCCCACAGGTCCTGAGAGTCATCGGCTTCCCACATCACGCATCCATTCCGAGTCGCTTAAGCGCCGCGCCGAGCAGATCCTCGACACGCATATTCTGCCCATCATACCCGCTCAGGGCAACATCGGTCTCCTGCGGGCTAAAGCCCATGGAAAGGAGCGCCGCACGGGCATCATCGATCACCGAGGGAGCGGCAGCGGGCACGGGCATCGCAACCTGTCCGGGAATCACGTCGACCGGCACAAAGCCCTTATCCTTGGCAAAGGTGCTCTTGAGTTCCAGGATCAGGCGCTGAGCTGTCTTTTTGCCCACACCGGGTACCTTGGCCATGCCCTTGTCGTCCTCGGCCATCACCAGCGAATACAGCTGCCCCACGGTATAGGTGGAAAGCACGGCAAGCGCCAGGCGCGGGCCAACGCCCGAAACGGACACGAGCCGGTCGAACATCATGCGCTCATCCTTTGAGGAAAAACCGAAAAGTGTCATGGCGTCCTCGCGCACCTGCATACGCGTGTAGAGGCGGACCTCGCCACCGGCCGTCGGCAACGTGGCCGCAGTGCTACCCGAGATGCCGAGCTCAAAGCCAACGCCCGACACATCGACGACAGCAGAGCTCATCGTGGCCTCGACAAGCGTTCCGTGGAGCTGGGAAATCATCAGTATCCGGTTCCTCTCTGTTGATAGAACTCGCCGCCGGTAAGCGCCCGGGTGCGGCTGAGGTTTACGTGGCAGATGGCGCAGGCCAGGGCATCGGCGGCATGGTCGGGATGCGGGTCGTGATCGAGCTGTGTGAGTGTGCGTACCATGTAGGCGACCTGCCGCTTGTCCGCGGCGCCAGTGCCCACCACAGCCTGTTTGATCTGCATGGGCGTGTACTCGCCGATCTCGAGCGCGCATTCCGAAAGTGCGACGAGTGCAGCACCGCGGGCATGCGCCGTGGGGATGGCCGAACGAACGTTGGCACCAAAGTAGATGCTCTCGACGGCGGCGGTATCGGGACGATAGCGTTCGACAACGCCCTTGAGGTCGCGGGCGATATGCGACAGGCGCACCGCGAGCGGACTTCCGGCACTGGTCTCGATGCAGCCATAGGCACGGCAGCGAACCTCGCCACGCCGCTCCTCGATAATCCCCCAACCCGTATGAGCCAAACCGGGGTCAATGCCCAAGATAACCAAGCCGACCTCCCCTCGCCACAAGCACAGCGCAAGACAAGGCCCCGCGCATCATTCACGAACGTCTGTTCTAGAATAACACAACGGCGACCGTATCTAGCAAGCAAGGTTGAACCATAGGTTGAGCATAAGTCAGCGAGCGAGTCCCTGCCGTGGCAAGGTGTCGCGAAAGAGGAGCGCCGCGTACTTCTGTACGCAAGCGACGGCTTGAGCGGCAGATTGCCCGGCAGGGGCTCGCGCAGCGTCGACTCGTTACGCGGTTTGGCAAAACCGCGTAACCTTTTTAGTTCTGCGAGAAGAACGGGAACTGCCTCGGATCAACCGGCGGGTGCGGCATCGGTCCGCCCTGGGGCCCGCCCTGCGGGCCGCCCTGACCGCCCATCATCTTATCGATGGCGTCCTGGACCTCGCCCTCAAACTTCTTCATGCCCTCATGCAAGCGACGCTGGCCGTCCTCGGAGCGCAGCTCCTCCATCTGCTCGGGCGAAATGCCCAACAGGTCACCCAATATGCCCATCATCTCGCCACGCATGCGCTCGCTTGTATCCTCGTCGGCAAAGCGGTTCACCTCGGCGCGCGCCAGCGCATCGACCGTCATGCGTTCCTTGCCGCTCAGCCCCAGGTCGGACCACGCGAGCATGTACGGCCAGGCGCGCTCGACAAACGAACGGGCCGAGACGATCGGCGCCGTCGGCAGCATGCGGCGGGCGGCCTCGCCCTGACGCACGAGCATCAGCAGCAGCGAGCAAGCCTCGGGCTTGCCGGCGGCCATCGGGATGTCGTCGAAAGCTCGATTGCGGTCCACGTGCGCCTCGAGCGCGCCATCGACCTCACCCGGCTCAAGCCCGCCGAGCAGCTGTGCCGCACGGTCGAGCATATCGACCGGACCGTCGAGCGTCGAGAGTGCCTGCGCCAGCACGCGCTCCATACAATCTTCCACTGCGTTGAGCGTCACGAGCTCTTGGGGCACCACGGCAGACGTGCGGTTGCGCACACGCGCCACAAACTCAAGCGTCGACAGGTACACATCGCCAAAGGGCGCAAAGTCGCCCTGGTAGCCGCCGCAAAGCGCCGGCGCCGCCAGCGCGTACTCGGTTTTGGACAGCGGGCTCAGCGCCATCGCACCCAGCTCGAGCGCCGTATCCTCCAGCATCAGGCCCAGCGTGCGCGAGCGCAGGCGCTCGGCATCGCCCGCCGACACGTCGCGATCGAGCACGCGCGCCGCATCCGGTGCATCGCGCTCGACGGTGCGAATGTGCAGACGCTCGGCGATGGCGCGGACGGCGGCACAGCGGGCAGCCTCGGCTTCTTCCTGCGCCGGCGTAAAGATACGGTTGCGCCCCAGCACCAGGCCAATCACATTGCGCGGGCCCAGAGCGTCGACGGCCAGCGCCGCCAGCAGGGACGACGGCAAGTCACCCTCGAGCGCCACCACAGCACGCGACGCACCGTGGGCTCGGGCGTTGTCGCGCACGGCGAGCACCAGCGCCTGCCACAGCCACTCCTCGGAACGGAACTCGGGCAGTTCGTGATCCTCCAGGGCATCGAGCATCACGCCGCGCTGAATCTCCTGAACCAGTAGGCTCTCCTCAAAGCACGGCGCCTGGGCCACCACGCGACCGCAGTCGTCGAGCACAAACGAACCGCCGGTATACACCGACTCGTCATAGGCACCGACCGGCGCCATGCAGGCAAACCACACGCTGCGCTTGGATGCGATCTTGCGGTAGGCGCCGCTGCGAACGGCGGCAATGGCGGCAGTCTCGCGGTCGGTCATGTCAAACGCGTTGAATTGGAAATACGCAATGAGGTCAACACCGGTCGGCAGCATCTCGAGTTCGCGGTCCAAGTCAAAAATCACGGCGATGCGCACGCCGTCCACGTCGAACACCGGCGGCGCCCAACGTGTGTCGTTGTTCTCGCCACGCTGCAGGGCAATGCTCGAACGCGCCGGCACCACATGACCGTCCTTGAGCATCATGTAGTCGAGCAGCGGCTGGCCCTCAAACGAAACCGCCGCGGGCACGATGCAGATCATGTCAAGCTCCTGGATACGCTCGGCGACACCAGTCAAACCGGCAAGCACGTCGTGCTCAAAGTCGGCAGCGCCCACCAGGTCACCGGGCATGGCGCCCATAAAGAGCGGAGCCGGAACGCACAGCACGCGCGCTCCGCGCTCGTGGGCCAGACGAGCCTGGTCCTCGATGCGGCCGCAAATGCCCTCAATATCACCCAGGCGCATATCGATCTGTGCAAGCGCGAGCTTCATGGCCCAGCCCTTTCCGTCGTAAACCATCGAAATCGTAGTAAAAGCGCCGGCCGCATAATGCAGTCGGCGCTTGCATGTGCATATGCTAGCTATGATACCCCGAGCGGGGACGCGCTCCTAGAATGTCGCGGACCACAGCCCGTGCAGGTTGCAGTAGGCATAGACGGTACCGGTCTTGGAGCCGCCCGCGAAAAACGTCGCGGGCTTCATGCCGGGCTGGAGGTAATGGACCTCCAGACGGCCCTCGGCCTCAAGGGCGATCCACTCAATGTAGTGCTCGGGCAGGCTGGGGTGCTCGACCGAGCCAACGCGTGCGCGAATCACGTGACCGTCGCGCTCGGTCTCGACGACGGGCACGTGCTTCTCGTGCGCCGCGTCCTCAGTATTTGCGGTCAGCTCCGTGCAACCGGCAGGGGTCGCAACGCCGTCGCCAAGGGCAGCGATGAGCTTACCGTCGGGGTCCTTAAAGAATTTCGCCATGATGTTCTCCTTTGCTGATGTGCCAATGTTCTTGATGGTTCTTATGCCCAAAGGCAGACAAACCATCCACGGCATTGCAAATGAACACAGAACGGATCAGGCAAGCGGTCGGGCCAAAATGCGTCGACCGTCCTGTCCGCTCCAGCAGTCCCACCCCGCGCGCGGCTAGCGACCGTCGCCACCGAGCAGCGCCAGAACATCCTCGCGCGTGAACAGTGCCGACGAGATACCATCGCCGCCGAGCACGCTGTTGACCAGATCGCGCTTGGACTCCTGCATCTGCATAATGCGCTCCTCGATCGTATCCTTGGCGATGAGTTTGTACACGGTCACGGTGTGCTGCTGGCCAATGCGGTGGGCGCGGTCGGTCGCCTGGTCCTGTGCCGCCACGTTCCACCACGGGTCGTAGTGGATGACCACGTCGGCAGCCGTCAGGTTAAGGCCCACGCCGCCCGCCTTGAGCGAAATCAAGAACACCGGCACCTCGCCCGCCTGGAACTGCGCAACCATCTTGGCGCGGCTCTCCTTAGACGATGCGCCCGTAAGCTTAAGGAAGGCGATATCCTCCTTTGCCAGGCGCTTGCCGATGATATCGAGCATGCCCGTAAACTGGCTGAACAGCAAGATGCGATGACCGCCGTCGAGCGCGCCGTGCACGAGCTCCATGCACGTATCGAGCTTGGCGCTTCCCGCCTTGTAGTCCGCATAGTGCAGATGCGGGTCGCAGCAGATCTGACGCAGCTTGGTGAGCTCGGCAAGCACCTTGAGCTTGTCTTTCTTAAACTCGGATGCCTCGCGGTGCTGCACCTGCTGGGCGATGCGGTCCTGGTTGGCCAGGTAGAGCTTGCGCTGCTCTCCGGTAAGCTGCGCCATCACCGTGTCTTCGATCTTCTCGGGCAGGTCGGTCACCACGTCTTCCTTGACACGGCGCAGTACAAACGGCGACACGAGTGCCTGCAGACGAGCGGCGCTGTCGCCCTCGGCGTGCTCGACCGGGCTTTCGAAGCGCTTGGCAAACGACTCGCGCGTGCCGAGCAGGCCCGGCATTAAAAAGTCGAAGATGCTCCAGAGCTCGGATAGGCGGTTTTCGATGGGCGTGCCCGTCAGGGCAAAGCGCACGCCGGCAGGCAGGCGCTTTGCGGCGCGCGCCACCTGGGTGAGCGGGTTTTTAATGTACTGGGCCTCATCGAGCACCACGCGGGCAAAGTCCCGCTCGGCATACTCGTCGATATCGCGGCGCATGAGGTCATACGACGTCACGACCACGTTATGCTCGTCGGCGCCTGCTATCTGCACGCGGCGTTGAGCCTTGGCGCCCACGATGGCGCACACATCCAGCGAGGGCGCAAAGCGCTCCAGCTCGGCAGTCCAGTTGTACACGAGTGAGGCCGGGCATACCACGAGCGTGGGCTTGTTGTCCCCCGCCTCCACGCGCACCAGGATATGCGCGATCATCTGGAGCGTTTTGCCCAGGCCCATATCGTCGGCCAAGATACCGCCGAGGCCCAGATGCTCAAGCGAGCCGAGCCACTGGTAGCCGTCGACCTGGTAGCCACGCAGCGTGGCCTTGAGCGAGGCGGGTACCGTAAAGTCCATCTTGCCGAGCGTGTCCAGGCGCTCGACGGTACGGCGGAACGCAGCGTCGCGATCGGCCTCGAGCGCGGGCGTGCGCGCGAGCATGCTATCGACGAACAGGGTGCTCGATGCGGAAAGCGACACGCCGTCGAGCAGGTCGACGGCATCGACGCCCAGGTCCTTGGCGAGGCCAAACGCGGCTCGAGCGCCCTCGTCCAGGCGAATGATGTCGCCGGACGTAAGGCGCGCAAACGTTTGATGGCGCTTGTAGGAGTCGAGGTAGATGGCAAGATCTGCCGCCGAAAGACCGCTCGCGCCCAGTTCAACATCGAGCAGGTTGCTCTTGACAGTCGCACGAACCGAGAGCTTGGGCGCGGGGCGCACCGAAATCTGGCGCAGGCGGTCGCTGAGCATGACCTCGCCCAGCTCGGACAGGGCAGACAGGCCCTCGGTCAGCAAGCAGAACAGGCTCTCGTCGTCGCGCTCCTCAAACGCCAGGCCGCCCTCGTAAAAGTCGAAATACAGGGCCGCCGTGTCCATAACGCGAAACTCTGCTATCTCGTCGCGCGGCGGCACGCCCGGGCGCTGTTCTTCGAAGGGGCTTCCCGGAGCACCCAGGCTAAAGAGATCTGCCGACCAGTCGCCGTAGGAAACCGTAATCTTGCAGGTCACGAGCCCATCGTCGACACCGATTGCCATGGCAAAGCTCGGCTCGGGCGCCACGGTATCGAGCGCGGCGGGCGCGGTAAGGTCGGTATAGTCGCGCAAAATGGGCAGCGCCATACGACAGAACTCCCCCACCTGGTCGACAGCGATATGGATCGGCGTGCGACAGGGCAGTAAGCGCGATAGGAACGGCGCCGCATGCTGGGCAAACGCTACATCGGCGCGGCGCGCACGGCGGGTGTCGACCAGATAGGCAACGTCGCCCGAAGCAAAGCAGTATGCATCGGCCGGCAGGCGTAGATCGTAGCTGCCACCAGCCGCCGGCGCGATTTTGGCGGCAAGGAGCGGTGGGCGCTCAGACAGCGCCTCGTCCTCCCCTTCCGGAGGCATCTCAACCGCCACGTCATAGGTGCGATGCGTCGTCGTCCCCCGCGACCAGGCGGGCTCAAAAGAGATGGTCTGGCCGCGCAACAGGTCCAGCACATATACGATGCTATGCTCGGACAGCGGCAACTGACGCTCGGCGACAAAACCGCTGCGGGCAAAGTCGTACGACGCCGAACGCGAGCTTGTGATGTCATCGAGATAGGCAACTGTCGTCACGACAAGGTTGAGCAGCTTTGTCGACACGTCTTCGAAGGCTTCGGGCGTATGGACAAACGTGAGCTTCTTGCCGTACGAGAACGTGCCGCCGCGCACGTAGGCGTCGGCCATGCCGTCGATATCCTTGACCACGTAGGACACCGAGCCGCATCGGATGCGAAACTCGAGCGCCCAGCTAAAGCGGTCGGCGAACAGCGGATTGTAGTACGGCACCAGCGAGGGCACCAACACCGCCTTGGGGGCATCGGGGTCGACAGTGCCGGCGAGCTTGCGGCGCATGCCCGCCAACTCATCCATGCGCGCGTCCGAAAGATCGGAGAGCGCCTTCATGAGGCTCGGGCTCGTGGGGACGGGCGCCGGGAAGGGAAAGTTAGGGTTGACCGCCGGTGCGGCAGACGCAGGACGCGCGGCTTGCTTGGGCGCCGCCGTAAACGTGCGGACCGGCGTGCGCAGCCCCTCAACAGGCTCAATGCCGCTGGCATCCAAATACGCCAGAGCCGTGGCAATAGCGTGCTTGCACATACCGGGGTAACGATAGGCGGCGGGGCAATCGCAATCGTAGTCGATCACCTCGTGCTCGTCCATGTCGAGCGCCACGCGCGTCTTGTACAGGTCGCCGCGCGAGCCGCGCACCGAGCCCTCAACCGTCACGTTTTTGGAGAAGCGCGAGCCGCTGTCCTCAATCGACAGCACGGCGCCGTTGAGCATGAGCGAACGCCCCTTCATAAAGGTGCCGCTCAAAGCCGCCTCTTTGCGAAGCGCCTGCACAAACGTCCCCTGCGCCATCACTTCCTCCAATCTCACCCGGGGTAGCTTAGATAACCGTCACGCGTCCCTGATTACCCACAATCGCCTTGGCCTCAGCCAGCAGCGGAATCGAGCGCGCGTTGACCTTGGCAGGCACCTCGGCGCGCAGCACGCGCCCGTCCACCTGCTCGATAAAGATCTCCACGCGGTCGCCGCCCGGGTTGGCGGTAAGCACCGTGGCAAGACGCGCCATATTGCCCTGGCTAAAGCGGCTGTTGGGCACCATGACCTCAAACACCTTGGGCTTGTTGTTCTCCTCGTTGAGCTCGAGCGGCACGATCTCCTGCGCGATGATCTGGTCGCCGCGGTCCGAGCGCTCGAGCTTGCCCTTAATGCGCACAAAGGCATCGGACAGCTGCGCGCCGGTCTCGGGATCGACCTCGCCGTACAGGTACCCCTCGGCCTCCTTGTAGGTCTTGGGGAACACCACGACGGTGGCCTCGCCTTCCATGTCCTCGAGCTGCACGATGCCCATGGGGTCGCCGTTTTTGGTCACGCGCTTGGACACGCTCGAGACCATGCCGGCCCACCACAGCGCCTTGCCCTCGGGAATCTCCTGGTTGATGGTACCGCCCGTAGGATTCTGAACTTCGTAGCCAGTGTCGATCTGCGAGAACGAGAAGTCGCGTGCCTTGGCCAGCGCATACTCAAACGGGCGCAGCGGGTGGTCCGAGACATAGATGCCCAGAACCTCCTTCTCCTGGCTCAACTTAAGGTGGCGGTCCCACTCCTGGCCATCCGGATCGGGCACGCTCACCTCAAAGCCCGAGCCCTCAACGTCGCCAAACATATCGAAGAACGACGTCTGGCCGCTCGCACGATCCTTCTGGCGCTTCACCGCGGCATCGATGATGTTCTCAGGGTTGTTCTTATCCACAAAGTGCATCATCTGGCGACGCGGATACCCCGTGGAGTCGAAGGCGCCTGCCTTGATGAGCGATTCGATCACACGGCGGTTGGCCTGGCTCGAGTCCACGCGCTCGACAAAGTCGTGCAGCGTCTTAAACGGACCGCCCGCCTCGCGCTCGGCGATAATCGCCTGCGCCACGCCGGTGCCCACGCCGCGGATGCCGGCCAGACCAAAGCGCACGCCCTCCTTGGTAGCCGTGAACTCAGTACCGGACTCGTTGACATCTGGCGACAGCACGGGGATGCCGTCGTGACGGCACGCCGAGACGTAGTGAACGATCTTGTCGGTCTTGCCCGTATAGGACGTCAGAACGGCCGCCATGTACTCGTGCGGATAGTGCGCCTTGAGCCACGCCGTCTGCATAACCAGGATGGCGTAGCCGGCGGAGTGCGACTTGTTAAAGGCGTAGGACGCGAACTCAAGAACATCGTCCCAAATCTTCTGGGCGACCTCGCGCGTGTAGTTGTTCTTGATAGCGCCGTTCATCCAGTGGTCGTAGGTGGTCTCGTCCGAGCCATCCTCCCAGTGGAGCACCGTCGACGTGAGCAGCTTGATCTTTTTCTTAGCCACGGGCTTACGGATACGCGAGTCCGATTCGCCCTTGGAGAAGCCGCACATCTCGACGGAGATGAGCATAACCTGCTCCTGATAGACCATGGTGCCGTAGGTTTCGCCCAGGATGTCGTCCAGACGGTCGTCGTAGGAGACCGCCGGTTCCTTGCCGTTCATACGGTTGATATAGGACGAAACCATGCCGGCGCCCAGCGGTCCCGGGCGGTACAGAGCGATCAATGCCACGACGTGCTTGTACTCGGTGGGCTTCATGTTCTTGATCGTGGCCGTCATGCCGGCGGACTCGACCTGGAAGACGCCGGCGGTGTGGCCGGAGCCCATGAGCTTAAAGATCTCGGGGTCGTCAAAGGGAATCTCTTCCTCTTTGATGTCGATGCCGAAGTTCTTTTTGATGTTGGCCTTGGCCTTGGAGATAACCGTCAGCGTACGCAGACCCAGGAAGTCCATCTTGAGCAGGCCCATGTCGGCAACGGTATGGCCCTCGTACTGGGTAATCTCGACGCCGCCCTTGGTATCGAGCTTGGTGGGCACGTGCTCGTTGACGGGGTCGCGGCAAATCAGAACGGCGCACGCGTGCACGCCCTCGCCACGGGTGAGGCCCTCGATCGAGAGCGCCGTGTCGATGATGCGGCGGGCGTCGTCGTCCTTTTTATAGGCCTCGGCAAAGTCGGGGTTAAACAGATCCTCTTTGCCGGGTTGTTTTTCGAGTACCTGCTTGAGCTTGACCTTGGGGTCGCTCGAGACCATCTTGGACAGGCGCTGGCCCATGTAGACGGGGTAGTCCAGAACGCGCGCGGCGTCGTTGATGGCCTGCTTGGCCTTGATGGTCGAGTAGGTGATAACGTGGGTGACCTTCTCGGGGCCGTAGAGCTGGCGAACGTGCTCCACGACCTCGAGGCGCCGCTCATCGTCGAAGTCCATATCGATATCGGGCATCTCGGTACGCTGCGGGGACAGGAACCTCTCGAACATCAGGCCGTTCTCGAGCGGGTCAAACGCGGTGATGTTCATGGCGTAGGCGACGATAGCGCCGGCTGCCGAGCCACGGCCAGGGCCGACGCCGATGCCGTTGTCCTTGGCCCATTGCACGTATTCGGCGACGATCAAAAAGTAGGCGGCAAAGCCCTTGTCGCAGATGACCTTGTATTCGTACTCAAAGCGCTCTTTGATGTTGACGCCACAGATCTCGCGCGTGGCCCAGTCGTCACCGTAGTGTTGGCGCAGGCCCTTCTCGCACTCGCGGCGGAACTGGCTCTCGTGCGTCTCGCCGGGATCGAGCAACGGGAAGCGCGGCAGGATGATGGAGTCCCAGTCCAGCTCCACATAGCACTTGTCGGCAATCTCGAGCGTGTTGTCGCAGGCCTCGGGGCAATACGGGAACATCGCCCGCATCTCCTCCTCGGTCTTCATATAAAACTCCGAGCCGGTCATGCGCATGCGGTTGGGGTCGTCGACCTTGGCGTTCATGCCGATACACATGATGACGTCCTGCACGGGCGCGTCCTCGCGGCGCAGGTAGTGGAAGTCGTTGGTGGCGATGACCTTGACGCCCACCTGTTTGGCGATGTCGATGAGCGTGCGGTCCATCTGCTCGTCGGTCAGACCGTTATCGGTGGTAATGCCGTGTTCCTGAATCTCGATATAGAAGTCGCCGGGGTCGAAGGTGTCACGGAAGGTCTCGGCCCACTTGATGGCGCCCTCCATGTCACCGTGGTCGATGTATTTGGGAATGATGCCGGCGATGCAGGCGCTCGTGCAGATCATACCCTTGGCATGGCGGCGCAGGTTGTCAAGCGTCACGCGCGGTTTGTAGTAAAAGCCCTGCACGGCGGCCTCGGAGACCGTCTGCATCAGGTTGACGTAGCCCTCCTGGTCTTTGGCCAGAAGGATCATGTGGTAGAGCTCGGGTTTATGGTCGCGGGCGAGCGTCTCGTCCGGCGTAAAGTAGACCTCGCAGCCAAATATGGGCTTGATGACCAGGGGTGGCTTGAGCTCGTCGATGTTGCCCTTATCGTCCCACATGGCCATGTCCTTCACATACTGGGCATGCTCGCGCGGGTTTGCCTCGGGATCGGGTTCCACCAGCTCGTCGCGGCGGTCCTTTTCCAAGAAGGACTTGTCGTGACTCCAGGTTTTGTACTCGGGCGTGTTGTGGTTGACGGCGTCGCAGGCCAGTGCCAGGTCGGGCACGCCATACATGTAGCCGTGGTCGGTAATGGCGACGGCGGGCATGCCCAGCTCTACGGCGCGGTTGACCATATCCTGGATACGGGTTGCGCCGTCGAGCATGGAGAAAACAGTGTGGTTGTGCAGATGGACGAATGCCATGTGATGAGCTCCGATGCGGGTTCGTGTTCTGACTGAACGATTTTACCGCACGGCGCGGACGGCACCCGAACCTAGCCAAACCCACACGTGCAGTCTTTTCGGGACCTTCAGAAAGGGGAATGAGGGCATCCTGATTTATCGAGTATTACTGGAACCCCGGCGATGCGCGGAGTGATTTGTGACGAATAGTCATGTCCATCAAGAAGGCTCGACGCTTCGGATAGCTCGTCAATCGATATATCAATTCTTGGAGACCTGTATTCCTACCATTTTCAATGAAACAACGGCGGTAATTGCTATCGCGATTACACCAATAATACCGAGCGCTATCTGAATGGGATATAACCCCAGCACATGTCCAAATATGGAGAAAAACATTGCGGAAAAGAGAGCCCTTACCAGAGACGCGACGGAAAGGATCGTCGCGCGGAGATCGTCCGCTATCGCATCTTGGATTAAGTTTTCCGAAGTGATGTACACCACTTCTGGGAGAAAACAAAGCACCATGCTAAGGCCAAACAAGCACAGCGGATTTGAAGCAAACCACGGAAGAATCATGAAAAGGCCAGCCTCGATTAGCATCGAGCCGAGCATGGTATTTCTTTTCCCGAAACGCAATGAGAAGAAATCTGCTGCAATGTAGGCCGTCGCATTTACTGCATAGGATGCACCGAAAAAGATTCCTATTATGGAGACGGGAGCATCAAATGCGTCGAATACCAACTGATTCAAGTTGTAATAACTCCCATAGAATCCATCGAGCATGCTTGTGCCGATTAGAAGAAGCAATACCGCAAAAGCGGATTCTCCAACACGCCAGGTTTCGCGTCTGAACATCTTGGCCGCGTCAAACCTTCTCATCTCAGAGCTTTCAGAACGGGTCGCTTCCGTCCTCTCAATGGGATACAGAAGGAAAAGCTGCAGGAGATAGAAAACGGAGACACATACGTAGAGGGCGCTCCAAGATACTTGGGCAATGAAAGATCCGAGCACAATTGCCATTCCCGTAGCGATTGATTGCGCGGCAAGCAGCCGAGCATTGATGGTGAGGAAGCGCTCTCCTTGACCGGCATTTCGGGCAATTTCATATAAAAGAGCTTGTTCGGATCCCGATTGAAGGGAGTAGGCGAGTGCCTCAACGAGGGAAAGCACGACAAGAAAGGGACCTGAGAGCAACAGCATGCCGGCCGTATGGAAGAAAAGCAGCAGCACGCCCACTTGAATCGAAAACTTCTTTCCAAAGAAATCGCCTATCAGCCCTGTTGGCAGCTCGAGGACGACCGTTGCAATGTTAAACAAGGCTTGATAAAGCGCGATTTCCGTGACAGACATTCCTTTCTCCGCAAGGAAAAGTAGAAACACTCCCCGATTTAAAACAAATCCCGCGAGAACGAAAAAGGCGGAATAGATGTGCAGTTGCGTAGCGGCATTCTTATTCATTTGGCACTTCCATCAACTGATTTTGTCGGGCCGCTCGCTACCGACTCGAAGCCTGAAGTGTTCACAGTTGATGTGAAGAGCGGTAAAGCTTTTGTACAGGGTATCAATGGAATACATCCGAAGCGTTTTCGGCAGTATCATCGGCGAAGGCGGGATTAGCCTTTACGCGGCGCTCACCCTCGATGTATTTGACGATTTGATCAATCGTCTGGTTGGCGTGACTCTTGAGCTTGCGCTCATAGAAGAAGAGGCCGAGCTTGCCGTGCGGGCCAGACGTGTTGCCACCCACACCCTGAAAATCCTCGGTATAGGTGAGCTCGCAGGCACCATCGCCAGCAGGTGCAGCCTCATAGCGCATGGTATTGATACCCGCCGCATACTGAAAACGGACCTCATAGAGACACGGGTAGTCAAAGTGCTTGATCTTAACCTTGATCGCCGTGCCCTTGGCCTTGCCTTTTGCGGACTGGGCGCGCTTCTCGTACTTATAGCCGTTGAGCTTGTTGCGGCTGGGATGCTTGCCCGTGGCGTTCTCGATATCCTGCATGATGGACCCCACCAGAGCGTCAAAAAGCTCCTCCGGCGTCACCTTAAGCGTTTTGGTGAGCTGCATGATGGCTCCTTATTCGTTTGAACCGTTCGAGCCATTGTACCGCCCCAGGCTCTCCCATGCGTTGCGGTGCCATTTGGACGATTGAGGGCTTTACGGCCGCAAAACCAACCAAATAGCACCGTAAAGCCTGAGGTGGCTAGAGGTTGTAGGTGACCACTTGGGGTTCGGCGGGTTCGACGAAGATGGCTGGATCGGCCTGTTCCACGCGGACGAACTTGACCGTCACGGCCTCAAAGCCCGCCTTGTGCAGAACATCAGCGTAGACGCGCGCCTGCAGGGCGTGCTTCTCCTGCAGCTGTTCCGGTGTCTCGTCCGGCGTGCCGCCCGTCTTGTAGTCGATAACCAGCGCGCGCGACGAATCCGCCGGGTTCGTCGCCAAAGCGTCGATGGCGCCTTCGGCATATGCACCGTAGCGGGCAATGTCCTCGTCTTCGCAACCCAGCGAGAAGAACGGCACCTCGGCGCGAACGCACGGCCACGCGAGCAGGTCGGCACGAACAGCCGACTTGAGCCAGCGGTCCAGGGCAACGTCGAAGCGCTCGCGCTGCTCCGGCGTCAGGCGCCACTGGCGCGCCAGCGCTTCGGCGGGCGCGGTGGGCAACGCGTCGGCACCCATCTCGATGAGCCACTGGCAGGCGGCATGGAACGCCGAGCCCAGCGCCATGGGGTTGCCGGCGGGCTCGACGGCGGCCACGTCCGCATCGGCCATCTCGGAACCATCCGACTCGGCATCATCGCCAGCCTCGTCCATGGGCACGTGCGCCTCGGCGGCACGGTCCTCGGCCTCGGCATGCAGCGCCGCGGCAATTGACGAATAGCTGTACGAATCGCGCACCGGATACGGGCAGGCACCCATGCGCACGCCCACCGCCTGGGGATACACGAGCTCAAACGCATCGGGCTCGGGGTCGGCAGGACCGGGAACGGCGGCGCGGGCATCTGCACCGGCACCCTCCGGCTCCGCATCGCCGCGGACAAGCCTGCCCTCGGCATCCAGCGAAGCGTTGGCCTCAAACGCCTGCTCGCCAAAGGTAAAGTCCGCGAGCGAAATGAGCTCGTAGTCGCCCGGCTGGGAGTTGTCGAACACCAGGCGGTCGGCATCGAGCTGCGGCATGTCCAGAGCGTCGGTCGGCAGAATACGGCGCAGCACGTCGTAGGTCAGATCGGTCTCGACGTCGAAGGTCGGCGCGCACAGCTTGCCACGGCTCACGCCGGCATCCATCGCCAAGATCACCAGCTCTCGCGCACGCGTCATGGCGACATAGAGCAAACGAGCCCGCTCCTCGAGCGAAAGCTGCAGGTCGTCGTTGCGCAGGCGAACGAATGCCTCGGCGGGAGAGCCCGTCGCACAGACGTCCTCCATGAGCTCCGGCGGCAACCATAGCGACGTGCCCTTACCCTTAAACGCATGCTCAAACTGCTTTTTGACGTCATCGCCCTTTACGAACGTGCCGTCCGCGAGTTTAACGCCGTCGAAGCGTGCCGGCAGCGCCACGACCTGCGCTCCACCCTCGACACGCCCCATCTGAGCCGCACCCGAGGACTTACGCACGCCAAAGCACTCCGCAACCGCCACGACCGGATACTCCAGGCCCTTGGACGCATGCACCGTCATGATGCGCACCGCGCCGTCGCCCTCCTCGTTGAGGGCGCCTGGGGCCTCCTTGCCCGCCAAGAAGCGGTCGAAGGCAAGCGCAATGGAACGCGGCGAGTTACCGAACTCGGCCTCCGCCTCGGCCACGGCATCGAGCGCCTTAAGCACGTTGGCGGCAATGGCCTTGCCCTCGGGACCACGCTGTGCCAGACGCACAAACCAGCCGGAAGCGTTGACAGTATCGCGCGCGATGGCGGCGAACGAATCGCGGCCCACGCGACGAAGCGCATACCGCAGCACCTCGCGGGCGCGCGTCACGAGCGGCAAGTCTTGCAAACCCGGCACATCGGAATCGCTCATTATGCCCGCATCGATGTTACGACGCGACGTCTCGCCCGTCTCGCTATCGAGCCTGGTCGCCAGCGCCAGGAACTCCTGGGCGCCGAGTGCAAACATCGGCGAGGCCAGCAGTGGCATAAGGCCCTGCGCCGTATCGGCCGGATTGGCGAGCGCACAAACCAGGGCGCGCACCGTCTGCACCTCGGCAGCTTGGGCAAAAACCGAGCCGCCCGCGATGACGCAGTCGAGCCCCTGGTCACGGAAAGCTTGCGCATAGACATCGGCGTTGGTCATGCGACCCAGCAGCAACACCATATCGCCCTGGGGCTGCCCCGCTTTGACGAGCGCTTGGAACCGCTCCGCAATCGCACGAGCTTTCGCCTGCGTTCGCTCCTGCGTGCTGCCACCGGCAACGAACAGCGCCTGGCGGCGCGAAGCCTTTGCCTTGAGCTTGTCCTTGCGTTTGTCGCTCGGTTCAAGATCCAAGAACCCCTGCATCAAACCACCGGTATCGCCGTCAAAGACGCGCGCCACATAACGCAGCACCTCGTCGTGGCTGCGGAAGTTGCGCACGAGTTTGACGAGCTCGCCGGCGGGGACATCGGAGACGGCAGCCGTCTCGGGAGCAGCAGAGGAGCCCACCTTGCGCTCCTGACGACGAAACACCTCAACCTCGGCGCCACGGAAGCGGTAGATCGACTGCTGTGCATCGCCTACGGTGCACAATGCGCGCTCCCCCGCGCCGGTCAGGTAACGGATCAGGTCGACCTGCATCTGGTCGGTATCCTGGAACTCATCGATCATGACCATCTTAAAGCGGCCCTCATAGGCAGCTCGAATAGCCGGGTAGTCGCGCAGCGCCTCGTACGCCATGCGCAGCAGGTCGTTGTTATCGAGCGCGGACTGGTCGGCCTTGAGCGCACGGTACTCCGCCTCTACGGCGCGGGCAAGCCCCACCAGCGCATCGAGCGCCGGGCCGCCACAAGCAAGCACGATATTGATAAACGCATCGGCCGCCTCGGCCTTGAGTAGCTCCACCTGCTCCTTAGGAAACGCCTTGCTCACGCGCGGCATGCTGCACGACATCATGAGTCGCGCCGCATCCTCCATGGTTTTGCCGCTCGCCTCAAACGCATCGATGGCGTCGAGTGCCGCCTGCGCTTTCTCGGTCGTGGCCTTGCTTGCGCCCAGCGCCGCACGATAGGCATCGGCAAGCGCCGAGGTGTCGGCCTGGCCGCGCGCCACGCACACATCGTCCATGCCGCCCGGCAGCTGGCTCGATAGCTCCAGCAGGTCGCGCACCAGGCCTTTGATGGTGGTACCGGCGCCAAACGTCCCGCCCTCGCCCGCCATGGGATACCAAGCGTAGAGGACCTTAAGCGAAGCGGCGAGCTCGGGCGCGGCATCGGGCGGCGTCGCGCGCCCCAGCACATGCTCAACAGCCTGATCCATAAGCTCATCGGTATCGGTGAGCACCGTGAACTCGGGGTCGATGCCCAGCTCCAGCGCATGCGCGCGCAGGATACGCGAGCACATGCCGTGAATGGTCGAGATCCACGCGTCGTCGACGGTCAGTGCTTCCTCGTCCATGCCCTCGTCGATAAGCGCACGGCGCACGCGGTCACGGATCTCGGCCGCGGCGTCTTTGGTAAAGGTAATGGCGAGTACCTGGTCCAGATGCTCGACGAACGGACCGGATTCGGGCGAGAGCGCATAGACGATGCGGCGCGTGAGGGTAAAGGTCTTGCCCGAACCGGCGCCCGCCGAGACAAACAGCGGACGGTCGAGCGTTTTGACAATCTGCAGCTGTTGCGGCATCAAAGTCGAAAGATCCATGGTCTACACGTCCCTCCTTACAAACGTTCCTTCGTGGTTATACGAGCAGCGCGCATGCGCGGCCTGAGCCGACGTCGGGTCGACGGCGGCAACGTTGCCCGTCTCGAGCTCGCACAGGCGCTCGGCGATGCCGGCCTCAACGCGATCGAGCAGGGCGTCGAAGTCCATGCTGCCACCCTCGCCGGGGAAACCTTTCTTAAGGCCCGGGATGCGACCGTCGCCGCGCTCTTCCTCGAGCAGCTCGGCGCTCGCGGCACCGCGCAACGCCGGCTTGCCGCCCTTGGTCGAAAAATAGAGCGCAGCACGGGTATCTAGGCCCAGTGCCCGACGCATGGCCTGCGCGTAGATGAGTGTCTGGGTATGGGGCGGCAGCCAGCGCGGGTCGTCGATGGGGGCCTCGCCCGACTCCTCGTCGCGCACCGTGGGGTCGGCGAGCTTAAACTCCTCGACACCCGAACGATGCTTGTAGTCGATTACCACGGCGCGATTCTCGGCATCCACGTCAACGCGGTCGATGCGCCCACCGAGCGGCCAACCGGCATACTCGACCTTAAACTCATTAAAGGCGAACTCAAGGTAGCGCGGGGCAAAGGGGGCAAGCGCCTCGGACTCGTAGGCGAGCACGCCTTCCAGCTGCGGCAAGATCTCGGCCACCTGACGCTCCTCCACCGGGGAGAGCGGCACCAGCGGGCCCTCGGTACCGCGCTTGCCGGCGTGCTCGGCCAAGGTCTCGTCAAAGACCTCGCGCAGTAGCTCCTGTGCGCGCGGCAGGTTCTCGGGCGTCACGCGCTCCATGCCCTCCTGCGGAAGACGTGCATGCAAGTACTCCAGCACGTCATGGACAAAGTTGCCCTTCTCCATGTTGCCAAAGCCCGCGTCGATAGACTGGGGCTTGACGCGATACGACACGAACCAGCACAGCGGGCAAGTGGAATAGGCCTCGATCTGCGAGGCGGACGTCAGGCGCGGCACAAGCGGCGCGTCCTCTCCCTCGCCGTCACGACGGCGCAGGACCAAATACGGCACGGCATCGGCACTCAGATGCTGAGGGGCTTCACAGGTCACGCGCTCGCGCTTGAGGCCTTCACCTGCCGCGGGATCAAAGTCGGCGATGATATCGCCCTCGCCCACGCACGTGGGCTTGGCAGCGCCAGCGGCCTCGGCATGTGCCCGCAGCTCGGTCCATACGGCTGCTGGGTAGCACTCGCGCGCCTGGCGATCGTGTGTCACGCGGGCAAGCGCGACCGGACCGCTCGTCGCCTGCATTGCACGGCCAAAGCGCACGCGCAGCAGGGCGGCGGGCTCCAAAGACACGCCGTCGCGGCGCAGCTCGGCCGTCAACGTGGCAAGCGGGCCCTCTTCGTGCGAAAGCGGATAGCTGTCCAGGTCGACATCGGCAAACAGCACGGCATCGTAGCCGCCAGGACGCAAAACCGACGCATCGGCAAGCGAAGCAAAACGAACCTGAGCACGCGGCGCGCGGTCGACCTCGTGGGTCTCGTAATCATAGGCGGTGCTACGCTTGTCCACCTTAGTGCGAATGCCATCGAGCACGGGAACGGTCGCGGCCTGCGACACGTCGAGCGCGCGGGCGCCGTTCATAAGGATGTCGATGGCGTGGCGCAGCAGGGCTACCTCCGCCTGGCGACGGGCCTGGCCATCCAAGCTGCCCAGCGAGCGATCGGGCAACGCCTCGGCAACGGCAAGCATGGCCTTGAGCGCCGTCACGGGCTTGTCACGCCACAGAGCCTGGAACACGTCCGAGACCACACACGGTACGTTCTTAAACCAGTTATCGTCGCTCGCCGCCTTGCGTGCGCCCCTCACCTGGCCTTGGACACTCTGCAGCAGGCTCTTAACGCCCGCGGTAGTCTTGCTGCGCGAGAGACGCATATTCTTATCGAAGGTACGGGCATTGACGGCATCAGCGCCCGAAAGCGGACTGTAGATCCAGTCGGTAAGCTCCGGCGCGGGCCACCACTCGGTCTTTGACGCCATGCCCTCATCGGCGGCCTTCATGCGCTCGATCAGGCCGGCAAGCGCCGCAAGCTGCCTGCCCGCAATGGATTGGGAAAACGCCGTGAACTCAACTGTCTCGGCAGCAATATGACGAGCCGCCAGACGAGAGGCGAGCTCACCGAACAGCTGGGGTGCCCGGGCAGAAACAACGAGCACGCGCGCGGGGTCGGCGGGCGTTGCGGCGCCGTCGACCTCGGAACCCTGGCACGCTTTTACCAAATCATCAATTGCGTCCGCATAGACATGAGCACGGGCATGGGGACCAGCGACCTCAATAAAGGCAGGCTGAGCGGCGGTCCTGCAAGCGGCATCAGACGCGACGGCGTCCTCCTCCAGCGGCGCGGCCTCAAACAGCAAACCGCGGGCATCAAATGCCGCGGCAAGCTCCTCGCGCATCGCCGCCTGCTCGCGGGCAAGCAGCACGACGACCTCTCCCCCGTTGTTCGCCACGGCAGACAGCAGCTCGAGCAGACCGTGCGTAAACGACGTGATACCGCGCACGCATACGGCGCGGGTGCACGACGGCAGGTTATCGGCCAGGGCACCGGCCATAATGTCAGCCGCCTCGCAGGGCTCGACCATATCTCGACGGTCCAAACCACCCGCGTAGGCACGCAAAAGCTCGAACACACGAGCCTCGGCATCGCTTTTTGGCTCAGGCTGGCAATTGTTGCCACGGCATCGCTCGGCCGCCGTCCCCGCCACACCCGGTAGCACGTCGCGGGCCATGCGCGCAAGCATGCGCACCGTGCCCTGGCTGCGCGAAAGCGGCTGCAAATCGGCATCGTCGAGACGCGTGACCATGTCCGAGAACAGCATCTGGCGCTGCAGGTTGTCGACGAAACCGCGCCCGTCGCCCAAAAGCTCCCAAAGCGAGCGAAGCCACGATGTAGGCGTCTTGTAGTCGATACCCAGCGAAATCCCGGCTTCCGCCGCATCATGACGGCACAGGTCGAGCTCGGCAAACGTTGGCGCCAGCAACACGGCACGCCCGTGGCGGGCAATAAGGTCGGTAAGCAGTGCCGACTCAGCATCGCTCAAATCCGTGCCGGCATTGGTGGTATAGATTCGAACAGGCATGGTCCTCCGCTCAAACTGTTCGCAATAATCAATGTATCCATCCTACCCGCCCAAACGGACAGATTTGCCCCACGCCAACAGATTTGATCCCTTGGGGACGGAGGAAAACGGATCATCGAGGAGGTCAGTCTAACCCGGTGATCCGTTTTCCTCCGTCCCCAAGGGATCAAAAATAACCGCCCCCGAAGGGACGGTTCTGCACAATTCGTTTTTGCCGCTGGCCTACTCGCCATCCTCCAGCTTGATGAGGATCTTGCGATAGCCACCGTACTCGCCGTTGAGCGCCTTGGATACACGGCTCACCGTGGTGGACGAAGCGCCGGTACGCGCCTGAACCTCGACATAGGGCTCGCCCTCGTCCAGGTAACGCGCGACCTGCAGACGCTGCGATAGATCGCAAATCTCACGCGGCGTGCAGATATCGGTCAAAAACGCTTGGATATCTTTCTCGTCGTCCAAAAGGCTAAATGCGTGGACGAGCTGCTTGACATCAGGCTTGTCAAACATGTTCTCGATATTCATCGATCACCGCCAAACCCGCCAAAAGGCATCGAAGTTGATACTGACATCGGGCATCGTTCACCCGTAATATGCAATAGGGCAACGCCTGTGGCTTTTGCCCGTAGCAGTTTAGCACACCACCAAACTAAAGCGACAAGACTCTCTGCCAGCGGCACGTTTTTTAGGACGAACGCCGTTTTGAAACCGAATGCGCACGCAAGCTCCACGAATATCTGGAACAATGGGTGCCCAAACAGGGCCGTGCCCGCGCATCTACCCGAGTTGCAAAGATGTGCGCCCCTCACGCCCCCTCCCCACGCCATGCGCAAGAAAGGATTCCCACCATGCGCTTTTTGCTCAACTGGCTTTTGACCTCAATCGCCATCGCGATCGCAACGTTTCTCGTCCCCGGCATTCAGCCCTTCGGCATGGCCGACGCCTGGGTCTGCTTTGCCTTCGTGGGACTGTTCCTCAACATCGTCGACTCGCTCGTCAAGCCGTTCCTGACGGTCATCTCGCTGCCGCTCACTATTATCACGCTTGGTATTTTTCAGCTCGTAGTCAACAGCTTTATGCTCGAGCTGGCCAGCTATCTGTCGGTCAATCTGCTGGGCGCGGGTATCTCCATCGCCAGCTTTGGATCGGCCTTTATGGGCAGCATCCTGGTGTCCATCATGCGCAGCATTCTCGATAGCATCGCCGAGGGCTAAAACGGCCATTCCGGCCGCGCCCATCTCAACAGCCCAAAACGAAGGCCGCCCATCACAAAAATGGGCGGCCTTCTTATTTGCCAAGTCTCAAAGGGCGAGAGAATCTGCCATTTCCACCCCGTCCCCAAATGGCAGGTGGAGCTAGATGACGTAGTCGTAGCCCTCGTTGGGGGCGACGAGTGCATCGAGCGTCACGCCGTCGAGGTAGTCATTGATGAGCTTGTCCAGGTTCTTCCACACGTCGAGCGTGGGGCACTCATCCGAACGTGAACAGCCCTTGCAGTCGCCGTCCAGGCATGCGACCGGCGCCAGGCTGCCCTCGGTCAGGCGCAAGATCTCGCCCACCGTATACTGCTCGGGCGGGCGCGTGAGCACGTAGCCGCCGCCCTTGCCGCGCATGCCCGAGAGCATATTGGCGCGGACGAGCGTAGCCAAAATGTTCTCCAGATATTTCTCCGAAATCCCCTGACGCGCGGCGATCTCTTTGAGGGGAATGCGGCCTGCCGCCTGGTGCTCGGCCAGGTCAACCATAACGCGCAGGGCGTACCTGCCCTTAGTAGAAACCAACATATATAGTGCTGCCTTTCGGTCTTTTAGTCCGTTGAAATTCTAGCCGAAAAATTGGCTTTGAAAATACCTATTCCCGTCAAGCTGGTTAATCGCCTCGTAATAATCTTCTATTTCCTATTGCGTTACTAGGCTTTACTGTCTACTATGCTTGCCAACAGCAAAAAGAACAACCCATAAGGTTTATGGGTTTCGCTGCTACACACACCGTAAAACCACACGGTATCCAGTCATTTGAACACTTTGGAGGTTCACCATGAGCAATGTTTATACGTCCATCGATCAGCTTATCGGCCACACCCCGCTTCTGGAGCTCACTCACTTTGAGGCCGATGAGGACCTCAAGGCCCGCGTGCTCGTCAAGCTGGAATACTTCAACCCCGCCGGGTCCGTTAAAGACCGCGTCGCCAAGAACATGATTGACGAGGCCGAGAAGGCCGGCAAGCTCGTGCGCGGCGGCGACTACACCATCATCGAGCCCACGAGCGGCAACACCGGCGTCGGCATCGCCTCGGTGGCGGCGGCTCGCGGCTACAAGGTGATCATCACCATGCCCGAGACTATGTCCGTCGAGCGTCGCAAGCTTATGCAGGCATATGGCGCACAACTCGTGCTCACCGACGGCTCCAAGGGCATGAAGGGCGCCATCGCCAAGGCCGAAGAACTGCAGAAGGAGACCCCCAACAGCATTATCGCCGGCCAGTTTGTAAACCCCGCCAACCCCGCCATCCACAAGGCCACGACCGGCCCCGAGATCTGGGATGACACCGACGGCGAGGTCGATATCTTCGTCGCCGGCGTCGGCACCGGCGGCACCGTGACCGGCGTGGGCGAGTTCCTCAAGGAGCAGAACCCCGAGATTCAGGTCGTCGCCGTCGAGCCCGCCACCTCCCCGGTGCTCTCTAAGGGCCAGGCCGGCCCGCACAAGATCCAGGGCATCGGCGCCGGCTTTGTGCCCGACGTCCTCGACACCCAGATCTACGACGAGATCATCCCCGTCGAGAGCGACGACGCCTTTGCCACCGGCCGCGCCGTGGGCCACAAGGAGGGCGTGCTCGTGGGCATTTCGTCCGGCGCCGCCGTGTGGGCCGCACTGCAGCTGGCCAAGCGCCCCGAGAACGAAGGCAAGACCATCGTGGCGCTGCTCGCCGATACCGGTGAGCGCTACCTGTCCACGGCACTCTTCCAGGACTAGGGCCCGTCGCCCATAGGTTGAGCCCAGGGACGAGCCGGTCTCCTCTCTCCCGGCAGTCTGAGCCCATCCCATCAGGGTGTCCCACGAGACGTCCGAACTTGCTACAATGTCTGCGGCGCGGAACCAGCCTCCCGCGCCGCTTTTCTTTTTTGGCCACATGCCACCAAGGAGAACCTCCCCATGCACAACAAGCGCGTGCTCGTCGCCATGAGCGGCGGCGTCGATTCCAGCGTGACTGCCTATCTGCTTAAAAGTCAGGGCTACGAATGTGTCGGTGCCACCATGCGCCTCACCTGCCCCGTGCCCGACCCCGCCACGGGCATGAGCAAAGTCGACCGCGACATCGCCGATGCAAAGGCCGTCGCCGAGCGCCTGGGGATACCCCACCACGTGCTCGACCTGCAGCAAACCTTCGACCGCAGCGTTATCGAGCGCTTTGTGAACGCCTACCAGGAAGGACTGACGCCCAACCCGTGCATCATCTGCAACCGCCACATTAAGTTTGGCGCGCTGCTCGATGCGGCGCTGGACATGGGCTGCGACTACATCGCCACAGGTCACTACGCCAAAACGAGCCAGGCGACAGACGGCACCTGGCAGCTACATCGCGGCGAAGATCCCAAAAAGGACCAAAGCTACTTTTTGTATTCGCTTACGCAAGAGCGCCTGGCACGCACAATCTTTCCGCTGGCCGGGCTGGACAAGGAGCGCGACGTTCGCCGCATTGCCGCCGAGCAGGGCTTCATCAACGCCAAGAAGGCCGAGAGCGAGGATATCTGCTTTATCGCGGACGGCGACTACGCGGGCTATATCGAGCGCCGCTGCGGACATGCCGCCGAGCCGGGCGATATTGTATGGCGCGACGGCAGCGTGGTCGGACGTCACAACGGCGCCTTGCGTTATACCATCGGCCAGCGCAAGGGCCTGGGCGTCGCGATGGCGCATCCCGTGTACGTAGCGGGCGTCGATGCCACCAACAACATTGTGTATCTGGGCGAGGCCGAGGACCTGACCGCCGCTGCCCTCACGGCCAACGACTGGATCTGGAGCGCCCCCGCTGACCGCATGGAGGCAGAGCTCGATGCCGGCGGCATTCGCGTGGGCGCCAAGTACCGCTACCGTCAGAAAGACCAGGCGGCGACCCTTACACGTGGCGCCGACGGGCAAATGCTGCTGACTTTTGACGAGCCGCAGCGAGCCATCGCCCCCGGCCAGGCCGTTGTAGTCTACCACGGCGACATCGTCCTCGGCGGCGGCACGGTGACCGGCGCACTTAAGTAGCCCCATCCCCTTCATAAATTGCGGTGAAATAGGGACTGTTTAAGCGTTTAAAACCGCCAAACAGTCCCTATTTCACCGCAACTTAGAGAGGACGGCCTCGGTCGGTACTGCCGTATCAGCCGAGGCCGCTGCATCGCTAGCGCTGTACGTAGGCGCGGACGAGCTCGAAGGTGTTGCGCACGCCGTCCATGTGGCTACGCTCGTAGTTGTGGCTCGCATACACGCCGGGGCCGATCAGACCATGGCGAATGTCGTAGCCGGCAGAGAGCGTGGCTTCGACGTCCGAACCGTAATGCGGATACACGTCGATAGCGTAATCGAGCTCAAGCTCGCGCGCGATATTGGACAGCGCCGTCACCAGGTCGTAGTTGTACGGACCGCCCGAATCCTTGGCGCAGATCGACACCATGTGCTCGGTGCAGCCTAGGTCGTCGCCCACGCAGCCCATGTCAACGCTGATCATCTCGCGCGTGTCGGCCGGCACGAAGGCGCCGCCGTGGCCCACCTCCTCGTACACGGTAAAGAGCAGCGAAACCTTACGCGAAAGCGTCACCTCGCCAGCGGCGACGGCACGCGCCAAGCCCAACAAAATGGCGGCCGATAGCTTGTCATCCAGGAAGCGGCTCTTAATGTAGCCGCTCTCCGTCACCGTCGTGCGAGGATCCATAGCGATGATGTCGCCGGTCTGAATACCCAGCTCGAGCACATCGTCCTTGCTGTCGACGTTCTCGTCGAGCAAGATCTCCATGTTCTTCTCGATGGTCTTGACCGGCTCGTCGGCCACGTGCGCCGAAGGCTCGGTGTTAAGAACCACGCCCGTGTAGACATTGCCGTCGCGCGTGTAGACGGTGCAGTTCTCGCCATCGGCCGTAGACCACTGATGCCCACCGAGCGTCGTGGGGCGCAGGCGGCCATTGTCCTTAATGGAACGCACCATGGCGCCTAGGGTATCGACATGGCTCGCCAGTACGAGCGGCTCGCCCTCGCCGCCAAGCTCAACGAGCACGTTACCCTTATTAGAACGCTCAGGCCCAAACCCCATATCGCGCAGGGTCTCCATCAGATAATCAGTAGCCGCGCGGGTATAGCCCGTAGGCGAAGCAATAGAAGTCAGCACCTTCAACTGGTCAGTGATAAAACCAAGCGAAGAATCCATCTGGGACACCAATGTCACCCTTTCATATCGAATTAAACCCACAGCAACAATACCACCACGCACAATTATTTACCTAGCGAGACAACCCGTCGAGCTTCCCAGAGCAGCGCCCGCCACGATAACGAGCCGGCGGGCCCCTGCCCGTAAGCCCCAGAATCTTTCCGCAGGACAGAAGGAGGCCCCGCCGCACGTAGTGCGCAGCGGGGCCTCCGACATGTCCGAGGACGATTGTGGGGCTAACGGGCAGGAGCCCGCCGAACCAAGTTAGGCAGCCGGGCAGATCTTCTTGAAGAGCTCGATGACGTCGTCGAGCGTCGCCTCGCGCGGGTTGCCCGGGAAGCAGGCGTCGGCCATGGCGTCCTTGGCCAGGACCTCGATTTCGTCAGCCTTCATGGCCTCGCAGACGTGCGGGATGTTCACGTCGGCGGAAAGCTGCTTGACGGCGGCGATGGCAGCATCGGCGGCCTCGTCGGTGCTCATGCCCGTGGTGTCAACGCCCATGGCGACGGCGACCTTGGCCAGGCGCTCGGCGCAAACCGGCTTGTTGAACTCCATGGCGATCGGCAGCAGCATGGCGCAGGCGACGCCGTGCGGGGTGTCGTAGTGAGCGGACAGGGTGTGAGCCATGGCATGGTCGATGCCCAGGCCAACGTTGGAGAAGCCCATGCCGGCGACATACTGGCCAAGAGCCATGCCCTCGCGGCCGGAGCCGGGCTTGCCGGACTTGGCCTCGGCGACGGAGTCGCGCAGGTTCTCGCTGATCAGCTTGATAGCCTCAAAGTGGAACATGTCGGAGAGCTCCCAAGCGCCCTTGGTGGTGTAGCCCTCGATGGCGTGGGTCAGAGCGTCCATGCCGGTGGAGGCGGTCAGGCCGGCGGGCATGGAAGCCATCATGTCGGGGTCGACGACGGCGACCTCGGGGGCGTCGTTGGTGTCGACGCACACGAACTTGCGGACCTTCTCGGGGTCGGTGATGACGTAGTTGATGGTCACCTCGGCAGCGGTACCGGCGGTCGTCGGCACGGCGATGGTGAACACGGCGTGGTTCTTAGTGGGAGCAACGCCCTCGAGGCTGCGGACATCGGCGAACTCGGGGTTGTTGATGATGATGCCGATGGCCTTGGCGGTGTCCATGGAGGAGCCGCCACCGATGGTCACGATAGCGTCAGCCTCGGCGGCCTTGAAGGCCTCGACGCCGTCCTTGACGTTCTGAATCGTGGGGTTGGGCTTGATCTCGGAGTAGAGGCTCCAAGCGATGCCGGCGGCGTCGAGCTCGTCGGTCACCTTAGCGGTAACGCCAAACTTGACCAGATCGGGGTCGGAGCAGACGAAGATCTTCTTGTAGCCGCGACGCTGGAGCTCGCCGGGGATCTCCTTGATGGCGCCGGAACCATGATAAGAGATGGTATTGAGAACGAAACGATTAGCCATTGATAGCCTCCCATCGTGTGCGGGGCATCCATTACGCCCCACGCTATGAGTCCCATCCTAACGCTTTTGAAACAAAAAACGCGTGAGAACGTCAAACTATTTAAAGCGTTTCAACAGACGATGAAAAATATTGCGGCAAAGGGACAGCCCCTTTGCCGCATTCGGTTACTTTCGGCAGCCCTCTTTCCAAGCCTCGGCCGCAACCTTCCAGCGTAAGCGCAAGTCGCGCTCGCGGTCGATGAACATGATGGCAAACGCGACAAACAGCAGCAAGCTCGCCACGACGATGGCGTGCAGGCCCATGCGCTCAATACACCAGTTGCCCAACACGGCGCCAAACACAAAGGTAAAGATCACGCCAAAGTACAGCAGGCCGTTTTCCAAAAAGCCGCGCCTGTGGGTGATGATGTAATCGTCCACGTTTTGCAGCGCGTTGCGCAAGTTGCCGATGCACATGGTCGTAGCGATGCCGTGACCGTGGATCTTGCGGAAGCTCTCGACCTGCATGCCGCAGGCAAACGAGGTAAGGCAGTTGGCGAGCAGGTTGTAACCGCCACCGGGGATAAAGCTCACGCCCAGCAAGATGACGGCTTCAAAGAACACCGTCACCTGACGCCAGTGGATCACGCTGCCAAACCGCTCGTGCACCAGGTCGGCAAGCATAATGCCCACGGCAAACGACACCACGGGGAAGAAATAGCGCCCCGCCAGCGCCCAGTTGCCCTCCGAGATGCTCACGCCCACCAGCAAGATGTTGCCCGTCTGCGCGTTGGCGAAAACATGGTCGCGCCCAATGTACGAATACACGTCCATAAAGCCACCGGCGAGCGCCAAGATGATGCCCAGCTCAATAGACTCCGATATCTGTTTGGCACGCTGCATCGTCGTGCATCCTCCTTGTTGACGACTCTCTCGTGCGTTGGCGGAAATATAGCCGCCGTTCATACTGTAACCCATTGACAACATGGCGTGCGCGCGAGACGGCTCCTTCGACGCAGGGATACACAGTCTGGAAACAAACGGTGGGCGCGGCGACGCTCCCACTCACTAGTCCATGTACTCCCCCAGTCTTTTTAGCCCCGTCCCAAAAAGACTGGTTACAATTACGTGCAGCATACAGACACCGGGAGGGATCGTGGCAAAAAAGCCTCAGCACGCTCAGAACAACCAGCGCAGTCAGCAGGGCAAACAGGGCCAGCAGCAAAAGCGCGGCGGCAAGGAGCAGGCCACGGTCGCCCGCACCAAGCATTCCCAAGCGACGCCCACACGCCCCTGGCGTCCGGGCCGCGACAAGTTTCTCCCCGTCAGCCGCGCCGATATGGACGCGCGCGGCTGGGACCAGTGCGACTTCGTCTACATCTGCGGCGACGCCTACGTGGACCACCCCAGCTTTGGCATGGCCATCGTCAGCCGCGTACTCGACGCGCACGGCTACAAGGTGGGCATCATCTGCCAGCCCGACTGGACCGACCCCGCCAGCATCACGGTGCTCGGCGAGCCGCGCCTGGGCTTTTTGGTCAGCGCCGGCAACATGGACTCCATGGTCAACCACTATTCGGTGACCAAGCACCGCCGCCACACCGACGCCTATACCCCCGGTGGCGAGGAGGGGCGCCGTCCCAACCGTGCCGTCACGGTCTACGGCAACCTCATCCGCCAGACGTTCAAGGACGCCCCCATCATTATCGGTGGCATCGAGGCGAGCCTGCGTCGCCTGGCCCACTACGACTACTGGCAGGACAAACTCAAGCGCTCGGTGCTGCTCGACTCGGGCGCCGACATTCTCATCTACGGCATGGGCGAGCACGCGATTGTCGAGATCGCCGACGCGCTCGACGCGGGGCTACCCGTCGACCAGATCACCTATATCAACGGTACCGTCTACCGCACGAGCTCGCTCGACGAGGTCTACGACTACGACCTGCTACCCAGCTGGGACGACCTTGCTGCCGACAAGCTCAACTACGCACGCAGCTTTAACGTGCAGCAGCAGAATATGGACCCCATCACCGGACATCGCCTGGTAGAGCCCTACCCCAACAGCATCTATGTGGTGCAGAACCCGCCATCGGCGACGCTCACCACCGACGAGATGGACGAGGTAGCCGAGCTCCCCTACGCACGCGACTGGCATCCCGACTACGACGCGGCAGGCGGCGTGCCGGCCTTTGCCGAGATTAAGTTTTCCATTAGCTCCAACCGCGGCTGCTTTGGCGAGTGCTCGTTTTGCGCCCTCACCTTCCACCAGGGCCGCGTGCTGCAGATGCGCAGCCACGACTCGATCGTGCGCGAGGCCGAGCTGCTCACGCGCGATCCCGAGTTTAAGGGCTACATCAACGACGTGGGCGGACCGACGGCTAACTTTAGCCGCCCGGCCTGCGACAAGCAGCTCAAGCACGGCGTGTGCAAGAACAAGCGCTGCCTGTGGCCGAGTGTGTGCAAGAACATGGTGGTCGACGAGAGCGGCTACACGCAGTTGCTGCGCGACCTGCGCCAGCTGCCGGGCGTCAAGAAGGTCTTCGTCCGCAGCGGCATCCGCTTTGACTACACCATGGCCGACGCCTCGGACGAGTTTTTGCGCGAGCTGCTGGAGCACCATGTCTCGGGCCAGCTGCGCGTAGCGCCCGAGCACGTGAGCGACGCGGTACTGTCCGTGATGGGCAAGCCGAGCCGAGCTGTCTACGACGCATTCTGCCGTAAATTTGAACGCTTGAATCGCGAATACGGACTCAAGCAGTACGTGGTGCCGTATCTGATCTCGAGCCACCCCGGCTCAACGATGAAGGAAGCCGTGGACCTTGCCGAAGCCGTGCGCGACATGGGTTACATGCCCGAGCAGGTGCAGGACTTCTACCCCACACCGTCCACCATGTCGACGTGCATGTACTACACCGGCGTGGACCCGCGCACCATGAAACCGATCTATGTGGCGCGCGACCCGCACGAGAAGGCCATGCAGCGCGCGCTCATCCAGTATCGCAAGCCCGAGAACTACAAGCTGGTACGCGAGGCGCTGGAAAAGGCTGGCCGTCGCGACCTGATCGGCTACACCAAGCATTGCCTGATCCGTCCCGTGCCGCCGCGCCCGGGCGAGACGTCTGCTGGCGGTGGGCATGGCGCAGGCAAGAAGGGCGGCAAGGCCCACGGTGGCGCCGCTGGCAAGGGGCCCAAGGGCAGCAAGGGTCACGGCGGTATGTCCCGCGCGCAGAACACTGCCGGTCGCAATCGCGCGGCACAGGGGCGTCAGGGCGCCAACGGAGGCGGCAGACGCAACTAGCGCGGCGAGGCGGCATGCCGCCGTTGGCGACACGACACGCCCCACCAATAAAATGCCGCTCGCTGGGGCGTCGCAGAACGATTCCCCGGCGAGCGGCCGATTAATAATGTCTATCTCAAAACGTCGTTACTTTTTGTCGAAACGACCATAGAGCGCAAACGAGAGCGCCGCAGAGATAACCCAAGTCAAAGCGATGCAGACGACAATCATGATCAGGTTCATGGGATTGCCACTTGGATCGGCATAAACGGGCAACGAGGTAATGCCGGGCATAACAAAGCCGAAGCACTTTGCGCCGAGAACAACGGTAAGCGCACCGCCAATGCCATCCGCAATCATCGCAGCGATAAGCGGAGTCCTGTTAGGAACCTGAACGGTAAACAAGGCGGGCTCGGAAATTCCCATAAATGCTGAGAAGGCGCACGTCATTGCAGCGGACTTGAGCTTTTCGTCGGTCATGCGCAGGGCTGCACCAAAAGACGCACCGCTTTCGGCGAGGTTATGGCAGAAAGAGATCGGGAGCAGATAGTCATACCCAAGCGTTGCGATATTGGAAATCTGGATAGGGCTCGTTGACTGATGCATGCCGAAGAGCACGATAAGCGGCATAAAGAAGCCCAGCAGAAAACCGGCAACGGGGCCTAACGTCGAGAATAGCCAAACGATACCGTTGGCAAGACCAAGACCGCACCAGGCACCAATCGGAGCGAGCACAAACAGGTTGACGGGAATCACGATAGCAAGGGAGAGCGCCGGAACGACAACGAGCTTAAAAAGATCCGGCACGACTTTGTCGATTGCACGATATACAAAAGACAAGCCAATGACGCCAAAGATAACCGGGAACACGGAATCGGCGTAGCTAAAAATCGGCACCGCAAAACCGAACAGCGCAAGGGGCGTCTCGCCCGTACCGACAGCGTTGACAATGGTCGGGTACATCAGCAATCCGGCAACACAAAGCGCAAGCGAACGGTTGACCCGGAACTTATCAGCTGTAGACATTGCCAGCAAAAACGGCAAGAAGTAGAACGGGATATCCGAAATCATATTGAATATCGCAAAGTCGCCGGCACCCGTGTCGATTCCAAAAGCCGCGATAGCAGCCAGGATGCCCTTTACGATGCCTCCCGCCACCAGTGCGGGAATGATAGCGGAAAAGATGCCGGTGATGATATCGAATACGCGAGCCGAACCTTTTTGGAGCTCAGGCTGCTCGGCGTCGGCGGAGACCTCGCCACCCATCCTGTCACCTAGCATGGGCTCCAATTCGTCATATACCGACCCCACGCTGGCGCCGATGATAACTTGCCACTGTCCGTCTTTAACCTGCGCGCCCAAGGCGCCGTCAAGCGTCTTAAGGGCCTCCAGGTCTGCCTTGCTATCGTCCTTCAGGTTGAATCTGAGCCTTGTAATGCAGTGCGTTGCCATAACAACGTTATCGGCGCCGCCCACGAGCTCGAGGACACGAGCGGCCAGTTCCTTCTTGTCTGCCACGACAATCACTCCTACCCAAGATCCTCGCCATTAGTGGCGATACATTTCTGATACCAATAGAAAGAGTCTTTACGCGAGCGCTCCGCAGTGCCGTTGCCGCAATTATCCAGATCGACATAGATAAGCCCGTAGCGCTTGTCCATCGTAAGAGGACCGCAGGCAACAAGGTCAATGAATCCCCAGATCATGTATCCGCGCACGTCAACGCCATCGATCACCGCTTCTTTAAGGCACTTTATGTGCTGGCGCAAATAATCGATTCGATACTCGTCGTGGATGCTGCCATCCTCCTCGACTACATCAGATGTACCGAGGCCGTTCTCGGCAATATACAGAGGCAGCCCATAGCGGTCATACATCTGGTTAAGGGTAACCCTCAGGCCAATGGGATCGAGCTGCCAGCCCCACTCACTCGTCTCGAGATAAGGGTTCTTGTTTGCCATGACCAGATTACCCGCAGTCTTCTCCCATCCCTGATCGCAGGTGGATACCTGGGAAAAGTAGTACGAAAAGGCCAGGAAGTCGACCGTGTTGCGAGCGATGAGCTCTTCATCGCCCGGTTCCATTTGAATCTCGATATCACACGCATCGAAATAGCGATTCATATAAGCGGGGTATTTTCCACGAGCCATCACGTCCGTATAGAACCAGTTGGAATACTGGTCGTCGTGAATAGCCTGCATGTTATCTTCGGGACGGCAGGTGGCGGGATACGTACAGAATCGAGCGATCATGCCGCCAACGGGAGTATCGGGCGAAAGACGATGGACGATCTCGACGGCACGCGCATTGGCAACGAACTCGTGGTGCAGGCACTGGAAGATGGCTCGATCGAAGTTCTCCCCCTCTTCGTCTTTGACCAGACAGACCCCGTCCCAAGGCGAAAAACGCGCTGCATTGAACTCGTTAAAAGGCAGCCAGAAATCGACCAGATCGCCCAATTCCGTAACGATTGTCTCGACATAGCGGGCGAAGAAATCAATCGTCTTGCGATTCTTCCATCCCCCATATGTGGTGACAAGATTTACCGGGATGTCATAGTGGAGCATGGTGACGAAGGTTTTAATGCCGTGCTTTTTGCACTCACCCAGCATGCTTCGATACCACTCGATGCCTTCGCGGTTAGGCTCAAGATCATCTCCGTTAGGATAGATTCGGCTCCAGCAAATAGAAGTGCGGAACAGCTTGAGGCCCATCTCCGCAAAAAGCGCGATGTCCTCACGGTAGTGATGATAGAAGTCGTTACCGCGCCTAAACGGGTAGAACTTAACACCATCATCTGCGAGAGCGTTCATTAGTTCGTCATGGCAGAAGGGGTTGTTTTGATGCTTGTCCTCAATCTGGTCATGAGTCCAGGTACCATCCAGCCATCGACAATCCTGCGTCGACTTTCCCTTTCCGCCCTCATTCCAAGCGCCATCGGCCTGCGAGCACGATATGGCTCCGCCCCATAAAAAGTCGGAGTCAAACCCATGTTTTAACTTACTCATTTGCCCTCCTTGATCGGATGCTCCAGCGGATAACCCAATACTAGGAAGAACAAGATGCATAAGATATCGCATAGAAAGCGTGGGTTTATAACATTTTTTTAGATATAATACCGTTTAAGGCATCGATTCTACCGTTCACCCCTGGAGCACCCCATGGATTCGAATCTCAAACAGCTGCTCTATACGCATACCGAGACCGAAGAGTGGCATCGCACGCATCCGGGAGAGCTCAGCCCGCGATATAACAGGGTGGAAACCACAACCATTAACGGCGAAGAAGTCTATCTGTTTGATTGGAAAGAAACCCTCGACGAAAACCCCGTGGGCCTTATCAAGGAGTCGCGCTTTACCGACATTCCTCCTCATATCAATCGGGATATGGAGCTTAACTACGTGTACGACGGCGTCTGCACGTTTATCGTCAACGGACGGCGACTACTCCTTAAAAAGGGCGACGTGCTCATTTGCAACACCGGCGTAGTCAGAAGCGTTCCGTACGTTAAGGGCGAGCACGATATCGTCATTTCAATCGTCTTCAAAAAAGAAATGTTCGATTCGTTGTTCCTGAGCCAGCTACCCGGCGCGTCACCATTAACGAATCTTCTATTTGATTTTGTGTCCAAAAACCGCGAGGCCCGAAAATATCTCATTCTTCCAGAGGAATACGCCCGACATGCGCGACGCCTCATCGAGATGCTCTTTATCGAATATCACTTTAAAGATGCCTATTCCAATGAACTCATGAGGCACCTCGCCGTCAGCCTATTCCTTGTTCTCATTCGAGGACTGTACCGACGCTCCGCAACTGATAACCAGGCGATCATGTCGAACGAACGCATCGTGTCGATTCTGAATCATATTGAGCGAAGCTACGGCGACTGCACACTCGAAAGCATTGCGAGCGATACGGGTTATAGCACCAGCTATCTCAGCAGCTTGATCAAGCAAAAAACCGGCAAAACGTTTTCGCAAATCAAGCTCAACCAGCAGCTCACAGAGGCGGCATATCTTCTCAATAACACCGAGCGCAGCGTGCAGTATGTAGCCCGAAAAGTCGGCATCTCCAACATGTCATTCTTTTACTCAAAATTCAAAGAAGCATTCGGCGAAACGCCAGGTGCGTTCAAGACGCATCGGTCTAATTAAAGGCGTTATTACTCAGACCGATCAGCTTCGCGCGACACGGGAATGCACAATCGAAGCAGCGAGTGCATCGCCTCTACCAGCACAAAGCCGGCGATGCCAACCGTGACCACAACGTCGAACGGCGTGTTCACAAACCAGAGCAACGTCATGAGATACGACCCGGCATTAAAGGCAAAGTGCAGCAGGATCGTGTAGCGGAGCTTTCCAGTGGTCACGAACACCCAACCAAAAATGAGGCCGGCAGCGCCCGCATAGCAGCCCTGCACCCAGTTCATGTGCATAAAGCCGAAGACCGCCGCCTGCAGCACGATTGCCGCGGCGACGCCCCAGGTACTCGGGGCCGCCCAGGGCACTATAGCGCCGTCTTGCGCGTTCGCGCGGCGCCGGCGTTTCCAGAGCGGACGGCACTGCGGATTAAACGCACGCAGCGAAAACTCAAAGATGATGCCGCGTACCAGGAGCTCTTCGCAAAACGGCGCGCCGAGCACCGTGGTCAGGACGGCAAGAAGGCTGGTATCGCCCATGCCCGTTTCCTCGACGAGCTCGCTATAGTCTGCCGCGACCTCGGGCAGCAGCGACAGCACGCCGTCGCATAGGTAGCTAGTGACCACCTGCATGGATAGGCCGATCACGACAACGCAGGCAATGCGCTTCCATGCCGCGCTTGCTCCCCCACCGAGCGGGCGCTCGCCTTGCCGGCGCGCCATGAAGGAGCGGGGCCACAGATAACGCCACCACAGCAGCGCCATCAAAAATGACGCCGTCTGAGCGGCAGCCTGGAACCATTGGATATCGAGATTGTCGATCGGGAAACCCGTCAGCGCCGACACGGCATCGAGAGCTGAAAACAGAACCACGCTCAGGGCTATATCGGCAGCAACAACACCAAAACAGGCAAGCGCCCAAATCATCGCATTGAGCATGCCAACCTCCTCAAAACCCGGCACTTAGGGACGTTCCTTAACTGCCGGCAGAAAAGGAACGTCCCCAAGTGCCGGCAGTTTGGGACAGTCATTGTTGATGAGAATCGGGCGCAGCGCCAAAGGCCCCGCTGGGCGAAATGTCGAACGGAAAGGTGCCGCAGCGATTGAAGGCGGCGATGAACATGCGGATGGCGTTGGACGGCGTGGTGCCCACGAGCTGGGTTGCCGCCGCGAAGGCTGCCTTTTCCTCGGGCAAGACCTTCGCGACAACCGGGGTCATGTGTTCTGCCATGGCGCTTCCTTTTTGAAACGACGGTGGTGCGGATGGATGCGGGCCACGCGGCTGGGCGACGGGCTGTGAAGGCAACCCGATTGGCCCGCATCTGGAGTTTGTTCTACGGCGCTGGTATTACTTGGTATTCCTAAGTATTACCCCGCAGATAGAATACCATACCCGACCCCATGGGGACGGAGAAAAAACGGATCAATTTGTTGCTGAGTAAGTCTTTAGAGTGTGATGATGTCCGAGATATTGAGGGCCCGAGCGTCAGCGGCATCGTGCGTGGCAAGCAACAGCATACGGCCGTCGAGCAAGTCGAGCACGACCTCGGTGCATGCGTCGCGCGCAGCGATGTCTAGACCGGTAAAGGGCTCGTCCAGAATCACTGCGCCGCCCGGACACAGCAGGGCTCGGGCAATCTCGACGCGACGGCGCTGCCCGCCCGAGAGCTCGGCCACGCGGGCATGCACATCGATCCCCGGTACCAGCAGGCGCAACAAGGCAGCGGCACTCGAGGCATTCACGCGTGCATCGGCGCACACCAGCACGTTATCCAAAGCAGAGGCGTCCTCAACCAGGCGCGTATCCTGAAACACCATCGAGCACGGCGCGCACTCCCCCGCTGTCAACGAAAGCAGCGTCGACTTGCCCACGCCTGAAGCTCCCATCACGCAGATACGCCCGCCCGCGGGCACGTTGAGCACCAGACCATCCAGCGCCGGAGCCCAGGGTGCCCGGTCGCCCACGGCGAGCGCAAGCTCCGCCGCAGCCCCGCCACCAGCAGAGCCGCCCGCACGCCCGCGCAGTCCATGCCCATGTGCCCGCACGGCCGCACGCCACGCCACGGGTCCCGAAACCCGCAGCAGCCACACCAGCACGCGCTCACACGCCCACGAGGCGGCAACGACCAACACGGTCCACGCCAGCAGATCAGCCGTCTCGATGAGCAGCTTCGCCTGATAGATGCGTTCGCCCACGGTGCCCGTCGCCATGCCGATGAGCTCCGCCGCCACGCCGGCCTTCCAGCTCATGCCGATCACGGCACGCGCACACGAAAGCACAAACGGCAGGACCTCGCGCCAGGTATGGGCGCAAAACAGTCGCCAGCCCCGCACGCCATGCAGACGAAACATCTGCTCCAGCGGTTTATCCGCTTGCGTCAAACCCTCGACCAACGAAAAATACACGCCCGGAAGTGCCATCAAAAAGACCGCCGCAATGCTCACGCGCGCCGACCCCAACCAAATGAGCAGCAGGACCACCACGCAGGCAACCGGTGTCGCCTTAACAAACGAAAGCGCCGGCGCCACCAAGCGGGCAAACGTCAGCGATCGCACCGAGACTCCCGCCAGTACGCCGCCGCACACCGCGGCAAGCGCCAGCCCGCCCAAGATTCGCGCACCCGAGCCTGCCAGAATCGCCCATGTGCCGGCATCGCATACCAGTCGCAGCAACGCCACCACGACGGCGCCCGGCCCCGGCAAAATCAACGGCTGCGCCACGAAACCCGCCATCAGCACCCACACGGCAAGCCAAAAGGCGGCAACGGCACCTGCTGCCGCCACCGCCTTCATACGCTCTGTCATTTGTCGAGCAAACGCACGCACGGGCTACTCCATGCAGTAGAAATCGTCAGCCGGGAGCTTGCCGCCCACGGCGCTCGCGTCCGCATCGGCCAGCACCTGCAGGTACCCGCCGAGCGCCGCCTTCATATCCCTCCCCGTCTGGCACACGAGCATGCACCCGGGAATCGCCTTTTCGGCAATCGCGGCGTTATCCACGATACCCGCATCGACCACGGCCTGAGCCCAGTCCGCCGGCGCCGCGTTCACGGCCTCAACGCTCGCAGCATGGCAGCTCAGGAATTCCGCCACGGCCTCGGGATGCTCCTCGGCAAAGGCACGGCGCACCACGGTCACGCCCGTCAGCAGGCGCGAACCCGTGTCACCTGCCAGTTCATCCCACACATCGGTCAGACTTACCGGAGCCGACAGCTTGCCTTCGCTCTTTGCGATGGCAGCGGTCTTGAACGGCTCCGGCAGCACGCCCACGGCAGACGGATCGGCAAGCAACGCCGACAGCACCTCGGTGGGCTCGCTCTTAAACTCGAGCGTAACCTGGCCGGTCAGGCCCGCGCGCTCCAACAGGTAGTTCATGACGTACTCCGGCGTGGTGCCCTTGCCCGTCATATAGACAGTATGGCCCGCCAGATCGCCAAACGAGGCCACACTCGCGTCGCCCGTCACAACGTTCAGCACGCCCAGCGTGTTGATGTCGATGACCTGCACCGCACCCTCAGTCTTGTTGTAGAGCACGCTCGCCACGTTGGCGGGCACCAGGGCGATATCGATATCGCCCTGAATGACCTTGGGCACAATCTCGTCGGCGGCAGTGTTGATCGCAAAGTCGAACTCATTGTCCGTGGCACCGTCGGCCGCCTGGTCCATAAACTGCACCAGGCCAATCGACGTCGGCCCCTTGAGCGAGGCGACGTGTACCTCGACCGGCTCTGCGGCAGCACCGGCGCCGTCCGTGGCAGCCGAGCCCGCGGCGGACCCGACACCGGCAGCCCCGCCGCCACAGCCCGCGAGCGCAAGCGACAGGGTGCCCATGGCGAGCGCCGAGGCAAACCCCCGGCGCGACATCTCAAAATCAAACGCGCGCATCGCTAGCACGTCCCCTCGTTAGGCATCGTCCATGCGTGATGATCGGTATGCAGCAATTCCTCGGCCAGCGGCGAGAGCGGCGCACCCAAGAACTCGCTATAGCACGCCTGGACATCGGGATTCTCATGCGAGAAGCGAATCTCGGCGTTCGCATCGAGGCCCCAGAGCACCTGGCCGCGCTCGGCCGCCAGCTCGCAGCCGTCGTGGATGGGCTGACCGCCGCCACCGACGCAGCCGCCCGGGCATGCCATAACCTCAACGAAGTCATAGCTCACACGGCCGTCGCGAATCGCGTCGAGCAGGCGGGCAGCGTTGCCCAGCCCGTGCGCCACGGCAACACGCACCTTAGTGCCATCGATATCGGCGACGGCTTCCTTCCAGCCGTCGAGTCCACGCACGTCGGTAAAGAAATCCGCATCGGGGTTCTTGCCCGTCACCAGGTAGTAAGCCGAGCGCACAGCAGCCTCCATCACACCGCCCGTGGCGCCAAAGATCACACCCGCGCCCGTGCCAAAGCCCAGCGGCGTGTCGAGCGGCTCCTCGACCAGCGTGTCCACGCCCACGTGGCTCGCGCGGATCATGCGCACCATCTCGCGCACCGTCAGCGCAACATCTACGTCGGGCGCGCCGCCCTCGCCCACCATGCTCGGCAGCGCGCACTCGGCCTTCTTGGCCGTGCACGGCATCACGGACACCACGAACAGGCGCTCTGGCTCCACGCTCAGCGCCTTGGCGTAGTAGGTCTTGGCAATAGCGCCGAACATCTGCTGCGGCGACTTGGACGTGGACAGGCTGTCGACAAACTCGGGGTAACGTGCCTTCACAAAGCGCACCCAGCCCGGGCAGCAGCTCGTAAACATGGGCCAGCCGCGGCTGTCGCCCTCACCCTTAGCGGCGGCGCCCAGGCGCTCGAGCAGCTCGGAGCCCTCCTCCATAATGGTGAGGTCGGCCGAGAAATCGGTATCGAACACGTACTCAAAGCCCACGCGGCGCAGCGCGCAAGCCAGACGCTCGACGGTTGCCTCCTCGCGCGGAATGCCGAGTTCCTCGCCCCAGGCGCTGCGAACGGCAGGCGCGATCTGCACCAGCACGATCTTGTCGGGATTAGCGAGCGCGTCAAACACGGTCTCGGTGTCGTCGCGCTCGCGCAGCGCGCCCGTCGGGCAATGCGTGATGCACTGGCCGCACGCGACGCAATCGGTCTTGCCGATCGGCACGCGCCCGCGGGTGCCCACGGCGGTATGCGTGGCGCGGTTGGTCAGGTCCCAAATCCCTAGGCCCTGTACGCTCTCGCACACCTTGATGCAGCGCATGCATTTAATGCACTTGTCGTTTTCGCGGATGATGGGGAAATCGAAATCCCAGCCCTCGCCCGCCAAATGCCTTTGAAACGGCAGATAGAAAATGCCCAGGTCGTTGGCGATGGTCTGTAGGTTGCAGTTGCCGCTGCGCACGCAGCTCGTGCACTGCGAATCGTGCTGGGACAGCAGCAGCTGCACGTTGGTGCGACGGGCCTCGCGAGCCTTGGGGCTGTTGGTGTGAACCACCATGCCGTCGAGCACGTAGTTGTTGCAGGCGGCAACCAGCTGATCGCAGCCCTCGACTTCGACCACGCACACGCGGCAGCCGCCGATCTCGTTTAGATCGCGCAGGTAGCACAGGGTGGGAATCTGGATACCGACGGACTTGGCCGCGTCCAGGATCGTGGTGTGCTCGGGTACCACGACCTCGCAATTATCGATAGTGAGCTTGACCATATTGAGTGCTCCGCTTTCGGTGTTGTCGCTGACAGTGGGGTTGTTGAACTCTACCATTCCAGGTTCCTCCCTCCGCGGAACGCGCCAAAGCCAAAGTGGTCGCAACGCAGGCAGCGACTCGCCTCTTGGCGTGCCTCTTCCTCGGTAAGGCCCTGTTCGACCAGATTCCAATCATGAATGCGCTCGCCGGCCTCGCGCTCGCCCAGCTCGCAGCGGCCGCACTCGTGCTTGCCCTTAAACTGAACGGTCGGCAGCTCCACGTCGAGCTTAATCTTGTGGTCGAAGCCCAGGTAGCGGTCGATATTTGCCGAAGCCACGCGGCCGGCGTTGATGGCACGGATGACGGTGGCGGGGCCGGTCTGGCAGTCGCCGCCGCTAAAGAGGCCATCGAAGTTGGGCACGGCGCCGTCCGAATCGGTGACGACGCGACCCCACTTGCAGGCGATGCCCATGTCCTCAAACGACTTGGAGTCAATGTCCTGACCAATGGCCACGAACACGCGCTCGCAAGGAATGACCTGCTCGGGTGTGGCGGCGGCACGCGGGGCCGGGCGCCCGCGGCGGGGCTCGCCGATAATCTGCGGCTGCACGCGCAGGCCGCTCACGCGACCGTCCTCGCCCGTCTCGATGGCGAGCGGGGCCGTGAGCTCCAGCACCTCGCAGCCCTCGGCCTGGGCACCGGCGATCTCGGCGTCCTGGGCTGTCATATCGCAGATGCGGCGGCGGTAGACGATGCTCACCTTTTCGGCTCCGCAGCGCACGGCAGAGCGTGCCACGTCCATGGCCACGTTGCCGCCGCCGATGACGCACACGCGCTGTCCGCTCAGGTCGGGCAGCTCGTCGTCACCGATGGCGCGCAGCATCTTGACGGCCGACTCCACGCCGGGCGCCTCTTCGCCCGGAAGGCCGAGCTTCTTGTCGCTGTGGGCACCGATGGCCAGGTAGACGGCATCGAACTCGTCGCGCAGGCGGGCGAGCTCCTCGCCGTTCACGGAGTGGTCGAGCTCCACGTCGATACCGGCGCTCAAGATCCAGTCGATCTCGGCCTGCAGGCGCTCGCGCGGCAGACGATAGCTGGGGATGCCGTAGCGCAGCATGCCGCCCAGGTGATGGCGCTGCTCAAAGATGGTCACCTTGTGGCCCATCACGGCCAGGTAGTAGGCACAGGAAAGGCCGGCCGGGCCGCCGCCGATCACGGCGACGCGCTTGCCGGTGTCGTCCACTACATGGGGCTTGTGGTCGTTGAGGTCACTGTGTTCAACGGCAAAACGCTTGAGGGCGAGGATGTTCATGGGGTCGTCGACCATGCCACGGCGGCAATGCATCTCGCAGGGATGCTCGCACACCAGGCCGCAAACGAGCGGCAGCGGGTTATTCTTGCGGATGACCTTGACGGCATCGGCATAGCGGCCGGCCTCGACGAGCGAAATGTAACCGGGAATGTCGACATGCGCCGGACAGCCCGAGACGCACGGGACGCGGGCCTCACGATCAAAGCCGCAGGAGTGCTCGCTAATGTGATGCTCAAAATCGTCGCGGAAGCCGCGAATGGCCGTGAGCGCCATGGCGCCGGCCTCGTAGCCGATGGCGCAATCGCTCGAAAGGTAGATGGTGCGGGCCGTGCGCTCAATCAGGTTGAGTGTGGACTCATCGGCGCGCCCTTCGAGCACATCGGCGAGCAGGTCGCTCAGCGCGCTTAGGCCCACGCGGCAGGGCGTGCACTTGCCGCAGCTCTGGGTGGAGCACAGGTTGACGAGCGCTGCCGTAAACTCCACGGGACACGGGGCGAGCGAGCTCACCGCCAGACGACGTCCGAGCGCATCGTGCAGGTCGTCCATGACGGCCTGAGCGTGGCTGCGTTCCATTACATGCAGTCGAGCCATAAGATCCCCTCTCACATGGCAGCCCGGAGGCGAGGCCGGGCGAAATTGCTACACGCACAACACTGACCTAAAAAGTTGTTAGGTCTCCATACGGTTCGGCAGGCGGTATAAAATGTCACCCTCAGCGGTGAAATAGAACATTACCGCAGATAAATGCCATATTTGATAAAACGCGTTACCAAACGACAATGCCCCGCCCACGCAATCACGTGGGCGGGGCATTGCTTCAGGCATGCGGCCAGCGACCCTGTTGCTTTTACTTAAGCTCAGGCCAGTAACCCTTGTTGGCCTCGATCATGTCGTCGAGAACCTCCTTGGCGACCTTCATCGACGGCACGGTCTTGTTGAGCGTAAAGGCCTTAAGCGCCTTCTCGTACGAACCCTCGATCGTAGCCTCGACAATGAGCTTCTCGGAGTTCAGCTGCTGCATCATGAGGCCCTGCTGGAACAGCGGAATGTTGTCGCGGCTGATGACCTCGGGGCCGTTCTTGCCAATGTAGGCAGGCAGCTCGACCATAGCGTCGTAGGGCATGTTGGGGATGGCGCCCTTGTTCTCGCAAATGACCAGGAAGCGTTGCTTGGTGTCGTTCTTCAGAGCGATAGCCAGATCGGCAATCCAGTCGCCGTGGCTGCCCGCATAGAACGTGCTCTCGTCGATCTCGCCCGTCTTCTCGTAATGGTCGATACCATCAAAGAGGTTCTTCTCACGCGTCTCCTCAACCTCGTTAGCACGGGTGCGCTCGGGGTTGGAGTGCTCGACGAACTCCTTCTGCTGCAGGTAGTAGTTCAGATACGTGTTGGGCAGGTACTCCGGGAAGCACTCCATGATCTCGTACTCGCCCTTCCAGACGTAGTACCAGCTGCCCTTGGTGTGGCGGTTCTGCTCGGGGTGCTCGTCGACGGCCTCCTCGGGCTTCTTTGCCATGAGCGAGCCCATGCCCTTGAGGTAAGAGTCGGGCAGCAGAATCTCATGCTCCTTGATGTACTCGCGCAGCTGCGGGAGCACCTCCTCGCCCTTGTGGCGGATCGAGGTGAACCAACCAAAGTGGTTGAGGCCAAAGTAATCGTACTCGACATCCTTCTTGTCGATATCGAGCGCGGCGCAAACCACGTCGATGATCGCGATCGGCATGTCGCAGATGTTGATGATACGAGCGTTGGGACGCAGCACGCGGCAGCCCTCGGAGACGATGGCGGCAGGGTTGGAGTAGTTGAGAATCCAGTAGTCCTTCTTGGCGTACTTCTCAACGTCATCGATCAGCTCGACCATGGGGAAGATGGTGCGCATGCCGTAGGCAAGGCCGCCGCAACCGCAAGTCTCCTGACCCACGCAGCCGTGACGCAGCGGAATCTTCTCGTCCTGCTCGCGCATGGCGTAGCCGCCCACGCGCATCTGGGCAAACACGAAGCTCGCGTCGGTAAAAGCCGTCTTTTTGTCGGTGGTCACCGTGAGCTTGATGTCCAGGCCGAGGTCCTCGTGCAAAATCCAGTCCACGAGCACGCCGATCTTGCGCTGGCGCTCCTCGTTGATGTCGTACAGACGAATCTCGTCAACGTCGAGCTCGTCCTTGCGCAGGGCGATGGACTTGACGATGCCGGGGGTAAAGGTGGATCCGCCACCACACAGAGTAATGATCATTGTTTACTGCTCCTTCTCAATTGCGTTTTCGACCTTGTCGCGCATCTCGGCGACCTTCATGCCAAAGATGATCTGGATATTATTGCCGTTGCGGTTGATGCCGCTGTTGGGCACGTGGTTGATGAGGTCCTCATTGATGAGGTCCGGGTTCTTAACGTTCACGCGGAGACGCGTAAAGCAGTTCTCGAGCTCCTCGATGTTGTCCTTGCCACCAAGACCTGCGACCAGGTCGGCAATACCTGCATCGACGCCCTCTGCGGGAGCCGCGGCAACAGCGCCCTGCTTCACCGCGACAGACGCGGCGGCCTCGCCCTCGGCAACGGACTCGGCAAGCTCGGACTCTTCCTCGCGACCAGGCGTGTGGAGGTTGAGCTTCTTGATAAGGAAGGTGAAGAGGAAGAAGTACAGAGCGGCGTTGACGACTCCAAGCACCAGCATAACCGGCCAGTTGGTCTTATCGACACCGAGGACCAGGTTGGAAACCACGATGTTGATGATGCCGCCTGCAGTCGAAGCGGGCACGGAGAGGACCTTGAGCAGGACCAGGAAGATGCCGGAAAGAACCGAGTGAACGACAAAGAGCACGGGAGCGGCAAAGACAAAGAGGAAGTCCATGGGCTCGGTCACGCAGGAGAGCACGGCGGTGATGATCAGCGGGATAATAACGGCCTTGGTCTTATCCTTGTTCCCCTTGTAAGCGGTGACGATAAAGGCGAGACCGATACCGATGTAGGGCCACAGGTTGTTGAAGGTGTAGCTGTTGAAATACGTACTATCGGAGAAGGGCTGACCCGTCATTGCCATCTCGGCAACACGGATGGGATAGGCGCCGGCAATAACCTGATCACCCAGCGTCAGGGTGCCACCCACATCGGAGAACTGGAACGGGGTGTAGATGAGGTGGTGCAGACCGGTGGGAACGAGCAGCTTGTTGAGCATGCCGTAGATAAACAGACCGATGTTGCCCGACTCCTTAATGATGCCGGCAACGGAGGAGATGGCACCCTGAACCGGAGGCCAAACGATGCAGAAGCCAGCGCCCATGATCCAGGAAATGATGATCATAATCAGGAACGGGAAGCGGACGCCCGAGAACATCGAAAGGGCAATGGGGAACTGCTTGTTCGAGTACTTGTTGAACACGGCACCGGTGATGCAACCAAGGATGATGCCGCCGAACACGCCGGTATCGAGCACCTGAATGCCCATAACGGTGGCCTGGCCGGTTCCGGTAAGACCGAGCATGCCGCTCGCATCGGCAAGAGAGCCGGTGGCGTTGAGCACGATGTTGTTAGCCTGCAGGAACAGGAAGAACGACATCAGGGCAATCAGCGAAGCATGGCCCTTGTTCTTCTTTGCCATGGCGCCGGCGATGCCCACGCAGAACAGAATCGAGAGGTTGTTGATGATAAACATCAGCGACTGATAGACAACGGCGCCCACAAGCTGGAACGGACCGGAGCCCAGTACGGGGACCAAAGCGCAGATGGTCTTGTTGGTCAGAATGATGCCCACGATGAGCAGGATGCCGGCGACCGAGAGATACATCATCGGCTGAACGATCGACTTCGCGAACACCTCCAACGGCGCTTTGAAATTGAACTTCTTTTTTGCGGTCATAGCGGTACTCCCCTTCCTTTTCCGCAAATTAAGACAGATGTACCCTGGACAAGACCGCGAGCCTTGCCTTATATCAATCGATGTGTGGGCACGTTATGCCTAGAGACCAGGTTCTCCAAGCAGGTTAACAATGTGATATGCGAGATAACTCTTCTCAGCATCGGTAACGACAACGTTATAGGTAGACGACAAGTGGGCGGCTATGGCGTCCGCGCACGAGAATGCGCACGGATACGCCGTTTCATCGATTCGGAACAGCGCGTCTCCGTTGATTTGCCCGGCCGTAGGATCGAGCGCTCGCTGTGCGAAAAACTGCAGGTGACGAACGAAACGTTCGTAAGGCAGCGAGGTGTCATCGAGGGTCGTAGCATAGCGCTTGGAAACAATCGCAAGCACGTCGCGAACAAGCTGGACCGAAACAATCAGGCGGTCAGAGCGCTGCGGCATGGTGGCGTTGACGATATGCAAGGTAATGAAACCCTGCTCCTCCTCGCTCATCTGGATGCCCATGTACTCCTTGATAATCTGCAGCGCACGGCCCGCAAGCGCATACTCCTTGCGATAGAACTGCTGGATCTCGAGCAGCAACGGATTCTCACAGGGGACGCCCTTGCGCTCGCGCTCCAAAGCAAGGCTGATATGGTCTGCGAGAGCGATGAGAATCTTATCGTTGATGTCGACATTGAGCTCTCGACGAAGCATCTGAACGATTTCCTCGGAAATCACGAGGTTGACGGTGGGGATGGACTCCAAAAGATGTGCCAAGCGGTCAATCGTACGCGAATCCTGAGAAGTTCCCTCCTGCAACGCGTAGGTCTTTTCGACTGATGCCTCATCGATGGCATCGCCGGCATGACGGCCGAAGCAGAGGCCTCGACCGATGACGATGAGCTCGGAGCCATCGTCCGAAGTGACCATTGCGACGTTGTTGTTAAAAACTCGCTTGATAACCACGGTACCCACCACAAGAATTTACTCGGAAAGCCAAACGACAGGCTCTTTAACAGCAACAGGGCCGGAAGCATGCTCGCGAAGAGTCGAGTTCTCCGAACGCTCGCACACGATAACGAAGACCGTAGGATCGAAACCGGCAGCGCGAACCACGTCGAAATCGACCTCGACGAGGGGCTGGCCCGCGTCAACGTGATCACCCTGGGCAACAAGCGCATGGAAGCCCTTGCCCTCAAGTTTAACAGTGTCGATTCCGATATGCAGCATCACCTGAGCAGAGCTGTCGTCGGACATGATGCCCAGCGCGTGCTCAGTCGGAAACAGCGCCGCGACGGTGCCGGAAACAGGAGCGCACACCGTTCCCTCTTGGGGAACCACGGCAACGCCATCGCCCACTGCACGGCTGCTAAAAGCGGGGTCATTGGTATTTTCTAGATGAACAAGCTCGCCGGAAACGGGAGCGAGGATTTCGAACTCGGAAGCCGCAGTCGTCTGCTTATCCGAGCCACCCATTAGGCGAGAAAAGAAACCCATGGTGACATGTCCCTTCATAAATATAGCCCAACCAAAATCAATCGAATGCGCCCATTGAGACGCTCGCGATCAAAGACTTTGGTTAGGCCCACGTCCGAGGGGACTCGGTAACCTTCCGCATTTCTTTTACGGGGGTTATTGTAGACAAGCCCAAAGCCGGAACAATCATTATGACCGGCGAACGGTATTTTTTCTCCGATAAACGGTATTTATGCGGTACTTAGGGACGTTCCTTTTCTGCCGGCACCCGGGGACACTCCTTGCTCTGGTGCATTGGGGACAGGTTTGTTTGCACCAGGTCGGTGCAGATTAACCTGGCCCCATTGCGCCAATTTCGTATGCGCTAGATGAAAAGCTCGCATTCCTTCCGCACGACGCAAACCTTGCTCAGCATCTGGGAAACAGCGGATAGTTTGCTGGAATCAAGCTTGCGAGCACCTCGCGGACATACGGCGATGCAGCGCATGCAGGAGATGCACGCCTCGCCAGCTGCTCGTTTGGAGTCACCCTTGTCGATAGCACAAACGGGGCACGCCGCGGCGCATGCACCGCAGGAGACGCAATCCTCTGTTGCCTCGGGCGCCATGCGGTGACCTCCAGCTTGTTTATAAGGACGATTGCCGGGGATAGAGGGCTCGGACGCATCCTCAGCCAACAGCTTTTGCTGAATTTGCTGAGCAAACTCAGCAAGCTGCGCCGCATCCTGCGCATCCGGACGACCGGCAGCAAACTGTCGCGCAATGGAATGTTCTGCAATGGCCGCAACTGCCGCGATCACCCGGAATCCCGCATGCTTCGCAACGTCCTCCAGCTCTACGAGCGTGTCCTCAAACGCGCGGTTTCCGTAGACGCACACCAGAACGGCCCGCGCTCCGTTGCCGTGAACCATGCCCAACCGGTCAGCCACCACAGCCGGGATTCTACCGGCATACGCCGGCACAGAGATTACGGCCACGTCGTCCTCAGTCATCGAGACAGCGCTGAAATCTAGCCCGCTATCGGTCAGATCGACGGTAACGGTATTCTTGTCCAGTGCCCCGGCCACAAGGCCAGACACCTTCTGCGTTCCACCCGTCGGACTAAACACAATTTCGAATACGCTCATCGAGACACCCTCCCCCTACGTCTGGCAACGCGTCAAGCCGTTTTCACATCCAGCCAGAGTATACGGCACGTGGGATCCCCATTTTGGTGCATCAAGCACCCCAATGCACCAACCCTACGCTGTCTGCCTCTTCGTTTTGTATAAATTACGGTACAGATTGTATATATTTACGGGATACCGCCGTGTTCTCCCGAGGTACCCCATCCTGGCCCGTGCAAAAAACGGAGTATTCTGCAACGTGACCGCGCCAGCAATACCCCGAGCGGGCAAACCTTTAGGGCGCTGCGTCATTTTGGGTTCCGACATGGCGAGAATGACGCGCCCCTGCTCCGGAAAACGACGAAATCTGACTCAGAACGCTCGCTAGGGATATCCGAAAGCCACCGTTGGCGACGTCAAATCATATGCAGACAACTCGAACTGCAGAATACTCCAAAAAATGCACGGCGCACCCCATGGGACCCATTGCCGCATGGTAGGAAACAGGCCCACGGCATCCTCTAGATGCATTCCCGAGGAAATCACATTTGAACTAGCGATCGGATACGGCAAACAAAAAGGGCTCCGAGCGTAGTTGCTCGGAGCCCTTAGTTCGCCTCGCTCTAGCGTGCGACGCGTATGTTACTTGCGCTTGCCGCCGCCGTCACCGGGGCGACGGGAGCTACCGCCGCGCTTGCCGCCACGATTGTTACCATAGCTGCCACGGTTATCGCGACCGCCAGCACGACCGCCGCGGGAGCCGGCCTGGCTGCCGCCGCGCCCACCGCGATAGCCGCCACGGCGCTCCTCGCGGGTGTCGTCGTAGTTGCGCCAGTCATCGCGACGATCGCGGCTGGCACGCGGGTCGCGACGATCGCGCGACTCATTCGAACGACCGGCGCCACCGCGGTTGCCGTTACCACGAGCACCCTCGCGACGCTCGCCGCCACGGCCACCCTCGCGACCTCCGCGCTCGTCAAAGCGCTTGCCGCCGCGGGACTCGCCGCCGCGGGTTCCACGCTCGTCACGCGAACCACGGCCTTCGCCGCCACGGCGCTCATCGCGCTCGCCGCGCTCGCCGCGCTCGCCATCGCGACCGGAGCGACGACGGTCACCCGAGCCGCGCTTGCCGCCACGCGAGCCACGGCCCTCGTCCTCGCGCTCAACACGACGACGACCGCCACGGTCCTCGTCCTCACGACGGCGGCGATGTGCCTCGCCCTGGAACTGCTTGGCACGACGCTCGGCACGGTTGCCACGCGGGGCCTGCTCGACAGCACCGCCGCGCTCCTCGGCAGCCACCTCGCGGGCCACGCTCTCAACAGCCTCGTCCACGCGAGCCTGAACGCCTTCGCGCACGCGGGTCTTGCCGCCGCGCTTGGGACGGCTCGGACGCTCGCCGTCGCCGCGACGCTCGTCGCGACCGCGGTTGGAACGACCGGCCACATCGCCGTAGTCATCGCCGTTGCGTTTGCCGTCGCGACGCGCCTGCTCAAGCTTCTTCTTGCTCTTGGACTTGCCGCGCTTGGTCTTCTTCTTCACCTTAAAGGCCGCAGGATCGCGCTCGGGGTCAACCGCGGGCGGATTGGGGCCCACATGCAGGTCGCCGGCCTCGTAGATGTCGGCGGTCTTGTCCATGAGTTTCTCGATCTCGTAGAACTCATCGACGTCCTGCTCGGTCACAAACGTAATGGCCCAGCCCAGCTCGCCGGCACGGCCCGTGCGGCCGATGCGGTGGATGTAGTCGGTCGGCTCGGCCGGCACGTCAAAGTTCACGACATAGCGCACATCGCTGATGTCGATGCCGCGGGCAAGCACGTCGGTTGCCACCAGCACGTCGACGGTGCCGTCGCGGAAGGCCGAAAGCGCGCGCTCGCGCTGGGCCTGGCTGCGGTTGCCGTGGATCGCGGCGGCCTTGATGCCCTTGCGCTCCAGACGGCGGCAGCAGCTGTCGGCGCGGTGCTTGGTACGCATAAAGACGATAGTGCGCTCCGGGCCCTCCTTTTTGAGGAACTCGGGCAGCAGGTTGTTCTTGGCCTCGATGGACACCGGGAACACAAACTGGTCGACGGTGTCGGCGGTCGACGTGGCAGGCGCGATCTCCACGCGGGCCGGGTCGCTCACCAGGTCGGTAATCTCGCCCACGGCCTCCTCGTCGAGCGTGGCCGAGAACAGCAGCGTCTGACGCTCGGCCGGCGTCTCGCGCACAATGCGGCGGACGGCGGGCAAAAAGCCCATGTCGAGCATGCGGTCGGCCTCGTCCAGCACCAGCACCTTGACCTCGTCCAGGTGGCAGGCGCCCTGCTCGATCAGGTCAACCAGACGGCCCGGCGTAGCGACCAGGATGTCACAGCCGTACTTGAGCGCCGCGGTCTGCGGCTTGTAGCTCACGCCGCCCACGACGGTCACGGCGACATGGCCAGTGACGTCGGCAATCTTGCTCGCGACCTCGTCGATCTGCTGGGCAAGCTCGCGCGTGGGGGTGATGACGAGCATCAAGGGACCGCGACCGTTGCCCTCGGGCTTCTTGGCGCCGCGACGGCGGTTGCGACCGCCACGCTCGCGCACGGGCTTGGGCGGAGCGATGTGCTCCAGGTTGTTCATGGTCGGCAGCAAGAAGGCGGCCGTCTTGCCGGTGCCGGTCTGAGCAGCGGCAAGCAGGTCGCGGCCCTCGAGCACCACGGGGATCGAGCCAGCCTGGACAGGCGTGGGCGCCGTGTAGCCTAGGTTCTCGATAGCACGAAGCATCTCGTCCGAAAGGCCCAGCTCGTCAAAGGCGGGCAGGCTCTCGGTAGCGGACTCGACGGTCTGGGCAGCATTGGCCTCATCGGCGGCATCGAAGGCAGCCTGGGTCATGGCCTCGCGGGCCTCGTCCAGAATCTCGGCGTCCGTGACGTCGGATACAGAATTACGCATATGTTGTTGTTCCTTATCTGCACGCGCAATGGGCACGGCATGCGGCCGCGCGGGCGTGCTTGGTAGTGCGCTAATACATACAAAAACAGGTGCGCACAGAGAGGACGTTGCTCAGCACGCTGGCGATCGCTTTGGCAGCCCTATCACGCGCCGTCCAGACGCAGCAGCTCTAAGCGATGGAGCAGATTCGCCGCCGGTTAGTATACCCGCACTCCGTATGCCCCCACGTAAACCACAGATGACGAGGCGGACGAGGTGGGCCCGGCTGATTGTCTCAATCTGTAACATCTACAGGGCAAATCTTCCTCTACGTGTTACAGATCGAGACAAACGGTCGACACAGTTCACAAACGTCTCAATCTGTAACAGTTACCGAGTAAAATCGGCCCTAATTGTTACAGAACAAGACAGAGGGGGATTTCCGTCCAGTCCAAACCAAATCTCTCAGTCTTCCTGCAATTTCGAACATGTGGCCTATAATGTTGCTTTGGTTACGCTGTATATTGCGCAGCCATTTAATACGTCGCCCACCGGGAGCCATTAATTCCTATCGCCATATTGGCTAGGAAGCAATCAAAGGAGGTATCCGTGGCAGCAGAGACGCCTTGCTCGGTCCTCTATAACGATATTCGCTCGTTCGGCGGTCTTAAACATCTCGAGATCGCCCGAATGCTCATCAATGGAAACTCTTATCTCGGCAGTACCCTGCTCGAGAAATGCTCTTCCAACCGCTCGTATCTCACCCGTTACATCGTCCATCGCAAGCCTGACCAGTGCGCGCCCGCCATCTACAGCGACTTTACCGTCACCACGCTCAACCTTTCCGCGGCAATCTGCAGCAAGCTCGGCGGCGGCGAGTCCGCCTATCGGGCAATCGCCGAGCACTATCGCGGTCCGGCCGCCAACGAAATGATGTCGGCTCTCGCCAGCTACAAGCTGGACAGCCGCCTATATGCAAATGCCCTCAATCGCATCGACAACTTTGACGGCAATGCCGTGCGTGAGAAAAGCACGCTTTACCTTATGCTCTTTGTGGCAACGGGGGCGCTCGCCGATCCCGTTCAGGGCGTGGCCACCGTCGAGCGCTTTTGCGACAGCAAGACAGGCGGGCACTTTGGCACCACCGAAACTACCGTAGGACGTGGCTTTATGAGCAGCCTGGGGCAGCCACACACCGTCGCCCCTAACCTCGGTCTGCTCAGAACCCATGCCGACAACTGCGCCGACATGCAAATCCATCCCCTCACACGCGATCCGCGCGGCACTGTGATTGGTTCTTTGCCCAAAACCTCGCCCAGCATCACCGATGTAGGCGCCGACACCTCGCGCGAGCATCTTCGTATTTGGCTCGAGGGTGAGCACTGGTACGCCCAGGGCCTTGGATCGACCAACGGCACAGTGCTCGAATCGGGCGCGGGTGACGGCGATACCGTAATCGAGCCGCCCCGCGACCAACGAGAGCCCGGCAAAGTCTATCCCCCCGTGGAAATCGAAAACAGCGACAGGCTCCATCTGGGTCTCTACACGACATTCCTTGTCATTGTGGACTAGCACGGACGGCGATCAAAAGACGGTCGCCGTCCGTCTTTCGTCTTCTACCTTCTGCGTCGTAAACGACAATACTCAGCGGCATACGTGGGCAGTGCGGCTATCATGGTTCTTTACCGATATCCGCACTGCTCACGTATACGTGCGGCAACCCATGCCAGACAAAGGAACGCCATGGATACTACCGATAGCGCCTATGGCGACAAACTCATCCGTCTTGACACGTTCGACACCGCCGTGGCGGTCGACCCCAACGCCGAGGACGAGGCCAAGCGTCGGTTTATGACGCTTATTCTCCAGACGGCCCACCGCAACAACGGCAACATCGGGCACGTGCTGCGCGCGACCAAAACGAGCGGCGAGGTCTTTGCCGTCAAGCTACTCAAGGACAATGCCATCCTTTCCGGCCAAGCCCCCGACCGCTCCGCCGAGCAATCGGCAGCGCACCTGGCCAACACCGCCGCGCTGTTCGAGGAGTACCGTCATCTGTGTACCGTCTCGCACCTGCGCGGATTTCCACGCGTCTATGGCTACGGATCGTGCGAGGATGACCCGCTCATCCTCATGGAGTGGGTCGAGGGCACCTCACTCAAGCAGGCGCTACCTCTGCTTCCGCACGACGCCTCGGGCGGGCTGACCACCCAGATGGTCGCCGCCGTCGGAAACGCCGTGCTTCGTGCGCTCTTGATGACCCAAGGCCTCGTGAATCCGGTCGTCCATCGCGACCTGTCGCCTGCCAATATCATGTTCCGCACCACCAGCCGAACACTCGAGCAGCAGATTGCCGATTGTTCCTTTGACCCCTGCCTCATCGACATGGGCTCCGCGACCATGGCTCTCGGCGACGACACGATCACCCGGCGCGCCGACATCTGGCGCTTTGCCACACCCGCATACGCCGCGCCCGAGATGCTCACGCAGGATATCGAAGGCATCGCGGCTCTTCGCCGTTCGCCGGCAATCGATGTCTACGCGCTTTCGAGCATTCTGTACCAGCTCTACAGCGGTCGCAAACCGTTTGACTTTGAGTCGACGGACGCCACTGCAACCGGCTCGTTCTATCTCGTAAAGACCAAGACCAAGCCGGCGCCGCTCGAGCCGCGCTGCGAGGGCGATGAAGCGCTCGTCCAAATCATCATGAAGGGTCTCTCAGTCGAGCAGTGCGATCGTCCCACCGAGCAGCAGATGCTCGAGGTGCTCTCGGCATACCTCACTGATGCCGAATCCGAGGGCCGCGAAGGCACAGGAGACGAGGCCGCGATTGATATCGATTCTGGCACGCACCTTAAGGTCGACGTCGCCGGCGAGCGCGCACGAGAGATCCTGAATCAGGCCCGCCACGATGCCATGACCCGCCGCCGCTTTATTATCGGCGGCGCTATCGCAGCCGTTGCGGGGCTCAGCGTTATCGGGGCGGCAACCCATGGCTTTGGCATCCCCGACTACCTTGACGGCATCCGCGGTTCACTTGACGACTACACCTGGGATCAGCTGCAGGAGATTTCGCTCAAGATTAAGGCCGCCGAGACCCGTAGCGAGGCACGCGAGATTGCCAAGCGTTACCACCTGCTCGACGCTGATGGGCATATCCCCTATCCGTGCACCAAGCGTGTCACGCTCACCAACGGGCTGGAGGTCGGCGCGCAGCTTGTGGGCATCCGTCACGATGAGCTTCTGGACGGTACGGGCAAGGCCGGGCTGACGTTTATGTTCGACGCGGGTATTGCCGAGCGCAACGCTGCAGCTGAACCGCCGAGCGCCGGCTGGGCAGATTGCGAGCTGCGGAAATGGCTCAACGGCGACGGCCTTAAGCTGCTGCCCAACGAGTTGCGCGCACTCATTAAAGGGGTCAAGAAGGTCTCGAACAATGTGGGCGCCGCCAACAGCGCATCGTGCCTGAGCGAGTTGCCCGCAACCCTTTGGCTGCCCGCCATGGTCGAGCTGTGCGGTACGCAACCGTCCGATTCGTTTGCCGAGGACTATCACTACCTGGCAGACATCTACAACGGCGAGGGCAAGGAGTATCAGCTCTTCCGCGAGCTCAAGGTAAGTCCGTATACCACGAACGAGACGATGGTCCGCCAGTGGAAGGGCAAGGACACCTGCTGGTGGGAGCGCACGGTGAGCCCCGACTCATCGGAGACCGAAGGCACGCTCTATTTGAATCGCGTTGGACACGACGGCGACGTCTTTACGTACGCAACGCCTGCGGACAAGCCAAACAAACGAACCTGTGTGATCCCCGGATTCTGTATCTAGAGAGCGGGCGTCTTGCCGTGACGGGACCCCTCCCCGGCAATTGTCTCGATCTGTAACACTAGCTCGGCAGATACAGGTCTAGATGTTACAGAACGAGACAAACCCCAACCCTGCGAGACAACATCTCAATCTGTAACAGTAAGGGGTCAAAAACCTCTCTAGATGTTACAAATCAAGACATTTGAGTTGACCGCAGACGCTCTGTCTCGATTTGTAACATCTAGCAGGCAAAACGGTCCCCAGATGTTACAGATTGAGACGTTAGGTTGTGGCTCGATGTAATGTCTCGATCTGTAACAGTTAGAGGTCATTTTCCCCGCTAGATGTTACAGGTTGAGATGTTTGGCAGGGACGGTCCATCGGCCAAACAACTACCCTCATCTGTAACGAAATGTCATACATTTCTTTCTGCACTAGACACCCCCAGGGGGTATGGGTGTATAGTATCGGCAGGTTAACAATTCCAACACCGAACCACAGAAAGGAGAAGCCATGGCTCAAGATAAGTTCGACGTAGGCGGCATGACATGCGCCGCCTGTCAGGCGCACGTGGACCGCGCCGTAAGCAAACTCGACGGAGTCCAAAGCGTCGCGGTCAACCTACTCGCAGGTTCCATGATGGTCGACTATGACCCCGCGCAGGTCTCCCCCGACGATATCTGTACCGCCGTCGACCGTGCCGGCTACTCGGCCTCACCCGTCGATGCGGGCACCAGTGCCGCCGGCTCAAACGGCAGCACACAAGTCAGGTCCGGCGCCGCCCATATGGAGTCGCCGACCAAAAAGTTGGAGGCCGCCGCCTCTGCCATGCGCACCCGCCTCATCGTCTCGATCGTATTCCTTGTCCCACTGTTCTACATAGGCATGGGGCACATGCTCGGCTGGCCGCTGCCCGGCATCTTCACCGACCACACCCACAGCATGACGCTCGCGCTCACCGAGCTCGTCCTGCTCATTCCCATCGTCTACGTCAACGACGCGTACTTTATCAACGGGTTTAAATCACTCGCGCACGGCGCGCCTACTATGGACGCCCTTATTGCCGTGGGCGCCACCGCCTCCATCGCCTGGTCGCTCTACGCCATGTTCATCATGGCCGACCAATTAGCCGCGGGTCAGGTCCACGAGACCATGATGACGGGCATGGACAATCTGTATTTTGAGAGTGCGGGCACGATCCTGTCGCTGGTCACCGTGGGCAAATACCTCGAGACGCGCAGCAAGTCCAAGACCGGCGGCACCATCGAGGCGCTGATCGACCTGGCGCCCAAGACCGCGACCGTCGTGGCAGAGGACGGCAGCGAGGCCACCGTCGACGTCGACAGTATCCTTCCCGGCCAGGTCCTGCGCGTGCGCCCCGGCGAGTCCATCCCCGTCGATGGCGTGGTGCTCGAGGGCAGCTCGGCCGTGGACGAGAGCGCGCTGACCGGCGAGTCCATCCCCGTGGAAAAGACCGCCGGCGACACCGTCAACGCCGCCACTGTCAACCGCACCGGCTCGTTTACCTTCCGCGCCACACGCGTGGGCGCCGACACGTCGCTCGCCAAGATTGTCCAGCTCGTCGAGGACGCCAACGCCACCAAGGCGCCCATTGCTCGACTGGCCGACAAGGTCGCCGGCGTGTTTGTGCCCGTGGTGTTCGTGATCTCGGCCGTGACCTTCTTGGTGTGGATGGCACTGACCGAAAGCGTCAACGAAGCGCTCACCTCCGCCGTCGCCGTGCTGGTGATCAGCTGCCCGTGCGCGCTGGGCCTGGCCACGCCCGTCGCCATTATGGTCGGCACCGGCAAGGGCGCCGAGATGGGCATTCTGTTTAAGAGTGCCGAGGCGCTGGAGAACCTGCGCAGCGTGGGCACCGTGGTGCTCGATAAGACGGGCACGGTCACCCGCGGCAAGCCTGCCGTGACCGATATCGTAGTGGCCACGCGCGCCGACGACTCGCCCGCCATGAGCAAAAAGGCGCTGCTCAAGCTGGCCGCTGCGCTGGAGCGCTCAAGTGAGCACCCGCTGGCCGAGGCGATTATGGCCGAGTGCGAGACACGCGAGATCGTCGCGCGCATGGTCGAGGACTTTGCGGCCGTGCCCGGACGAGGCGTTACGGCGCGCGAAGGGCAAAACGCCATTGCAGCCGGCAACGTACGCCTGATGGACGAGCTGGGCGTTACCGTGCCCGCGGGTCTTGCCGAGCAATTTGCCGCCGAGGGCAAGACGCCGCTGTTCTTTGCCAAGAACGGCGAGCTTGCCGGTACCATCGCCGTGGCCGACGAGGTCAAAGAGACGAGCGCCGAGGCCATCGCCGCGCTCCGCAAGCTCGGCGTCGACGTGCGCATGCTCACCGGCGATAACCGTGTGACGGCCGAAGCAATCGCCCGCCGCGTGGGGCTGAGCAGCGAACAGGTCATCGCCGACGTCCTCCCCGCCGACAAGGAGCACCACGTACGCGAGCTGCAGGATGCGGGCAGCAAGGTCGCCATGGTGGGCGACGGCATCAACGACTCACCCGCCCTGGCGCGCGCCGACGTGGGCCTCGCTATCGGCACCGGCGCCGACATCGCCAAGGAGGGCGCCGACGTGGTACTCATGCGCAGCGACCTCATGGATGTCGCCCGCGCCATCGAGCTTTCGCGCGCCACGATCCGCAACATCAAGCAGGACCTGTTCTGGGCGCTGTTCTACAACGGCATCGGCATTCCGCTGGCGGCGGGTGTGTTCTTCCCCCTCACCGGTTGGCAACTCTCGCCGATGTTTGGCGCCGCGGCCATGAGCCTGTCGAGCGTGTGCGTCGTAAGCAATGCGCTGCGCTTAAAATCCTTTAAGCCAAAAGTGGCAAAATAAGCTCACCATTAAGTCCATTTAGAACGGGTTTTCCAGGTGCCCGAGATTGACCTGAAAGAGGAGCGACGCGTACTTTGGTACGCGAGCGACGGCTTGAAGGTCAAGGTCGGGTGCCTGGGAAAGCCGACACAACAGAGAGGAATATCCATGCGTTTCACAATCAAGACTTCCGGCCTCATGTGCGGCCATTGCGATGCCACCGTCGAGACCGCGCTGCTCAACGTTGCCGGCGTGACCGACGCCGATGCCGATCACGAGACCCAGACCGTCCAGGTAGAGTGCGCCGACACCGTGACCGCCGAGCAGCTCGCCGCCGCCGTCGAGGGCGCCGGCGAGAAATTCCATGCCCTGTCCGTAACCGCCGCGTAGCAGGCGCCACCTGCCCCCTCAGAAGTTGCGGTGAAATACGGACTGTTGAGCCGCCCTAGGCCCTTAAACAGTCCGTATTTCACCGCAACTGACGGGGACATCCGGAAGATCGACCAGAAACGAGGACCCGCCATGATGGCAGACCACAAATCGGTGACCCGCATGCTCAAAACGGCACGCGGCCAGATCGACGGCATCTTGCGGATGGTCGATGAGGACCGCTATTGCGTCGACATCTCCACGCAGCTCATGGCAACACAGGCGCTCCTCGCGCGCATTAACGCCGACGTGCTCAAGGCGCATATCGAGGGCTGCGTGACTTCGGCAATCGAATCGGGCGACGAAGACCTCAAAGCCGCCAAACTCGCCGAAATCGAACGCGTCGTCGACAAACTCTCCAAGTAATTGGGGCATTGGGGACAGGTACGTTTGCGCCACATTGGTGCAGATTAACCTGTCCCCCTTGCTCTAAATCGGGTATAAAGGCGTGCGGCATATCGAATGAAAGGCAATTTGCATGAATGACTTTATGAAGGGCCGCAATGGCGCTGACGAACTCACCATCGTGATGGGCTTCGCAGGCATTATCATCGCCATGATCGGATCGATAGCCCGCATCCAGTGGCTCAGCTGGATTGCCATCGCCGTAATCGTGATTGGCGTGCTGCGCGGCCTGTCCAAAAATATCGACGCACGTCACAAGGAGAACGAGGCCTTTGTCGCCGCGACTGCAAACGTACCCGGCTTGGGCAAGTTTGTAGCTAGCTTGGGCGGCGGAGCTGCAGCGGCCAACGCCTCGCGCGCAGCCGGTACTAGCAAGGAAGACTTTGAACGTGCCAAGCGCACAGCCAAGAAGATGTGGAAGGGCCGCAAGACCACGGCCTATCTCAAGTGCCCCAACTGCGGCCAGATGCTCTCCGTTCCCAAGGGCAAAGGCAAGATCCGCGTCACCTGCCCCAAGTGCCATGCCAAGATGGAGACGCGCTCATAGCCGCCATACCATGGGACAAATAAAAGCCGAGGCCTCGTGTTGAGACCTCGGCTTTTTCTAATTATGACAAAAGGATTGCCCCCTTGTCGCATCGCCATATCGCGCGCTTACGCCACGCCGTCGCGGGCAAGCTCCTCGGCCAACGCCTCGGCAGGCATGGCCATAATCGTGTCGAGCTCGGCGTCCACCTCGGGAATACGCTTCACCTTGAGCTTGCGCACCAGATCACCACGGCACATCACGTGCATCGGCTCACGCAGTGCGCACAGGTCATCGAGCGGATTCTTGCGCGTCACCAGGATATCGGCGGCCTTGCCGCACTCGATCGTGCCAGTATCGCCGCCCAGCCCCAGCAGCTCGGCATTAACCTGCGTGGCTGTATGCAGTGCGAAGGCGTTGCTCACGCCGACATACTTGGCAAAATAGGCGACCTCGCGCCACATGTCATACTGCGTCACGAACGGGCAGCTTGAGTCCGTGCCAAGGCCCACCTTAACGCCAGCTTCCAGTGCGGCACGGGCGCTCTCGATGATGCCCGAGCACACGATGTCGCCGTTCTTCTTTTGCGTATCGGTAGAATGGGTCTTTTCCGGATCGAGCAGTACAAACGGCAGTGCGGGGCTGATTGTGCAGGTCACGCTCGGCGCGCGTCCCTCGAGCTGTGTTCCCGCGGCGCCGCGGTACAGCTCCAGGATCTCGGGGGTCATCGGAGCGCCGTGCTCGGTTGTGTCGACGCCGGCCTGAAGCGCGGCCTTCACACCTTCGGTGCTCTCGACATGGGCCATGACCGGAAGGCCCATATCGTGCGCCGCCTTGCACGCCGCCGCGGCAACCTCCACCGGCATACGCAGCACGCCCGGCTCGCCCACCTCGGTCGCATCGAACACACCGCCCGTTACGAACAGCTTAATGACGTCGGCACCGCGCGCATACAGGTCGCGCACCTGTTCGGCTGCCTCGGCGGGACTGTTTGCCACCTGGGCGAACAAGCCCGCACCATGGCCGCCCGGCACCGTGACGCCCGTTCCCGGCGCCACCAGGCGAGGACCTTGATACTTGCCGGCGTCGATGGCATTACGAACGGCGATGTCGGCAAACAGTGGGTCGCCCGCGCCGCGCACCGTGGTCACGCCGCTTGCCAGTTGTTGTTGGGCGCTGCCCTTAAGAATATGGCGCACGATGGCGCGCCCCACGGGATTATCGAGCTTCTTCATCAGCGCGCCTGCATCGCCCGCCGAAACCGGCTTGCCCGAACCGCACAGATGCACATGCATATTGATGAGGCCTGGCATGAGATACGCACCTGCCAGGTCGATGACCTCGGCACCTGCAGGCGCCTGCGCCACAGCACTCGGCCCCATCCACGTGATGACACCGCGCTCAACGGCCACGGCCATGTCGGGCTGCGGCTCCATATGTTCCGAACCATCTAGGATGGTCGCATTGATAAACAACGTGGAACGATCGGCAGACGCCATATCGAGCTCCTCCCTCACGATTAACTTGAACATTTGTCCATTATCACCTAATGCAGCGACCTAAAGTCGAACATATCGGTTAACGGAGGGACGAGAGGATGTGGGGGACGGAATACGTTGCAGTCCCACCCCAGCGAAACCAGGGAAATGTCTCAATCTGTAACAGGTACTGGGTTATTGGGCCCCCTGATGTTACAGATCGAGACAAAACCTCTCAGCGCCCATACCACTGACGTCTCCACTCCTCAGCCAAATCGGGCCGTCGCGGAATACCCGCCAACCTCATCTTCTCAACCAGCTTCCCCGGATTCTTGAGCTCATCAAACGTAAACCGAAGCACCTTGTGCCCGAGCATTGTCAGATGGGACTCCCGTTGACGTTCTGCCACGAATGGGTCGACCGACCCCCGATCCCCACCATCCTGCAGGGTATACTTTCCCTTCCCGTCGAGCTCGCCGATGACACACGTCCCGTTCTCGAGCCGCCAAAAATAGTCGACGCGAAACACCTGGCTCGAATCGAGCGGGTCGCGAAACTCCACCTGCAGCTCCGGAACTGGAAAGCCGTACGCAATAAAGAACGCTCGGAACCGAGACTTGCCGCCGTTTTCGGACAGCCCGTCCGCATACGACGCAATCACCTGTGCCCTGCGATACCCTCGCCTGCCCTCGCAATCGGCGCGGAGGCGCTCGCACAAATCCCAACGTGATACGCCTTTCGCCCGCAGTGCAGAATCGGCAATCGCCAACCCGTAGGAGAACGGCGCACGCAGTAAGCAATCCTCCACCGTGCGCCAAAACGACGTCACCCGCACGCCATCAACACGCTCGAGCGCGCCCGCCATCTGCGGACGCAACAACCTGCACCCGCCGCTCAACGTCACCGAACAACCCGTCTTAACAAGAAAGCGCGGCCCGAGCAGATCATTCGGCACCTCCAGACCCCACAAAAGCGCCGCGTCATAGCCCCAAAACGCCCAATCGGGATGAAATTCCGCAAGCCCTTTGATAGTCCTCAGCGCTCGCTCCGCCGGCGTCAATGCATCCCAATCATGCTGAAAACAGAACAGGTACGGCTCGGGCTCCGCGATATCGTCGGTTCCAACATGGCGTCGCAGCCACATGAGCTCGGTATTGTCATGCGTTGCGAGCAGCGCACCTTGCTTGGCCGTCTCCGTGAGCCGCGCGAGCATCCTATTCCGCGCCAACGTGTTGCGAGTCGTATGTTTGTGTTTGAGAACGGTATTAGACACTTTCATCACCACCACGTCAGACAAATGGACCATCGTCACCGTGCCTCCGCTGGCAAATGTCTTGATCTGTAACAGGAAGACAGTCTTTGAGCCTCTAGTTGTTACAGAACAAGATCTTTCGGCAGCCGCCAACCTTCCGTCTCAATCTGTAACAGTTAGACGTTCTCCAGCCCCCAAACGTTACAGATTTAGACAAACCAGCGGCGCCCAAGCGTTCGTCTCGATCTGTAACAGGTAGACCGGTTTTTATCCCTAAACGTTACAGATTGAGACAAAGTCAGGGCTGTAGGGCGACACCAGTCACATCCCCTACTCCCACTCCTGCTCGTAGATGTTGAGGGACTTTACGTAGCGCCCCTGGGCGCCCATGATGTCGCGGACCAGGCGCAAAAAGAAGCTGATACGCGAGGTGTCGAAGCCATCTTCTAGGTCTTCCGGATGGACGGCGCCGGGCCCGTCGATCGCCGTATCGCTCAGGCGCGCTATGTCGTAGAGGTAGAGCTGCCCCGCCGTCAGCCAGACATCGTCGACGCAGGCGAGGCGCACCGCAATCGCGCCGTCGCTCCAATGCTCCTTTTGCACGATATGCGGGTCGTAGACATCAAAACGGCGGTCGGCGCGCGTATCCTTCAGCGCAACCATACCAGTCGCAGGATCCTTGCCCAAAATGCCAAAGCGCGAAAAGTACTGCGTATCGCGCACCTGCTTAAGTCGCTCGAGCGAAGCGGGCGAAATTGACGCTGGTGGCTCGTCAACATACAGTTCGAGCAGCGTCGCGCCATGGCGATAAGGGCGCTCAAACAATAGCCAATCGGTAAACGCCATGTTATAGGCCATGATTTCTTTTTGCGAGGGCTCGGCGTAATAGCTGAGCCACGGGTCGACAATGATCTCGAACTGCTCGCGCGCCGGCTCTAGGAATTGAAACTTCCGCAGCATCCAAAAATGGGCCATATCGGCAATATCGTTGCCGACAGCTTCGACCAGCTGCGCTCGGTCAAAAACATGATCAGTCATGGCATCCTCCTCAAACTGATGGACCTCAATTTGAGCTTACGAGGAGGGCGGACGACCGTGGCCAGCACGGGCAAAATGGGCCTCCGGCTGCAAACCAGATGCTGACCAAACACTTGGCGGAACACTTGACCGAATATGTGCACCGCAAAGAAACCGCAGGTAGATATAGACAGCTAGCCCACCATTTTGAGCCAAGCGCCCGCTGGCACCACAGAAACAGCAGAACGCCACAACCGCAAACGCCGACGAATGAGCACCCACACGTCGACAAATGAACAGACACCCCGCAAAGAGTGTCCCCGACGACTAGGCAAAAAAGAACGTCCCCAATGACCAATGACTAGTCGTTGGGGACGTTCTTAAATGACTTCTTTACAGCTCCAGCGCATCGGCGACTTCGGCTGCGCAGGCCAGGGCATCGGCCATGGCACTCACCACGAGCGAGCTGCCGTTGCGGGCATCACCCGCCACATACACCGGCGCGGCATCCGCGGCGACACCCTCCGTGCGAGCCGCGAGATGCGAACCCTCAGCAGCCATCACCGGCAGCGGACGACCGGCGGTGGCAACAGGCACGCTCACCGCATCGAACACGCCATGCTCGGGACCCGTAAAGCCGCAGGCGATGAGCACCAGCTGCGCCGGCACCTCGTGCTCGGAGCCCGCGATGCGCTCGGGCTTTCCCGCCGACCAGTCCAGATCGACCACGCGCAGACCCGCAGCCGCACCCTTCTTGTCCAGCAGCACCTCGAGTGTATCCACGCCCCAGGCACGCATCTCGCCACCCATCGCAGCGATAGCCTCCTGCTGGCCGTAATCGGTCTTCTTAACGTTGGGCCACTGCGGCCAGGGGTTGCTTGCCGCGCGCTTATCGGGCGCAGCCGGCAAGAACTCAAACTGGCGCACGCTGCGCGCGCCCTGACGCACCGCGGTACCCACGCAGTCGTTGCCGGTATCGCCACCGCCAATGACCACGACGTCCAGGCCGCGTGCGTTCACCGCGGGCTCGCCGCCGTCGAGAACCGACACGGTCGAAGCCGTCAGGTAGTCCACGGCGTACACTACGCCGGGCGCATCCACATTCGTAGCCGAAAGACCGCGGGGCGCACGAGCGCCGGCAGCCACCACAACAGCGTCGAAGCCATTGAGCTTGGCCGCCACTGCAGGGTTCGTAACGTCAGCCCCCAGCTCAAACACAATGTCCAGCTCGCGCATAAGTGCCACGCGACGCTCGACCACAGACTTTTCGAGCTTCATGTTGGGAATGCCGTACATGAGCAGGCCGCCCGGGCGGTCATCACGCTCAAACACCGTCACGCGGGCACCGCGACGCGCAAGCTCCCATGCTGCCACCAGACCAGCAGGACCGGAGCCCACCACGGCAACCGTGGGTGCGCCCTCCCCCGCCGGCTCAAAGCGATGCGGACCGCCGTTTGCCCACTCATGGTCGCTGATCGCGCGCTCGTTGTCATGGATCGTCGTGGGCTGGCCATCGACCGAACCCAGGTTGCACGCGGCCTCGCACAGCGCCGGGCACACGCGGCTCGTGAACTCGGGCATGGGCGAGGTGAGTGACAGGCGCTCGGCAGCCTCGTCCCAACGGCCGCGGTACACCAGCTCATTCCACTCGGGAATCAGGTTGTGCAGTGGGCAGCCGCTCGGGCGTGCCTTGCCAAAGCTCGCGCCCATCTGACAAAACGCCACACCGCACATCATGCAGCGGCTCGCCTGGGCACGACGTGCGCCGTCGTCGAGCTCAACGTACAGCGGATCGAAATCGCGGCTGCGCTCCTCCACGGGGCGAAGCTCGTGGGTCACGCGATCGATATCAAGAAAAGCACCGGGCTTACCCATGGCACTTACGCCTCCTTCTTGGTCGAAGCAACAGAGCTGGCGGCGGGCACAGCGCCAGCGACACCACCCGCCACATCAAAGCGAGCGACATCGGCAGCGTCGGCGCGACCGGTCACAATGTCAAACGCCAGCTCCTCGGCCTGCGCATGCGTCTTACCGATGGCCTCGGCGGCGGCGACAATCGCCAACACGCGCTCGTACTCGGTCGGAATGACCTTCACAAAGTGCTTGCTCATCGTCTCAAAGCTGTAGAGCAGCTTAATGCCGCGCGGACTCTGCGTCGCGTCCACGTGCTCCTGGATGAGCTCGCGAATCTGCGCCAGCTCGCCGGCAGTCGGGGCCTTGAGCTCAACGCTCTCATGGTTCACGCGGGCATCGAGCGTGCCGTACTGGTCAAAGACATAGGCCACGCCACCTGTCATGCCGGCAGCGAAGTTCTGCCCGACCTCGCCCAGGATAAGCGCCAGGCCGCCCGTCATGTACTCGCAGCCATGGTTGCCGCAGCCCTCGACCACCACGGTGGCACCGGAGTTGCGCACGCCAAAGCGCTGGCCCGCCAGACCGTTAATGAAGCCGCGGCCGCTCGTAGCGCCAAAGAACGCAACGTTGCCCACGATGATGTTTTCGTCGAACTTGTAGGTCGCATGCGGGTTGGGGCGCACCGACACCTCGCCACCCGAAAGGCCCTTGCCAAAGTAATCGTTGGCGTCGCCGCACACGTTGAGCGTAATGCCACGCGGCAGGAAGGCGCCAAAGCTCTGACCGGCCGAACCATCGCAATCGATGGTGATGGAGCCGGCGGGCAAGCCCTCGGGATGCGCCTTGGTCACCGCGTTGCCCAGGATGGTGCCCACGCAACGGTTGACGTTGGCGATATCGGCGCGGAAGCGAATCGGGCGCAGGTGCGCGCGGGCGTCGGCCGTGTAGGGCACAAACAGCGTGGAATCGAGCGTCTTGTCGAGCTCGCTGTCCGCGGCCATCTGGGGCAGGAAGTGACGGCCGTCGGCACCCGGGATGTGGGCACCGAACTCGCAGGTCGCGCTTGCCAGCACGGGCGTCAGATCGAGCAGGTTAGCCTTGCGGTTGCCCGGGACCTCGATCTGGCGCAAGCACTCGGGATGGCCGACCATCTCGTCGACGGTGCGGAAGCCCAGGCTCGCCATGACCTCGCGCAGTTGCTCGGCAACAAAGAGCATAAAGTGCTCGACGTGCTCGGGCTTGCCGCGGAAGCCGCGACGCAAGCGGCAGTTTTGCGTGGCGATGCCGGCGGGGCAGGTATCCTGCTGGCAGTCGCGCTGCATGAGGCAGCCCATGGAGATGAGCGGCATGGTCGCAAAGCCAAACTCCTCGGCGCCCAGCAGGCAGGCAACGGCGACATCGGTACCGTCCATGAGCTTGCCGTCGGCCTCGAGCACCACGCGCGAGCGCAGGCCGTTTTGCAGCAGCGTCTGTTGAGCCTCGGCAAGGCCAAGCTCCAGCGGCAGACCGGCGTGCCAGATCGAATCGCGAGCAGCGGCACCCGAGCCGCCATTGTGACCGCTGATCAAGATCTTGTCGGCAGCGCCCTTGGCCACACCGGTGGCGATGGTGCCGACGCCGGCCTCGCTGACCAGCTTGACCGACACGCGCGCGCCAGGATTGGCGTTCTTAAGGTCAAAGATGAGCTCGGCCAGGTCTTCGATGGAGTAGATGTCGTGATGCGGTGGAGGCGAGATCAGGCCGATGCCGGGCGTGGACTGACGGACCTCGGCAATCCAGGGGTAGACCTTCTTGCCGGGCAGGTGGCCACCCTCGCCGGGCTTGGCGCCCTGGGCCATCTTGATCTGAATCTCGAAGGCGCTGCACAGGTAGCGGCTCGTCACGCCAAAGCGCGCACTTGCCACCTGCTTGATCGCGGAGTTCTTGGAATCACCGTTAGCCAGCGGGGTCTCGCGACGCGGGTCCTCGCCGCCCTCGCCCGAGTTGGAGCGTCCGTGCAGGCGGTTCATAGCGATAGCCATGCACTCGTGCGCCTCTTTGCTGATGGAGCCGTACGACATGGCGCCGGTGTTAAAGCGGCGGACGATGTTGAGCGCGGGCTCGACCTCGTCGAGCGAAACCGGCGTGCGGCCGCTGGCATCAAAGTCGAGCAAGTCGCGCAGGCGCACGGCACGGCCGGTACGGTGCAGACGGGCGCTGTACTCCTTAAAGGTGTCGTAGCTGTCCTCACGGCAGGCGGTCTGCAGCAAGTAGACAGTCTGAGGGTCGATCAGGTGATCCTCGCCGCCGATCGGGCGCCACTTGGTCAGACCCAGCGTGGGCAGCTGATCGGGAGCCGGGCTCTTAAGGATGGCGAGCGCGGCGTCGTAGCGCTCGTTTTGCTCGCGCTCAACGTCCTCGACACCCATACCGCCCACACGGCTCACCGTGCCGGCAAAGTACGCGTTGACGAACTCCGGCGTAAAGCCCACGGCCTCGAAGATCTGCGCCGAATGGTAGCTCTGCACCGTGGAGATGCCCATCTTGGACATGATTGAGACGATGCCGGCGGTCGCAGCCTTGTTGTAGTTGGCGATGCCCTGCTCGGCCGTCACGTCCAGGTCGCCGTGTGCCGCCAGATCGCGGACGCACGCATGTGCGCTGTACGGATAGATGCCGCTCGCGGAGTAGCCCACCAGTGCCGCAAAGTCGTGCGGAGACACGGCGTCGCCGCACTCCACCACGATATCGGCAAAGGTACGCACGCCGGCGCGGATCAGGTGGTTGTGCACGCAGCCCACGGCAAGCAGCGACGGTACGGGCACCTCGCCCGCTCCGGCGCGATCGCTCAGCACCACAATGTTCGCGCCGTCGCGAACCGCGGCCTCGACGTCTTCGGCAAGCTGCTTGAGCGCAGCCTGCAGCGCGCCCTCACCCGCGTCGCGGCGGTACACGGCACGAAACCGGCGGGTCTTAAAGCCAACACGGTCGATGGCGCAGATACGCTCGAACTCCTCCTCGTTGAGCAACGGGCGCTCCAAGCGAACCAGCTGGCAGGCCGTACGGGAGTCCTCGAGCAGGTTGCCGTGGTTGCCCAGGTAGAGCGTGGTCGAGGTGACCATGTGCTCGCGAAGGGCGTCGATGGGCGGGTTCGTGACCTGGGCGAACAGCTGATAGAAGTAGTCAAAGAACGAGCGCGTCTTCTTGGACAGGCAGGCCAGCGGCGCATCGATACCCATCGAGGCGAGCGGGGCCTTGCCCTGCTGGGCCATGGGACGCACGACCTCGTCGACGTCATCCCAGTGGTAGCCGAGCTTGGCCATACGCACGGCGGCGGGCACCTCGGCGTCCTCGGCGGGCGTTGCCGCAACGGGCTCATCGAGCGTGTCAACGGTTAGCGTCTCCTCGGCAATCCAATCACGGTAGGGCTTTTCCTTGGCGTAACGGGCACGCAGCTCATCGTTGTAGATGACGCGCCCGCGGGCAAAGTCGACCTCGAGCATCTGGCCCGGTCCCAGGCAGCCGCTCGTCAGGATGTTCTCGGGGCTCACCTCGATGGTGCCCACCTCGCTCGCCAGCATAAAGCGACCGTCGCGCGTCACATAGTAGCGGGCGGGACGCAGGCCGTTACGGTCGAGGGCGGCACCCAGCGTGCGACCGTCGGTAAAGGCGATGGCCGCCGGGCCATCCCACGGCTCCATGAGCATGGACTGGTAAGCGTCGTAGGCGCGGCGCTCCTCACTCAGGCTGTCGTTGTGGTCCCACGGCTCGGGCAGCAGCATGGACGCGGCACGCGTGAGCGGGCGACCGTTCATGACCAAAAATTCGAGCACGTTATCCAGAATCGCGGAGTCGGAACCCTCGCGGTTGATGATGGGCATCACGCGCTCAAGATCGTGCTGCAGCACGGGGCTGTACAGGTTGGGCTCGCGGGCACGAATCCAGTTGACGTTGCCCTTGAGGGTATTGATCTCGCCGTTGTGGATGATAAAGCGGTTGGGATGTGCGCGCTCCCAGCTGGGTGTGGTGTTGGTGGAGTAGCGCGAGTGGACGAGCGCCACGGCCGTTTTGACGGCGGCGTCGTTGAGGTCGATGAAGAAGCGGCGCATCTGCGTGGCGACCAGCATACCCTTGTACACGATGGTGCGCGAACTCATGGAGCACACATAGAAGATCTTGTCGCGCAGGGCAAACTCGGTGTCGGCCTTCTTTTCGATGGTGCGGCGGCACACGTACAGGCGACGCTCGAAGGCATCGCCGGCGGGCGTGTCGTCCGGACGGCCCAGGAAGGCCTGCAGGATAGTGGGCATGCAGGCACGGGCCGTCTCGCCCAGGTCGTGCGGGTCGACCGGCACCTCGCGCCAAAAGAGCAGCGGCACGCCGGCCTCGGCGCAACCCTCCTCAAACACGCGGCGGGCATCCTCTACGCCCTTGTCGTCCTGCGGGAAGAACAGCATGGCCACGCCATAGTCGCCCTCTGCCGGCAGAATCTGGCCGCACTTTTGAGCCTCTTTGCGGAAAAAGTGATGCGGAACCTGAAACAGGATGCCGGCACCGTCGCCGGTGTTCTTCTCGAGTCCCGTACCGCCGCGGTGCTCCAAGTTGACCAGAATGGACAGCGCGTCGTCCAGAATCTGGTGATGGCGCTCGCCGTTGATGTCGGCAAGCGCGCCGATGCCACATGCATCGTGATCGAATTCGGGGCGATAAAGGCCCTGCTGCTGAGCGGAATCTGCCTGCATCGCGATCCTCCCCTAGATATTTAGACAGTCAGTTGAATAGGCATACTAGGAGCATCACCGGCCCGTTGTGTTTCCCGCCCGTTTCGAAACAATCGCGTAACGCACGCCCTGCGAGTGGGTGCCGCCGACCTCAAGGACGGCAACAAGGGCCCCAAGTTCGACCTGTAAGCTCACCGCTTCAAACATCTCAATCTGTAACAGTAAGACCCAATTTCCATCCCTAGTTGTTACAGATCAAGACATTTCGGCAACTCCTTTCCCCATCCTATTCAAATACAACAATTTTGTTAGTCTCGGTTAACCTTTAAGCCTAAAACGGGTATCCTTTGCGGCGTCAAACAAACGGCACGCAGGAGCGCACCATGATCAACCATCTCAAACATCACTTTGGCTCCCCGCACACCGGTGGCCACGGAGGACTCGACATCGCACGGCATATCGGCCCCGGGCTGCTCGTGACCGTCGGCTTTATCGACCCGGGCAACTGGGCCTCCAATATGGCCGCCGGCTCGCAGTTTGGCTACGCGCTGCTGTGGATCGTCACGCTGTCCACGATCATGCTCATCGTGCTGCAGCACAACGCGGCGCACCTGGGTATCGCCACGGGCGCCTGTCTCGCCGAGGCCACGACCCGCTTTCTCCCCCGCATCGTGGGACGCGCGGTGCTCGGCAGCGCCTATCTCGCTACAATCGCCACCGCCATGGCAGAGGTCCTGGGCGGTGCGATCGCGCTCCAGATGCTCTTTGGGCTGCCCGTGCGTGCGGGCTGCGTCATCGTGGCGGCAGTATCGATGGCGATGCTCATGACGAACTCCTACAAGCGCGCCGAACGCTGGATCATCGCCTTCGTCGGCGTGGTAGGACTCTCGTTTTTGGCCGAGCTTGCACTAGTCAAGGTCGACTGGCCGCAAGCCGCCGCAAGCTGGATCACGCCCAGTATGCCCACTGGCTCTGCCGCGATTATCGTGAGCGTCCTGGGTGCGGTCGTTATGCCCCACAACCTCTTCCTGCACTCCGAGGTCATCCAATCCATGCACTTCGAAGGCCAAGGCGAGCAGGTTATCGAAGAACGTCTGCGCTATGAGCTCTTCGACACACTCTTTTCGATGGGCGTGGGCTGGGCAATCAACTCGGCCATGGTCATCCTGGCCGCAACGACCTTCTTTGCGCACGGCATGGTCGTAGACGACCTCGCCGTCGCAGCGGACACACTCTCCCCCATCTTGGGCCCGGCGAGCTCGACCATCTTTGCGGTAGCGCTGCTGTTCGCGGGACTATCGAGCAGCGTGACAGCGGGCATGGCGGCGGGAACCATCACCGCGGGCATGTTCGACGAGGAATACGACATCCACGACCGACATTCCTCGATCGGGGTAGCGGCCTGTTTCGCCGGCGCAGTGGCGGCGTGTCTGGTCATCCCAAATCCTTTTGAAGGTCTCATCTGGAGTCAGGCACTGCTGTCGCTTCAGCTGCCGATTACGGTCTTTGTGCTCATACGGCTCACCAGCTCAGCCCGCGTTATGGGCAAATACGCCAACTCGCGCCCGCTCAACGCGCTGCTCGTAGGGATCGGCGTCATCGTGACGATTCTCGACATCGTGCTGCTAACGGGGATGTAATTGGGATGGCGTGACTGTCCAGATATAACGTCTTAATCTGTAACACGTGAGACCGTTTTAAACCGTCAGATAAATCAAAAGGGTCCCGGCCGAGAATTCGACCGGGACCCTTGGACAGAGCTATGTTCGGCTTTCGCCGTGTGCCTGCGAGTTACTCCTCGACGAGCTCAAACTGATCGGGACCGACGCCGCACACCGGGCACACGTAGTCCTCGGGCAGCTCGGGCGTGTCGACCTCAACCTCGTAACCGCAAACGGTGCACACGAACTTATACGTCTTCTTCTCCTCAGCCATGATGTTTTCCTCTCGAACGTGACTGCTGGTGTACTTGCTTATTAGTATATATTCTCAATAATATAATGCAAGTATTTTTAGAACATTTCTAGCCTTGATACGACGAAGCCTTGGGCGGCGTCTTGCCCTTTAACACCTTGTGGTAGTAGTCATAGGTCAGCGGGGCCTCGCCGCTCAGACGCTCGGCATCTTCGACCTCACCGATAAAGAGCAGGTGCGTGCCCACATCCACGGCATCAATCAGACGGCAGCTAAACAGCGCCGCCGCGTGCTCGGGCACATAGGGCATGCCCAGCGCGGTCTCGTGGGTCTCGTACTTGGCAAACTTGTCGTAGCCACTGCTGGTGCGGAAGCCAAAGTTGCCGATATAGAGCATGTCGGCGGTCTGGTCAATCACGGTCAGCGCAAAAGCCTTAGCCGATGCGATTACGCCGGACGTGACATTTTCCTTGTTCACGGCAACCGAGATGCGCGCCGGGGCGGATGTCACCTGCACCGCTGTGTTGATAACGCAGCCGGCACGCAGCCCGTCGGCCGCGGCACTCACCACATACAGGCCGCTCGGCATCGTAAAGAACGCAGTTTTGTCCATAACGATCACTCCCCTAACCCAGAATTGAACCTCATGGATGTATGTACCCACAAAAAAAAGGCGGCACCCATAACGGACGCCGCCTTTGAGACATATGTGTCAGAACAGTAAGAAAGATGAGACACCCACAGTTGCGGTGAAATAGGGACTGAATAGTCCCTCAAACAGGCAAAACAGTCCGTATTCCACCGCAACTTATACAGAGTGCCTAGCGGTTGCGTTCCTTAAGGGCGCGGTCGATCTCGCGTTGGACATCACGCTTGGCCATGTCCTCGCGCTTGTCGTAGAGCTTCTTGCCGCGACCTAGACCCAGCAGCAGCTTTACGCGGCCGTCGGTATTAAAGTAGAGCTCCAACGGAACCAGCGCATAACCACGGTTGCGAAGTTTGCCGTCAAGAAAGTCAATCTCCTTGCGGCGCAGCAGCAGACGACGCCGACGGTCGGGATCGCGATTCCACACGCCACCATGGCTATAAGGGTGGATATGCAGGCCGACGAGCCAGCACTCCCCGCCGCGGATCAGCGCGAAGGTATCGGTGATCTGGCAGGCGCGCTCGCGAATCGACTTGACCTCGGTGCCGCTCAGCTCAATACCGCACTCAAACGTCTCATCGATAAAGTACTCGTGATGTGCCGAGCGATTCTTGGAAATGAGTTTGCGCTCGCGCTTACTGGGCATCGCCGGCCCCCTTGGCTCCATCGGCGTTTGAGCCCGCAGTCTCGCGCTTTGCCTTGCGCTCGGCATTGAGCTCGGCATCGCTCTCGCGCACCAGTTTAATAATCGCCGCGCAGGCCTCCTCGCCCACCAAGTCGCGAGCACGCACCGTCAGGCGCGTCGCCTCCTGTTTGTCGCCGTCGCTTGCGGCATCGGTCGCGCACATAATCAGGCAGATGGCAATCTCGGCCGAAGGCGAGGTCGGAACGCCTTGCAGGGCCAGTTCACCCATCACGTGCTCGTCGCTCTCATCGGCGGCATCCGGATAGGTGGTATGGATCTTGTTGAGCAGGCGCGTCGTATGCGCATCGTTGGGCGCCAGGCGCAGCGCCAGACGCGCGCAGCCCACGGCAGCCGAAACGTTCTCGGTCTCGGGCTCCAAGAAGTACTGACCTAGATTGGCGTAAGCGCGGGCGGCGCACTTGCCATCACTTGCACGCTCCAGCACCGAGAACGAGAGCGATGCCCATTCCTGCTTGTCCTCGAGTGCGCGGAACAGCTCGGCCAAATCCAAGCGATAGTTGCAGTTCATGGGGTCCCAACGCACAGCCTGCATCAGGGCATTACGAGCGCTCACATAATCCTGCTGGCGAATGTAGGCAAACGCCATGTCAGAGTACAGGCGGTCAAACGGCACCTCGACCTGCACGAGCTCGCGCGGATCCTTCTCCACGCGGCGATAGGCCAAGCGCTCAAACTTGCTATCGAAGCTAAAGTATTGGCGCCTCTCCTCCGTCTTGCACTCAGCGTCGATATACTCCTCGGCGAGCTCTACCAGACGCTCCAGCAGCGGCGTCGCCGTAGCCAGGTCGCCCTGCGCCAGATAGTTCTCGGCATACGTGATGTCTTGCAAGCTGATGGGCAGATCCATGGCTACTCCTCGATCTGAGCGAAACACGGCAGGCGCCGTACATACGGTCAATACACAAAACCCGGGTCTCTTACGAGGCCCGGGCGTTCAATTTTGGTAGCCCGTACCAGATTCGAACTGGTGATCTCCGCCTTGAGAGGGCGGCGTCCTAAACCGCTAGACGAACGGGCCATATGTAGCAAATGCAATGGCTGGGATGGAGGGAGTCGAACCCCCATTGACGGAACCAGAATCCGCTGTCCTGCCATTAGACGACATCCCAATGACTGCATCGCTGCGCTCGGCTGTGCCTTTGCGCAAGAAAGAAATATACGGGAAGTCTCGCCGTGACGCAAGCCCCAATTTTGACTTTTTTGAAATTCAGTCAAATTGGCCTAATTTAGTCCAACCCGTGAAGGACCTGTGAAGCCGACCGCTGTACACGAAGGGCAAAACGCCGCGAGCGGTAGCCGTCAACCGTTGGCAGATTCTACCGTGAAAACGATAGCACCAGGCAACACAATCGAAGTATCAATGATCACGTAGATATCGAGGCGCCATGGACGAAGAGCTTGATTACCTATGGGAGACCCTGGGCCTTGAGATCACTGCCGACCTTTGGCCCGAACGGGACAAAATCCATCCCACACTGCGCCCCGCCATCACGGTGATGCAGGCAAAATACCGCCGTGCATCCTTTTTGATCATGCGGGTGTCATGGCACGCGGGACTCCCCGACCTTAAGCGAATCCAGGCAAGCCTCGTCGAGCTGTCCGGTATGCCGACCGTCATATCCGAGGCACACCTGGAGCAGCGTCAGCGCGATCGACTGCAACAGCAGCGGATTCCCTTTATCTGCCCTGGCGTTCAGGCATATCTGCCCTTTATGGACGAGGAGTACTGGAGCGGCAAGCCCAACAAGCACGTAAAGGTCTACGATCCGCACGAATGGGCACAGCTTGAGGATTAGCGCATATGCCCGCCAGCCGGGATAGTGCGCATGCCCGCCAACCGGAAAGCTCATCCCGGAATTTACGTCCAGAACGGGACGCGCTTTCCCCTAGAGGCCCCAAACGGAAACCGTATCCCAGATTTCGCGCTCAAACTGGGATACGGTTTCCGCTAGCCCCTTCAACCGGAAACTGCGTCCCGGAATCCGAGCTCAAAACGGGACGCACTTTCCGCAGCCACTACAGCAGCACCTCGGTCCAGGCCGCTTCCTTAAACCCAGGAATCGCAAAGTCGTCGCCCACCAGCAGCGGACGCTTGACCAGCATGCCGTCGGTCGCCAGCAGCTCGTAGCACTCCTGATCCGTCATGCCCGCATCCAGACGCGCCTTCAGGCCCAGCTCTCGATATTTCATGCCCGACGAATTAAAGAAGCGCCGCACCGGCAGCCCCGAACGAGCAATCCAGGTCGCAAGCTCATCAGCCGTGGGATTGTCCAAAACGATATCGCGATCGATATACTCTACCCCATGTTCGTCCAGCCATGCCTTGGCCTTCTTACAGGTCGAGCACTTGGGATATTCAACAAACAATACCGCCATGGGATTTCCTTTCTTAGAGAAAACAGGTGTCTGGAAAACTGCACATCGACGACCACTCGCGATTGCAGCCGTTATTGTAGTCAATGTCGAAGCATAGGCAGTCGCGATGTCTCGTCTTAAGGCTAGCGCCTCGCATGGGCGCCGATCGGCCGAGTCGCATGGCGCACCAACGCCGCTGCCAGCAATACCAACAGCATGGCGGTGACATAGCCCGCAGCATCGAATCCTAAATCGATAACGTCGAAATGCCTGCCGGGAACAAAGATCTTATGTACCTGATCGCCAACGGAGCAGGCGGCGCAAAAGAGCAATACGGGCACGCAACGGGAGCATACGCTCCACGGACGCCTGGAAAAGCAAGCCACGACCACCGAGGCGAACAATCCGACGAAGAAAAACTCTACGGTATGGGCAACGCGACGGACGTTCGTGCCCACCCACATGCGAATGGAAGCAAGTCGGCCAGACCGGACATTCGAGGCAGCCGAATCGGTGCCCCCGGTCATTCCGTTCTCCGCCTGAGCTTCACCCGTGGCATCGACAGCCTGAACGCCCGTAGCCTGACCCTCCACCACACGCGCGGTGGACTCGCTCAGCAACGACGTCTCCACCGCATTTTGCTCCGTCAGCACCCAGATGCCCGCCAGCGTTGCAGCGAACAGAACGATCGCGGTCCATCCGATTATTTGTTTTACGCGCGCCAAGGGTCAACCTCCTTTTTTGAATATCAGCGAGTGTAGCCCCAAATGGCATCGTCACCGTATCAAAATTTGAATCGCAACAGGAAGCGACAAAGCGACGCAAAACCCTACCCCGCCTCGCGCATCCAGCGATCGAACGTCCCCACGCACACGCCCAGGCACTTTGCTGCCTGGCTGCGGGTAATATCGCCCGCCTCATAGCTATCGCGCACCAGCTCAAACTGAGGAGGGCATGGCTTGCGAGGTCGACCGAAACGGACCCCTCGCGCCCGCGCCGCTGCAATCCCCTCCGCCTGGCGCCGATGGATATTCTCGCGCTCCACCTGCGCCACGTAGCTCAGCAGCTGCAGCACAATATCAGCAATCAGGGTGTTGGTCACATCCGGCGCGCCGCTGGCCCTAGCGCGCGTGTCAAGCAATGGCATGTCCAACACCACAATGGCAACCCCGAGCTCCTTGGTAATGCGTCGCCATTCCTCAAGAATCTCGGAGTAATTACGACCAAGTCGGTCGATAGAAAGCACCACCAGCACGTCCCCGTCTCCCAGGACGTGCAACAGCTCGCGATAATGCGGTCGATCGAAGTCCTTGCCGCTCGCATGGTCGGCATAAATATTCGCCGAGCCCACGCCATAGGCGCCCAGCGCATCCAGCTGCCGATTCAGATTCTGATCGCGCGAACTCACCCGCGCATACCCGTACACCGTCGCCATCTCATCCCCGCTTTCTTGTAAACCTGCCAAAAGGGACAGGTTTATTTTGGTAGGTTTTACCTCTCAAATAGCAGGTAAGCGGGCGGCCGAGCAGACGGCAAGGTAGCCACTATTCAAATGCGGAGGGCGGCCCCGAAAGGCCGCCCTCCGCTCTCTCGCCACGAGTCGGGATTTAGCTAATGGATAAGCTTAAAGTCCAAGTGCCCACGCGTGGTATTGACGCGCGAGACCTCGATAATCACGCGCTGCCCCAGCTCGTAACGGGTGCCCGTGTCGGCACCTGTGAGCGTTAGCGCGTCCTCGTCGAACTCGAACCACTCGTTGCCCAGGCTCTTAATTGAAACCAGGCCCTCGACCTGTGTTAGGTCCAAGCGCACAAAGAGGCCCATGCTGCTAACCCACGAGACGGTTCCGGCATAGCGCTCACCCAGACGGTCCTCATAGTACTGGGCAATCTTGATCTTTTGCGTCGCATGGCTGGCGGCATCTGCCGCGCGCTCGGCATCGCTACATGCGCGGCAGATCTGCGGCAGAATGCGCGGCAGCGACTCGCGCCCCTTACCGATCAGCCGCGAAGTACGGACCAAGGCGTCCTTGCCGCCGAGCTGCTCATAGGCCAACTGCAGTTTGAGCACGCGGTGCACCACCAGATCGGGGTAGCGACGGATGGGACTCGTAAAGTGACAGTAGCACGGCGCGGCGAGCGCAAAGTGGCCCTCGTTGCGCGGCTTGTACAGCGCGCGCTGCATGCTGCGCAGAAGCAGCGTGTTGACGAGCGGTGCGTTGGCCGTACCGGCGGCAGCATCAACTGCAGCCTGCAGCTCATCGGGGCTCCCCAGGGCAATACCGGCAGCACGGCGATCGTCGATGATGCCTAGCTGCGCCAGCGCAACGGCAGCACCGTGCAGGCTATCGGGGCTCGGATCCTCATGCACACGATAGCAGGCCTCGATATCACGGTCTGCCAGCCACTCTGCAACGCACTCGTTGGCGAGCAGCATGGCTTCCTCGATAAGCGACGTGGCACACGAACGCTCACGCGCCACAATCTGCACGGGCACTCCGTCCTCATCCAATAGAGCGCGAATCTCGGCTGTGTCAAAATCGACTGAGCCGCGGGCGCGACGAATACGACGGCGAAGTTCGGCGAGTTCGTTAGCGGCGACAAGGAAATCGCCGAGGTCGATGTTGTAGCCGCGGGCGGCCTCCTCGCACGCAAGACCGCGCTCAAGCGCTTCCTCGCGCGAGGTCTCGGCAGCCGCAACATCCTCGGCTGCACCCTCCAGCACCGAATACTCAACCGCGCCGGCACGCACCAGCAGCGCCTCGGCGCCGTCATAGTCCATACGCACACGCGAGCGAATCACGCTGGGATACGGATCGTAATGCCGCACGCGACCCTGCGCATCGAGCTCGATATCGACGGTAAACGCAAGACGGTCCTCGTCAGGGCGAAGCGAGCACAGGTCACAGGACAGGCGTTCGGGCAGCATGGGAAGCACGCGATCGGCCAGATACACCGATGTCGTACGATGGCGAGCCTCAAGATCGATATGCCCGTCCCAAGCCACATAGTGTGAAACGTCGGCGATATGCACACCCAGCTTGTAGCCACCCTCGGGCGTACGCTCCAGCGAAATGGCATCGTCAAAGTCGCGCGCGTCGACCGGGTCGATCGTGATGACAAAGCGGTCGCGCAGATCGCGGCGGAGCGGGTCCTTAAGCGCCGCGGACACATCGAGCGAAAGCCCCTCGGCCTCGTCCAGCGCGGCCTCGGGATAGCTATCGGTATAGCCGTAACGCGCCATCACATATTGAACGCCCAAATCGGGCGCGTCATCTCCGCCAATGCGGCGTTCAATCGTCACGGTGCCCGATTCCAGGCGCGTCGGGTAGGTCAAAATGTGCGCGACAACAGCATCACCCGGGTGGACGCCCAGACGATCCGCCGAGGTATCCTCGGGCAGAATGAAGAAGTCGGCCTTCAGACGCGAATCGAGCGGCTCAATCACACCGAGCGGACCGGCGGTCTGGTACGTGCCCACCACGCTTATGGCTGCACGCTCAACCACGCCCTCGATCACGGCGCGCCGCTCACCGTGCGGGCTGTTCTTAATGCTCACGGCAACGGTATCGCCATCCATGATCTCGCGCTTACCGCGGCCCATGACCTTGTAGTCGCCATTCTCGGTTATGACATAGGCACTGTGCTCATGGAGCTGCACGCGCCCGGTCAGGCTCGGACGGCGTTCGCTGCGCACCGGCCCGCGCTTATTGCGAGCTCCACGCTTATGCTTGTTATTGCGCCCCATGGCGCCTCCTAACTATCGATTGCGAACTCCAAAGAGTCTACCCAAATGATTCGCTTTCCTGCCGTCCCCTAGGGATCAAAAAACGGGCCGCCCCATAAGAGACGACCCGTTGGAAGGGATGAATTCCAGGCATGCCTACACGCGCAGGTAGCGGCGCATGGCGATGGCAGAACCAAAGAAACCGATAATCACGCCGACCAGAATCAGCGCAGCATAGGTCACCAAGTAGTACTGCATCGGCAGGGCAAACGACATCCAGCCGATGCTCTCCTGCAGACGCGGAATCATCAGGTTGCGCAGCAGCTCCAGAACGCCGATGGAAAGCAACGAGCCCAAAATGGCCTGTAGTACGCCCTCGGTGATAAACGGGCCGCGAATGAAGCCGTTGCTGGCGCCGACCAGACGCATAATCGCAATCTCACGACGACGTGCCGTGATGGATAGGCGAATCGTGTTGTTGATGAAGATGAAAGCGATAAAGGTCAGAAGGCCAACGAGCACCACGGCGGCGATGCGGATGTAGTTGGTCACCTGGAACAGGCGGCTCACTGCCTCCTGGCCGTACAGCACGCTCGCGTTGACGTCGCCGTCATCCACGATCTTCTGGAAATCGGCATCCTTCTTGAGCTTCTCTGCCGTGCTCTCGACCTTGGACGGATCGTCCATCTCAATAGCGAAGGAAGCCGGCAGCGGGTTCTGGCCATCGAGCGCGCTCATGGTGGCGTCGGCGTTGCCCGACATCTTGCTCGAATACTCGGCCTTCGCGTCGTCCTTGTCCTTATAGGTCACGGACTTGACGTTGCTCCACGTCTTAAGCTCGGCCTCAAAAGCCTGAACATCAGCCTGATCGGCGTCATCACTAATGAAGGCGTTGATGACAACCTGATCCTCGACGGTGCCGATCACGGAGTTCAGCACCGCGGAGCCCATAATGAACAGGCCGATGATAAACAGCGAAAGGAAGATCGTGATGACGGCGCCGAGCGAGGTAGTCCAGTTACGGAAGAAGTGGCTGATTGCCTCTTTGAAGGAGTAGCCCACGTTAGTTGGTGCCATAGTTGCCGTAACCTCCCCTCTCCTGGTCGCGGATGACGTGGCCGCCCTCGAGGGCGATCACGCGACGGTGCATGCTATCGACCATCTCGCGGTCGTGCGTGGCGACGATCACGGTGGTGCCGGTGCGGTTAATACGCTCAAGCAGCTTCATGATGCCCAGCGAGATCGCCGGGTCGAGGTTGCCCGTGGGCTCGTCGCAGATCAGCAGCGGCGGACGGTTGACCATAGCACGGGCGACGGCAACGCGCTGCTGCTCGCCACCGGAAAGCTGGTCGGGCAGCGAGTCCATCTGATCGGCCAGACCGACCAGACGCAGCACCTCGGGCACCTGGCTGCGAATGACGCCCTTGGGCTTGCCGATGCACTGCAGGGCAAACGCCACGTTTTCGTAGGCGGTCTTTTGCGGCAGAAGCTTAAAGTCCTGGAACACGGCGCCAATCTGGCGGCGCAGGAACGGAACCTTGCGGTTCTTGATCTTCATGAGGTCCTGACCGGCAACCAGGATGCGGCCGCTCGTCGGCTTGACGTCGCGGTTGAGCGTCGACAGCAGCGTGGTCTTACCCGAGCCGGAGTGACCGACCAGGAAGACAAACTCGCCCGGATAGATCTCGATGTTGATGTCGTCGAGTGCAGGCTTGTTGGGCTGTGCCGGATAGATCTTGGTGACATGCTCCATAAGGATGACGGGCTCGACACCGGCCTGCTTGGCCATCTTCTTGCGGCTGGCCTGCGGATCGATGGGCGCAAACACCGACGTAAAATCGGGGTTGTTGAGCGCGTTATCGAGGCTTGCGACCTCGGCTGCCTGATCGCTCTCGACCACCGGGGCAGCAGGCTGCGTGGGGTCGGGAATAGCGGCAAAGAGACCGGACTGCGCAGGCTGAGGAGCCGGCGTCGCAGGGGCCAAGGGGTCGGGAATGCCGGCCATGGTAGGCTGCGGCGTGGCGGCACCAGCCTGAGGCTGCTCCACGCGAGCGGTCACGGCCTGAACGGGCTCAAAACCCGCCGTGCCGGAAAGCGCGACATCGCTGGTTGGATTGTAGGCAAAGGGATCGGATGCCGGCTGTGCCTGATCTGCCGGCTGAGCGGGGGCCTGAGCAACAGGCTGGCCCTCTGAATCCGGAGTGGCGAAACGACTGCCCTGGACGCCTGCCTGCGTCTTGGGGGCATCATCGCCCGCACCGGAGGTACGGAAGTGGTTACCCACTGGTGCTCCTTATCGTCGTGCGTTTAAACTACATGAGCGCTTAGTATTTTAGCAGCATTAGCTTTGCTGCACATAAGAAGCATGGCCGTGTTTGGGTCCCTCCGGCCGGACACAGGGTTACTCTCCAAATCGTCCTCGGACATGTCGGAGCCTCCGCTGCGCACTACGTGCGGCGGGGGCTCCTCCGTCCTGCGGAAAGATTTGGAGAGTAACCCTGTGTCCGGCCTGCGGTAACTAAGGGGTCGCCGCGTTTTACTTGGGGTGCTGCATATACAAAGTTGGAAGGGTCTGAATTGCGCTTTGTCGATATATGCCCTTTTCCCTGATGGGACCGTGCTTGAGGGGCGTCTGTTAGCGCCGGGCGATTTTAGCCGCTAATAGTCAAACTATTTTGACCAATCCCGGTCACCGAATAATGGCCACCGTGCCTCCCCGCCGCCACT
>UQLC01000005.1 GCA_900541795.1 uncultured Collinsella sp. | reverse complement strand
CGCCGGGGGTTTCCGGCGCGGCCCGCTTGGGATCGCGCTTAGATTCACAAGGTTGCGGCAGTCGGTGCCCTACTTTGCGTCGTAGGCTTCGGCATCCCACCAGTCGAGCTGGGCGATGTTGTCGCGGATGTGCTGGCAACTCTTGTGGAAGCCCTCGAGCTCGTGCTCGGACAGGTCGAGTGTGTAGACCTCCTCGACGCCCTCGGCACCGATCACGCACGGCAGGGAGGTGAAGATGCCCTCCTCGCCATACTGGCCGGTCATGAGCGTGGAGGCGGAAAGCACGGCGTGCTCGTTGTGCAGCACGGCGGCGCAGACGCGCGCGGCGGAGTTGGCGACGGCGTACTCGGTGCACTGCTTGCCCTGGTAGGTCACATAGCCGCCCTTGCGCGCGAGCTCCTCGACCTCCATGTGGTCGAAGGCGTACTTGTCGGGGTTCTCGGCCTGAAGCTCAGTCAGGCTCTTGCCGGCGATGGTCGCGGCCTTAAAGGCGGCCAGCTGGCTAAAGCCGTGCTCGCCGATCATGTAGGCGTCGATGGACTTGGGGCTCACGCCGACCTTCTTGGAGATCTCGGTGCGCAGGCGTGCGGAATCCAGACCGCAGCCCGAGCCGATGATCTTCTTGGGATCGTAGCCGGTCAGGTGCCACAGCTCGGTGCACACGACGTCGCAGGGGTTGGAGATGCTCACGAAGATGCCGTCGAAGCCGGCGTCGACGATGCGCTTGGCAAAGGTGCGGGCGGCGTCGGTGGTAAAGAACAGCTCGCCGTCGCGGTTGCCGGCGGCCAGCGCGACCTTACCGGCGGCGTTGACGATGACGTCGCAGCAGGCCAGCTCCTCGTAGTGGTCGTAGCAGTTGACGATCTTGGTGTTGTACGGGACAAACGAAAGGGAGTCGCGCAGGTCCTGGACCTCGGACGTCACCTTGGCCTCGTTGATATCGCACAGGTACAGCTCATCGGCAATGCCCTGCATAAGCAGGCTGTTGGCGACATGTGCTCCTACGTGGCCCTGGCCGACCACACCGATCTTACGCGTCTGGTACATATACGTATCCTTTCGGCCGAGTTTTTCGCGTCGAACCATTGTAGCGTCCTGCCACCACTTTGCTAGACTAAAGCGCCGCAGATTTTTGGGACATGCCTTAATCTCTACTTTTGGAGTGATTTGGGCCGCTGACGGCATCGCTGGGCGATGCGCTCGCGCGGATGGGGCCGGTCGTTGTACCATAGCTGCAACTGACTCGTAAGGAGCATCCATGCCCATTCGCATTCCCGACGCCCTCCCTGCCGCCGCGCAGCTCGAGAGCGAGAACATCTTTGTCATGACCGAGTACCGCGCGCTGCACCAGGACATCCGTCCGCTGCGCGTGCTCATCCTCAACCTCATGCCCACCAAGATCGCCACCGAGACGCAGATCATGCGCAAGCTCTCCAACACGCCGCTGCAGGTGGAGGTGGACCTGCTGCGCACCAAGACGCACGAGGCCACGCACGTGAGCGCCGGCCACCTGGAGACGTTTTACCGCACGTTCGACGACATCCGCGACATCCACTACGACGGTCTGATCATCACGGGCGCGCCCGTGGAGCAGATGCCGTTCGAGGAGGTCGACTACTGGCCCGAGCTCTGCCAGATCATGGATTGGTCCACCACGCACGTGCACTCTACGCTGCACATTTGTTGGGGCGCACAGGCGGGGCTCTACCATCATTACGGTATCCAGAAGTACGACCTGCCGGCAAAGGCGAGCGGCGTGTTCGAGCATTATCTGGTGAAGCCGCAAAGCCCGCTGGTCCGCGGCTTCGACGACCGTTTCTATGCCGTGCATTCGCGCAACACCGATGTGCGCCGCGAGGACGTGGAGGCCGAGCCGCAGCTTGAGGTCGTGGCCGTGTCCGACGAGGTGGGCCTGTACATCGTCAAGTCGACCGACAGCCGCCGCTTCTTTGTCTTTGGTCATCCCGAATACGATACCGACACGCTGCGCCTGGAGTACGAGCGCGACGTGAAGCGTGGGCTCAACCCTCAGGTGCCGGCGCATTACTTCCCGGGCGACGACCCCACCGCCGAGCCGCGTAACGTCTGGCGCAGCCAGGCTCAGCTGTTCTACACCAACTGGCTCAACTACTACGTCTACCAGACCACGCCCTACGACCTGGCCCGCGCCGGCGAGGAGCACTAGGCCGTCGGGAGGTGCGCCAGCCGTTAGGCGCTGATGATGTGGGGTAGCGGCAGGTCGTGGGCATTGGTGGGAACGTGGTCGACACGCTGTTCGTCAAAGGCGATGCCGATGATTTGGCATGCGGGTGAGAGCATGGACAGATAGCGGTCGTAGCGGCCGCCGCCGTAGCCCAGGCGCGCGCCGGCGCAGTCGAAGGCTACGAGCGGCACGACAATCATGTCGAGCGCCTCGGCAGGCACGATAGGGAAGCGGCTGCTGTCGATGTCCGTGGCCGAAAAGGCTCGCGTGGGGTGGGCGATAAACGGTGCCGCGGACGCATCGTCGGCGGCAACTGCCCGCATGCACATGCGCTGGCCACAAGCTGCAGCGTCAGCTGCCGAGAGCATGCATGGATACGCCACGCGCCAGCTGCGCGCACGGGCGGCAGCGGCAAATGCGGCAGGATCAACCTCGGACCCCATGGCAGCATAGACGGCAACGGTGCGCGGCACGTCGGTATCCGAGCACTCCAGCAGCTCAACAAGCCGTGCGCAAACATCGGCAGACTTGGCCGCCTGCACATCCAAATCAATCGCATTGCGCCGGCGAATCACCGCCCGTCGTAACTCAGCCTTATCCATCCCAGCCTCCTCTAGCAAACCTACCAAAAAAGGACAGGTTTATTTTGGCAGGTTTTATCTGGACAAACGCGACGGATTCAAACCAAAACCGCCGCAAAGGTGCACCTTTGCGGCGGTTTTTGCTGGGGAGTGGGCGTCCTCGGTGGTTTGTCTCGATCTGTAACAGTAACTCGGCAAAAATGGACTTAGCTGTTGCAGATCGAGACAAAGGGCTGGCGTCATCCGGAAACGTCTCGATCTGTAACATCTGGAGCCGATATCTTCGTCTTGATGTTACAGATTGAGACAAACTGGCAGACCGCGGCAAAAGAAAAGGTAGATTTTCGGGCATGTCCCAAAAATCTACCTTTGTGCGTTAGGCAAGCAGGTCGACTACGTTAAAGCCGGCGTTGCTCTTGGCGATGACTTCGCGGCCGCCGAAGACGCAGGTCGGCGACTCGGCCGCGATGCGCGTCACGTCGGCGCCGAGCGAGCGAAGCTCAGCGGGCGTGGCGGCGAGCATCTGAGCGCGGCGCTCCTCGCGGGCGTGCGGGTCGAGGCCAGCCAGGTAGGTCGTGTTGCGGCGTTTGGTGAGTGCATACGGTTTTACCGGCGCGTCCATGCCGCTCACACAGCTCACGATAAAGCCCTCGAAGGCGGCCTCGTCGGGCTCAAAGCTGCCGAGCCATGCGCCTGCGCGCTCCAAGCGCTCAAGCGAGGGGTCGATCGCGGGGTCACGGTAGGTGTAGAATGCCGTCTGGCGCTCGCCGGCCGCGCGGAATCCGCAGCCGTACGCGCCGCCCTTTACGCGGATCTCGTTCCACAGGTAATCGTAAGAGAGCGCGTTTGCCGCCACGGCCCAAGCACCCGTCACGTCAATGCCCAGATGGCGCGGGTCGCATGCACGGGCCGCAAAGCAGATATCGCTGGGGATTACAAAGGCCTCGTGGCGGTCGCATGGTGCCGGCACCACGAGCGTGCCGCGGCCAGCGCCATCGCCCGCGCCGAGCCCGAGGTCGCCCGCGGCGGCCCAGTACGCATCGAAGTCCTCATCGCTGCCGGTAAAGCTTGCCATGCAGCCATCGGCCACAAAGATGCGGCCCGCCAGCTCGGCAAGCCTGGCGCGCAGGCCGTCCAGGCGCTCGTCAAAGTGCTCGAGCAGATCGCGCAGGAACAGGTAGAAGTCCACGCCCGAGAGCTGCTCGCGCACCACGGCCGAAGGCGAGCTGTAGCTCATCGCGCGGCCCAACGCCGCCGAGTGGCCGTTATTGATAAAGCCCTGTTCAAGCCCAATTCGAATCTGCGTGAGTACGTCGCGCACGCGGTCCGCGTCGGCATCAAGCAAAAGCGTGCTCGACCACACCTCGCGCGGCAGGCTCGCCAGCGCATCGATCTTCTCGGACAGGGCGCCGGCGCTCACCAGCAGGTAGGGGCGCACGCCGTCCACGTCGGGCTGCGTCATGACCTCGGTCGTAAAGCTCAAAAAGCCCAGCTTGCCGGCGAGCAAGTTGTCGAGTTCCTCGGCCGAGTGCTCGCGCGTGGGCAGCTGCTTAAGCAGGCGGCAGAGCAACGTCACATAGGGCAGGTCCTCAAATGCGACGCGGCTCAGGTCGAAATATTGCATGGCGTAGGCCAGGCGGTTGGTAGGAATGCCGTGGCGCAGGCAGGGGATGGGCGCGGTCGTGTCCACGACCAACGGCGGCTCGGGGCGCGCCTCGCCAATGTCGGATACGCGCAGGCGCGGCAGCGTGGCCTTGGCCTCGGGCGTGTCCTCGGCCTCCTGCGCGGCACGCAACGCGGCCGTGCGCTCAACCACATTGGCCAGCTCGGCGTCGGTCATGGCGTCGCGCTTGGCGGCAAGCTCCGCAGCCTCGGCGCTCTCCGCGCCCTCGGCGGCGTCCACCGGCGCCAGCTCGACGAGCGCCATGTGGTCGTTCTCCAGCAGCAGCTCGCGCAGCAGATCCTCAAAATAGCTGCCGTCCAGCTCGCCGCGCAGCTCCTCGTACACCGGGCCGTACTTGAGCGCCAGCGTTGCGGCATCGTCATCGTAGAGCCAGGTGCTCAGCGCGTCGCACGCAATGGCCACGCCGTCGGCGATACCGTAGTCGCGCTGGCGCAGGTCGTACGCGTTACTGCTGATGATGGCCTCCAGGCGCTCGCGCGGAACGCCGCGCTCACACAGGTCGCGGCAGGCGTCCTGGAACACGCGGCGCAGCTCGCGCGCCACGCCGGGTTGAGCATTTTGCAGCATGATGAGCTCATAGGGCTGCAGGCACTCGGCCGCGGTGTAGCTCACCACGTTGCCGCCTAGGCCGGCGGCAAGAATAGCCTTCTTAACCGGTGCCTCGTTAGAACCCAGCAGTGCCTCGAACAGGATGTCCGCCGCAATCGTGCGCTTGCGATCGAGTGCGCTGCCCAGCACCAGGCCCAGGCCCACCAGGGCGTTCTCGGGCGTGGTGGCCATCTCGACGCGCTGGTACTCGCAGGTCACGGGTGCCTGCGCGTCCAGCGGGTTGGGCGCCAGCGTGGACGGATCCTCGCCGGCGGCAACGGCGGCGTCCATGCGGCGGCTTGCGGCGCTCGACTGCGACAGATAGCGCTCGTCCAAAAACGCCAACGCGCGGTCCACGTTAAGGTCGCCGTAGAGCGTGATGTAGGAGTTGGAAGGATTGTAATGACGCGCGTGCGTGTCCAGGAACTGCTCGTAGGTGAGCGCGGGAATCGCGCGCGGGTCGCCACCGCTCTCGTGCGCATAAGCGGTGTCGGGATAGAGTGCCGCGTTGACGGCGTCGTCCAGCACGCTCATGGGGTCGGACAGCGCGCCTTTCATCTCGTTGAACACCACGCCGTTATAGCGCAGCGTGCCCTCGCGCAGGCTCGCGGAGCCGCCGTCGCCCTCGCCCTCGGCGCCCTCCGGCAGGTCCAGCTCGTAGTGCCAGCCCTCCTGCTCAAAAATGGTCGGCTTGGTGTAGATGGCCGGGTTGAACACCGCGTCCAGGTACACGTCCATCAGGTTGTACAGATCCTGCTCGTTGGTGGTGGCAACGGGGTAGATGGTCTTATCGGGGTAGGTCATGGCGTTGAGGAACGTCTGCATGGAGCTCTTGATCAGATCGACGAACGGCTCCTTGACGGGAAACTTGGCCGATCCGCACAGCACCGAGTGCTCAAGAATATGGAACACGCCGGTGGAATCGGCCGGCGGCGTCTTAAAGCCAATGGCGAAGGCCTTGTTCTCGTCGTCGCACGCCAGGTACAGCAGACGCGCGCCCGAGGCGGTGTGGCGCAGCACGTAGGCATCCGAGTCGAGCTCGGGCACGGCCTCGCAGCGCTCGACGGCAAATCCATGGCAGGTGGTGCCGGGTACCAGCAGCGCGGCGGCCGCAGCGCGCGGATCGGTTGAGGTGGTGGACATACGCAGTCTCCTTTGACGCCCCAGCGGGGGCGAATCGATTCGAATCCCCGAGAGTATACCCATATAGAGCGCCCGGCCTGCGGCGAACTGGGGGTAATGCCGTCGGGAGGTCGATACGTTCTAGCTGTTCGCCGCACGAGGGTGGAAATCCGGACACACGAGCGTGGATATTTGGACGCCTGCCCAATGAGCGTGGATTTTCGGACGGAATCGGCCGCCAAAAGCCCAAAAACCGTCCAAAAATCCACTCTCATTGTCCATCCGTCCAATAACCCACGCCCATTCATCACTCATGTATTTCTCGTCTCTCACTCATCTCTAAGACGGGAGATAAGAGAAATACGAGAGATAATTACGAGAGATAGCGGTGTCGTGAAGAGATAGATAACGAAGCGATATTTCAAATAACAATTGTTCTACCAGCAAAAACATGTTTTAATGAAGCAAATAGTAGACAGTCTATCTCTCATCTCTCACTCATCTCTAAGACGAGAGATAAGTGAGAGATGAGAGATAATTACGAGAGATAACTGAGAGACGAGAGAAGCCCATTGGGACACTCGCCGCAGAGTCGAGACGAAGGGGCATACGGATGAACGAAAGTGAGCTGACCAATCTGCTCGAGTCTTTAAGGCGCATGGGCTCGGACGATCTTAACGTCGAGGTCAAGGAGAGCGCCACGACGCTTTCCCGCGACGTATGGGAAACGGTCAGCGCTTTCGCAAACACCGCCGGCGGCATCATCGTACTCGGAGTGAGCGAGCGCGCGGGTTTTGTCCCAGTTGCAAACTTTGAGACCGAGAAAGTGCTCAACCAATTCGTGGCGGGCATGGGTGATGCCGGCGGTCGCGGAAAGCTGGCCAATCCGCCCAAATACACCATTGAGCGCGTGGAGCTCCAGGGCACCGTGGTTCTGGTCATCACGATTGAGGAGCTCGACCCGTCGAGCAAGCCTTGCTATGTCATAGAGCGGGGCGCTCAAGGTGGCAGCTACAAACGCATCGATGACAAAGATGTCCCGCTTTCGTCGACCGAGGTGCTCGCATTGGCGTCATACGGTCGAGCGACTCCGAGCGATCGCGACGCGGTGGCGGGCGCGGGCGCGGACGATCTCGACGAGATGCTGGTCGACCGTACGATAGATCGGGCTTTCTCGTTGACGCCCCGGGCAATGCGCGGCGCGCCGGACAAACAAACGAAGCTGGAGCGCCTAAATTTCCTTGATTCCCAGGGCAATGTCACCAAGGCTGGACTCCTAGTTGCGGGCACCTACCCTCAGCAGTTTTATCCCAAGCTCTTTATCGACATGGCTGTCTATGCGGGGACCCGGAAAGGCACGGCGGGGTCGCTGAGGTTCATGGACCGCACAATCTGTGAGGGAACGTTGGGCGAGATGATCTCGGATGCTGTCGCGGCCGTCGCCAAGAATTTGCGGCGAACCTCGACCGTCCAAGGCGTCTCGCGTGTCGACTCGCTGGAGATTCCCGAGGAGGTTCTGCGCGAGGCAATCGCCAACGCCGTAATCCATCGAGAATACGGGGATCGGTTTTGTGGACAATCGATTGCCGTCGACGTCTTTGACGATCGTGTCGAGGTGACGAATCCTGGCGGCCTTTACGGGGGAAAGACTCGCGAGAACTTGTTTGACGGCAGCTCCCGATGCCGTAACGCGACGCTCGTGAAACTCATGTCGATTGTTCCGCTGCCGGATGGCGCAGGTTCGCCGGCTGAGGGCAATGGCTCGGGCATCCCGATGATGATCGATGCCATGCGCGCGCATGGTCTGGCCGAGCCCCTGTTCTGCCCGGGGTTCGATCGGTTCAAGGTCGTACTTTACCGTTCAAAGATCGAGCCGGTCGATCATGGCGGGGGCTTAATTGTGACGGCACTCAAACACTACGGCGAGCTGGGGACGCGTGAGCTGGCAGAACGCACGGGGCTTACAATTTCCCAGGTTAGGTCGCGCGTCAACGCGCTCATTGCCCAAGGCGAGCTTGAGCCCACGGCGCCGACGACGAGCCGCAACCGCAAGTATCGACTGTCAGAGCGCGTGGAATAAATGCGTTAGTGGACGAGGCGACCCAATAATCGACCCTCAATTGGCGCCCACTAAGGTAAAGCGGTTGTTGCTCAGTCGACGGTGATGCTGAAGACTCGGCTTACGCCGGCATGGCCCCGAACCCGTCCATCAAGAACAGCCTAAGAACCAGCTTGATGACATATCCCGGTTTGACTTCTGCCGCGTCAAAGACGTGGCGCTCGGCGAGCTCGCTGCAGTATGTATAGATGTCGCGGATAAGGTCCGCGCCCGAAAGCGTAAACATGTAGCCTGCGCCCGAAAGCGCATTGGGTGCGGCGGGCAACTTGGCCATGCGGCAGAACGTTTGCAGGTCGGGCGTCATAACATTCTGGTAGTCGAGGTGGCCGCTGGCATCCTGTGCGGCAAGCTCCAATTGACGCACAAAATCCAGCGCCGCTGCCAGCACAAAGCTCGGCGTAGGCGCGTTGACGTCCTGAGTGGTCGCCACGAGCCTGCCCGCCGCCTGCGTGACAAGCCAAGCGACCTCGCGCTGGCAACGCACGGCCTTGCGCGTAACCGGCTTGATGGACGAAGAAGAAACGCTCCCCTTAGGCGGATTCGAAGCAGCCATAAGACCCTCCCATGAACAATCCGGTCCAACAAGCCCGGATGAAACACGTGCTACATCAGTATACAGGTGAGTGGGGTGGAAAAACGGAGTCGACAGCGTGAACTGCCGGCTCCGGATTGCTTGCCTTAGAGGCCGTACACTTCGACCATAGCTTCGCCAATGCGATGGGGCACGCCGGTGACGAGTGCGTTGCCCATGCAGAAGGCCCGATGGCCGTCGGTCATGCCCGTATCGGTCCAACCTTTCGGGAATCCCTGAAGCTGATCGAGCTCGTCGGGAACAAGACGGCGGAAACGGCCATCGGGACATTCGATGACGTGCTTGAAGCGGCTCGCTCCCGTGCCGCCTTCTCCTGTGAGGATGGTGCGGCTCGGCTTGTCGGTGGCATCCGGGAAGCTCATGGCTCCCTCGGAATACGTGTACGTAAAGCCTGTCTTTTTGTTAGTGCGCTCTTCACGCTTGCTGCCCTTAAGGTAGCGCCAGTCGGGAAGCTTTTCGTCGGAGATGTAGAACTGCTCCGGGACATCAGCCTCGTCGACAAGCACGTCGCCAAGCACGTGGCGCTCACCGTGATAGTCCTCGGCAAAGTCGCAGGTCAGAACATGACAGCCCTGCATGACGCCAGCATTCTTGAATTGAGAGGTCTTTTGGCCGACGCCAAAACGAGTTGAGTTCTCGTAGGGGTCGGGCAAAACGTCGAGCTCGGACATCTCGTCGGGATAGATGGCGGGGAAGGCTTTAGCCATGACGCCGTTGTGCATGCGATTAACGAGATCAACCTTGCCAGCGTCCTTTTCGCAGAAGATATAAACACGCTTGCGACGCTGGGGGAAACCGTATTCGGCAGAGTTGACCACGCGCCATTCGACCGTGTAGTCGAGGTCGGCAAGACAGCTTAGGATGATGGCGAAGTCGCGACCGCGTTGAGACGCGGGCGACTTGAGCAGGCGGTCGACGTTCTCAAAGAGACCGAACTTGGGCTTCTTCATTTCGAGGAAGTGATAGATGTCCCACCAAAGGACGCCCTTCTTGCCCTCGATGCCGTGTGCCTGATTGAGCGGACGCGCGACAGAGTAGTCTTGGCAGGGGAAACCGCCAACAACCATTTGGACATCGGGGATTTCGATTTCTTTCGCCTCGGCCTGCTCCAGGACCTTATTGATGTCTTTGTTGACGACGGAATCATTGCCGAAGCGATCCATGTAGCAACGGGCCGCGAACTGACGCGCCTTGGTTCCGGGTGGCTCCCACTGATTGGCCCAAATGGTGCGGAAGGGGCCGGCGGGCTTCATATAAAACTCGGGATGGCGAGGGTCGGCATAGCCTTCGAGACCCAAACGAAATCCACCGACGCCCGCAAAAAGCTCGGCAATATTAATCTCAGACACGTTTCTCCAATCGCTGCTGTGTCCGGTTATGGTGGTCACAACAATAACCGATTGAGGGGACAATCAAGACCTCAATTTTCTGGGCGTTAGTAGTTGCTCTGAACTACCATGAGGTTAGTTGCGAGTTTCGGAGGTATCCCGTGTCTAAGAAGCGCCTCGATTTCAAGCGCATGCTTGACGATACTGATTTTTCTGACCCCTCAAGTATTGAGCGCTATGCTGCCAATCTCGATGGCATGACGTTCCGCGATATTCTCGAGCTCGGTATTGCTCCGGAGGGGGAGAGTGCGCCCAAGGACTTTGGCTCCAAGAAGTACAAAGGCGGTATGGGCACTCTTATCGAAGAACGTTACTTTGGCTACAAGGCCAATAGTGACGATCGCCCCGACTTTCCCGAGGCGGGCGTTGAGCTCAAGGCAACGTGTTTTGATGTGCTCAAGAACGGCCGGAAGTCTGCTGGCGAGCGCCTAGTCCTGACCATGATTCCTTATGACCGACCTGTTTCGCTCGACTACGACAGTTCTCACCTCAAGACCAAGCTCAGCAATATCCTGTTGATTTACTACGGCCGAGATCGTTCCATCGATAAATACGACCAACGCATTGAGCGTGCGGTCATGGTTCGTCTGCCCGAAGAGGACATGAAAATCATTCGCGCCGACTACGAGAAGATCATTTCCTATATTCAGGATGGCCGTGCGGACGAGCTTTCAGAAGGCATGACGACTTATCTGGGTGCTTGCACGAAGGGCGCAACTGAGGCCACAATGTGGGCGGACCAGTATTATGAATACTTCAATACCGATACGGGCGAGATTGAGCGCCATCGCGCAAAGCGTCGCGCCTTTTCCCTCAAGCGCTCGTATATGGACTATGTGCTCCATACTTATGTCCTCGGTGCTCCGCGAGTCGGGGAGAGCATTGTTCAGGACGATGGCAAGTCTATCGATTTCGAAAGTTACGTAACTGGACTTATCGAGCGCCATTACGGTGAGACCGATCGTCAAATTGCCGAACAGTATGGACTGGAGTACACGGGCAATAAGGCGCAGTGGACAACGCTTGTCTATCGCATGCTCGGAATCAAAAACAGTGCTGCCGAGGAGTTCGTTAAGGCTGGGATTAACGTCCGCGCTTGTCGCGTTAATAAGAGGGGGCACATCGAGCAAGCAATGTCCTTCCCTCCGTTTGAGTTTAAGCAGCTAATCAATGAGGATTGGGAAACGTCTTCCTTCCGTGCGCGCCTTGAGACCAGTCGTTTCTTCTTTGTCGTGTTCCGTGAGGACCACGAGGGGGAGTGGCGCCTTGACCGCTGCCTATTCTGGGCAATGCCGGCAAACGAAATCGAAGGCCCCGCAAAGGCTTGTTGGGATGAGACACGAAAGGTCATTCGCGAGGGCGTTGAGCTCAATCCGTATCGGGATGCAAGCGGAAAGCTCAAAGTGACCAACAACCTGCCCGGTATGGCAGACAACCCGATCGTTCACGTCCGCCCGCATACCTCAAAAGCTGCGTACAGATTCGCCGACGGAACCGAAATCGGCGATATTGCGAGGAACGCCTACGAGCTGCCCGACGGACGTTGGATGACCAGGCAATCGTTCTGGTTTAACAAGGGCTATTTGGAGCATATTTTGGGACTGTAACAAGACCGTCTTCACATGCTGGTGCGCCCCGGACGCTGTCCCGGCTGTGGTATCGATGTCGTGTATGACGATGCGGACACCTAATTGTCTGTCGGGTGCTTCTGCCTTTGGGCGATACCTTGCCGCCAGGAGCGCTCGCCGGTACATAAGATATCTTACAGGTAGATCCCCTCGCACAGGGGCTTGTGGAACTGGGTGTGGTGGTCGCGTGCCCAGGTAAAAAGTGCCTGGTCAAAGTTGCCCTGTCTGGCGTGGATGCCAAAGACGCCGGCGACTTCCACGCGCACGAACTCCAGCGCGGGCAGCTTGTTGATAGCCGTGAGCGCAAACGGCGACATGGGCTCCTCGAACAGGTAATGGCTGCCTTGCAGCGCGCCACAGGCGGTGCAGGTGCTGGCGAGCGATACGGTTTTGGTGGTGCGCGACGTTACGGGCTTGTAGCCGCAGCGCTCGCGCAGGTAGTCGCGGATCTCGGCCGGCACGCAGCCCAGCGCGGGAACGATGGCTATGGCGTTGGCGCGGGCGGTGTCGATCGCGATGTGGCCCGCGTCGTCCATGGCGGGCGCAGCGCCGGGCGCGGCCTTGCTGCCCGAGTCCTCGGCCACCCGATACGGAATGCCAAAGGCCGCGACCGTCGTCTGCTCGTGGCACTTCCAACATTCGCGCTTGCCAAGCACCAGATAGATGTAGGGCGCGCTGGGGTCGGAACGATCCACGCCGGGCAGCCACGCGGCAAAGGGCTCGGGGTTGACGCCATCGGGCACGTACCAGATTTTCTTGACCCGGTCCCACTTGGCGCCCAGGGCCTTGGCCTGGTCTTTGTGCGAAAAGGGAACATCGAGCTCGGTGCGCATGGCGGCTCCTTTGTGCGGCTTGCGGTGCATGTGCTCCAAGGATACCCCAGCGGCGGACGTCCGATGCATGCCGACGGAATTGCTGATGTTCTTGCTGTTGGCCGCGGCTGTTTGCAAACGCGACGGTGCCGTTGGGGCATTGCTATAAGTCAGCAAATGAGCAATTTGGCCGTCCAAGCAGTCGCAAAGCAAAATGGAAGTCCCGCGCCGTCAAGCAGTTTTGCCACTGCTGCACTACATAACCACAGTTAAACGCGGCAATTCGCTCTTGTACAGTCTTAACCGTGATCACACGTCATTAGTAGCTCAGAGGTTAGGGCGGTGACTGAATGGCTCGGTACAAAGGCGAGAATAGGGCATGGTAAGGAGCCGCTCGGCTGCTCGCAAATCCGGCGCGCGGACGTGAAGGTGTGCGAGACCCCCTAAGCACGTGGCCGAGATTGGCGGGTGGAGCCTGCGCCAAGTCCAGAAGTGGTGCGCGGACGGGACGCTTCCCGCGATGATGATCGGCGGCACCTGGGCGATCAGCGGGCAGAAAATCTGCGACATGCTCGGCATTGAGGACTAGCGATGCCTATGGAAGCATTCAAGGAAAATGACACCGGTGGCCGTATACTTGGCGGCGGGGCCACCGGCGGCGAGTGGACAGGCCGGGGGCCTGTCGTGGCTGCATCTTACAGCTCGGTCACGGGGAGCGCCGCCTCGCAGCTCGATTGCGGGGTGAGCCAGCATGAACGATAAGGAGAAGGCCGACTTGGCGTTCCTCTCTATGGAGCCGCCCAAGAACTACGAGACTTGGAAGAACATCGGCATCAGCTACGAGGCCGCTGGAGGCGACCACGACACGTTCCTTAGCTGGTGCTCCCACGACCCCGAGAAGTACGACGAGGCCGTTACCCGCAAGCTCTTCGAGCATGTGGACGAGGGCGGTAGGATCACGGCGGGCACGCTCTTCTGGCATGCGGCGAACGCAGGCTGAAAGAGCACGGGCGACCATACAAGCGGAGCGCTTTGCACGGCCTCCGGCGGCCAGGACCTCTCCGGATTGCCGTACTTGGAGCAGGCGATCAAGCAAATCGAGGCCAAGGCGTTTTACCTGCACTTCTGCTGTTTACGGGAAGCAAACAGCCGTTCGGTGACGTTTTCAAGCTCAGGTCTCCAATCCCTCTGATTGCTGCTAATCTATAAAGTTAGCGAGTTGAATTCTTTTCGAGTTTGTGACGCTCGCATACGGTCATTCTAGGACGCCGAAGGGGTGATTGCGATGAGCGTTGATAGTTCCACGGAGGATAAGGCTCAGAGCGCCTCCATTGGTGCTGTGGATTTGTTTTGCGGGGTCGGGGGCCTGACCTACGGTTTACGCACCGCTGGCATCGATGTGGTGGCTGGGTTTGACCTCGATTCCTCTTGCCAGTACGCCTACGATGCGAACAACGGCAAGGACAAGTTCATCTGCAAGAACATCGCCGAGGTCACCGGGGAGGAAGTCAAGGAGCTCCTGAAGGACTTTGACATCAAAGTCTTGGTAGGGTGCGCTCCTTGCCAGCCCTTCTCGAAGCACCGCAAGGACAAGAAGCATCGCGAGAAGCACAAGGACTGGGGGTTGCTTGCGCAGTTTGGGAGGCTTGTACGTGAAGTGCAGCCAGATTACGTGTCCATGGAGAACGTGCCCGAGCTCGAGAAGGAGAGCATCTTCTCTGGTTTCTTGAACACGCTTAAGGAGTCCGGATACTCGGTGGAATACAGCGTCGTAAAGGCTGAGGAGTACGGTGTGCCCCAGCATCGGCGGCGATTGATTCTGCTAGCTTCTAGAAATGGGTCCATCAGCTTGATTGACCCTACGAATGATAACGCTCATGCTGTTACGGTTCGGCAGGCAATAGGTGCGCTGCCTGCCGTGAGCGCTGGCGGCTCTTGCAGGGGGGACTCTCTGCAAACGGCGTCGGCGCTATCAGAACTAAACTTGAAGCGCATTAAGGCTTCGACGCCTAATGGCACGTGGCGAGATTGGCCTGAGGATCTGAGGCTTGATTGTCATAAAAAGGCTGCTGGCCAAACGTACCCTGCGGTCTACGGGAGGATGGCTTGGGACGAGACGTCCCCAACTATAACTACGCAGTTCTATATGTACGGTACGGGCCGGTTTGGGCATCCAGAGCAAAATCGAGCCCTAACCTTGCGTGAGGGTGCCGTCTTGCAGAGCTTCCCGCAGGATTACAAGTTCATTAGGCCTGGCGAGAAGATCAGCAAGAAAGCTGTGGCACGGCATATTGGAAACGCCGTGCCACCAAAGCTCGGCGAAGCGGTTGGCAAAAGCATAATTGCCGCTTGCGTACACTAGCCCTCTTCTGATTCGGTCATACCGCGCCGATATTCACCGGCGTTGAGGTAGGTCGAAACATCCTTGCGGAGCTGCATCAAAAATGAGTCAACATGATTAACTAGCTCCGCAAGCTCCGATGTTGTCACCTGATTGCTTGCTTCTGCAAACGAAATTGATCCATGAGCTAGGTCATTCCGTCGATTCTTGATGTCTTTAAGCTCGTTCTTAATCTCATCCCTCTTGCAGTTCGCTATATCATCATGAATCGATATTCCGTGGTCATCAAAGAGCTTGAGGATTTTGTCTGCATCTAGATTTCCACCGGCGATGGTGTTCCGAACGCTGAATTGAAGTACGTTATTTTTAACAGCATGATCAAGCAACCTCTTGCTTATGGACTCGGCAGTACTATTGCTGGCTTTTGGGTCGCTCAACCCGTTATACATTTGGGTATGGTGCCAAATCGATTGAAGCTTTTCGGAAACCTCAGCGTAGCCGCAACCCTCGTCCTTTACTCTGTCGTAAATCGCCTGCATGAGATTAGTGACTGAGTACTCAATGATGTTGTAGATCATAAGCTTGACGTTGGAGCGGATGACACTGGAAACGAGGGTCACATCTGGTGTCGATGAGGGCAGGCCACTGGGATTTGCCTTTTCAGCGATTTCGTACGCTCCTCGCATTACAGCATTGTAGCGCACGCCCTCTGCACCTTGGTCAAGCGAATCGAGCAGGGTCGCGAGCGTAATCATGCCCTTGGTCTCACCAAGGCGGTCGTTGTAGACCTCTTCGTACCCCAAGTTAAAGTCATTGGAATCCATAAGGTTTACCGCTCCGCCTTCAGCTTGTTGGCAACGAAATCAATGCGAGCTTTCAACTTGGCCTTTACGTTTGCCGAGTCTGACCGCACAAGGGTCTGGAACTCTTCGCAATCAACCCAAGACATGTCTTTGCGCGAAAGGTCCTTGTCCTCCGACAACGCCACGGCAACGCCGACCGCAATAGCTTCGAAACGCGCATGAGGAGTCGTTTTTCCTGTCGGTGTCTTTTTGAAACCCCTGTCTCCCAAGCACTTCTCAACGTATTCCAACATTTCTTTGAAGCGAGCGACGAGTTCATTGCGCTTGTCAGGTGACTCGGCAAGCTCGATGTTCATGCGATTCGTGTATTCATCCAGGTAACTAGCAACGCGGTCTTTGTAACCCTCGAAATCTGGGTAGCCGTCTGCATAGGCGAAGAAACGAGTGACAAGTTCCATGTCATCGTAGTGTTTGCGCGCCGTCTCGCTTAACGGGGCAAGTTTTATAAAGAGCGGATCTTTGGAGAGCTCGCTTACTAGTTTTGTAAAATCGCCGCCCATGGAGCCACGGCGAATTTCTTGCGATTTGAGCTGCTTGCCCGATGAATTGATACGACGAAAAATCTCCTGTCGGACGTCAAAGGTGGTCCCTTCCTCAAGGTAAACCACTCGAAAGCTCGCGTTATCGAATCTTCTTTGTACTTCTATGGGAAGTTCTGAATAGGTCTTTCCGTTGACAGATGTAAGGATGTCTAGATTGCACAAGGTTAAATCGCCTCTGGCAAAGTTCACCAAGGCGTTCATCCTTTGCGCTCCATCAACGATTTCCGTTCTGCCATCTTCAGCATCGGCAAAGAACATGTAGGGAATGGGCAGGCCAATTAGCACAGACTCAATAAAGTAGCTGCAGTCAACGTCCGTCCAGACGAAGTTCCGTTGATAGTCAAGCGGAATGTAGAATGCATCAGCATTGAACTTATTGATGAGGTATTCCGCAACGTATTCGCGAGTGCTGAATCGCACATCCTTTTTCTTGTCGCGAATCTGTTCGGAAATCTCGATCGTCTCACTTTGTTGATCAGTCAATCGCCTTCACCTCAATCTATAGCAGGACGAAGCCAACTTAGGTCTGACTGGCTGTGGGATGTGAAGCCCTCTCCCATAACCAATGCTGCACTCTAATGATACCAGCAGATGCCTGGCATTAGAGTCGTGCCCCTCTGCCACTTTGTGACGCCCGTCTAGGCTGCTCGTATCGAGTAACTGGGCGGGCGCCTTGTTGTGCCTGCCGCGATTTGAAAGCAGGATACATGGACGGTGAGACTCATGGCGACGAGGCGGCGAAGGTCGAGCTCGCGGAAGGGCAAGAGGACGCGAGGTCGGCAGAGGTGGCGGACGCCCTTCGCTCGGAGATCGAAGCGGTGGAGGGCGCAGCAGCCGACGAGCGCGTTGAGTACTGAGCTCAGGCTCGCTGGGGCGCGGAGCGTCAAGGCCGCGCGTGCCCTTCTCGACGAACACGGGGGCGACGTGGGCGCGCTCAAGGAGGCGGAGCCCTGACTCTTCTCGGCCCCCCCGCGCCCGCTGGGACCACGGGGCTGCCAAACGCGGGAGCCGCTGTTTGTGTCGACGACAAGCTGAACATTGTGGCGCGACCAAATTGAGCACTTTGGCAAACACGCCGCGTTAACCTATCCCACCGCCTTGCCGAGCATGAGTGTCACCTCCATACGGTGACTCGCGCCGGTGAACTCGACCAGGCGGCCGTGGTGGACGATGCGGTCGATCATCGCCGCCGCCATCTTGTCGTCCCCCAGGACCGTGCCCCACTTGCTGAACTCAATGTTTGTGGTGATGACCAGGCTGTGCCTCTCGTAGCAGTCCGACACCCCCTGGAACAGCAGCCTCGCGCTGTCGAGGTCCAGCGGCACGTAGCCGAACTCGTCCAGGATGACCAGGTCGTTTCTGGCGATGTCCCTCATCGCCGCCTCCAGCGAGTGCTCGCGCGCCGCCTTTTGGGATACATTTGGGATACAGCGCTATATACAAGAAACCGGTCTACCGCATTTCCGCAGGTAGACCGGTTGAACAATTGGTGGGCGTTAGAAGATTTGAACTTCTGACCTCTTCCGTGTCAGGGAAGCGCTCTCCCCCTGAGCTAAACGCCCGATCAAGGGTGCGCAAGCGCGCAAGGGATAATATAACGGAGCCTGAACTCGGTGGCAAGAACATTTTTAAAAATCGCTTACATTGTGGAATTCGGGGGCTTTGTCGCATCCATTTCAAAAGAGCCTGCTGCCGCGATTTGGCTGTCGCATAATGCAAGCCCATTGTGGTATCGAGCTATGGAAAGACGTCTGCGGAATTGTCCTACCGATAAACGGACAAGCCTCCAGCTGGTGCCTTCGCCGTGGTAAGGTAAGCCGAATTGTTTCCAGACTGTTTCGGGGGAGTGGAATGAGCAAAGAGTGTGTCGAGCAGGTCGAAGGCGCAGGGGCTTCGGTGCCGATGACCGATATATCGAACATTGATGTGCCCGAGGGCACCGACGAGCTCAGCCGCAGCACCCGCCGCGCCTGGCGCGAGCGCCTTAACGATGCGTCGTCGCGCAAGATGGCGTTGGGCGTGTTGGCTACGCTCATGGGTGGCTCGTTTTGGGGCTTCTCGGGCACCAGCGCGAGCTTCCTGTTCGATACCTACCATGTCGATACGCTGTGGCTCATGAGCGTGCGCCAGATTCTTGCCGGCCTGCTCTTTATGGTCGTGGTCGTCGCGCGCGACCGTGCGCGCCTGGTCAAGCTTTGGACGACGCCGGCCGACCGCAAGCAGCTGTTGCTCTTTACCGCCTTTGGCCTGCTGTTCAACCAGTTTTGCTATCTTTCGGCCGTACGCCTGACAAACGCCGGAACCGCGACGGTGCTCCAGTGCCTGCAGCTCGTTATCATCATGGGCTACACTTGCGTGACCGATCGCCGCGTGCCGCGTACTCGCGAAGTCATCGGCATTGGCCTGGCTCTGGGTGGAACTTTTTTAATCGCCACCGGCGGCGACCCCACCAGCCTGAATATCTCGCCGCTTGGCCTGGTAGCAGGTCTTATGTGTGCGGTCAGCGCCACGTGTATGGCGGTGATTCCTGCCAAGATTCTGCCCGAATACGGCAGCCCCATCGTCACGGGCTCGGCAATGCTCACGGCGGGCGTGGTCTCGTGTGTCTTCGTACAGCCCTGGACACATATGCCGGCGCTGGACACTGCCGGCGTCGAGGCGCTCGCGGTGTTCGTGGTTATCGGATCGTTTTTTGCTTACATGCTCTATATGCAGGGTGTTAAGGATATCGGCTCGGTGCGTGCGAGCCTCATCGGAACTGTGGAGCCGGTTTCGGCGACCATCACCAGCGCCGTTATGCTGGGCACGGTGTTTTTGCCGACCGACCTTATCGGCTTTGCCATGATCATCGTGATGATGTTCCTTACGGTGTAGTTGACGCCGCCGCCAAGACAGAAAAGGTGTTGTGCCGCATTTTCGCCAATTGATGTCCGTGTCTGGAGTTTAGCTGTCGATGCTCAAAATGCCATAAACTAGTAACGTTATGGACTTTTTCATTGCGACTCAATTGCGAGGATTTCTTTATGGCTGGTAATCACTTTAAGGGCAGCGATAGCGGCCGTCCTGCAGTTCCGCCGCGTCCGAACGGGGCTGGTAAGGCCGGGACGCCGGGCGACGCTGGACAGGGCGGCTCCGGTAAGCGCGTGTCCCCGGGCGAGACGGCGATGTTTACCGCTCTGTACGAGCAGTCTCAAAAGGCAAAAAAGACCGGCCGTGCAAGAGGGAATGTCTTTGCGGGCGGTGCAACCTCCGCGTCGCAGCCGAGCGGGGCTCCTTCGGTGCCTGCGAACAACGCAGGTGCTGCCAACGCCGCGAATGCTGCCGGCAACGTTAATGCCGGCAAGGCCGCCAACAATACTCCCTCTGCCGGTGGCGCGGGGCTTACGGGTAACCTTGGCACGATTTACACCGGCGCCTCCGAGACTGGCACGTTCGCCCGCCTGGATGATAGCGGTGCCGAGTTTGCGGGCTCGGGTTCCAAGGAAGATTATTACGATTTTGGCTTGAACTACGGTGGCGACGCTTCGCCGAGTTCGACCTCTGACGGTCTGGTCCGTCATCGCCATCGCAAGGGCGAGCGCAAAAAGCGTCACACCGGCGCCATTATTGCCGTTGTAGTCGCGGTGCTTCTCGTTGCGCTTGGCGCAAGCGGCTTTATGCTGCTTAACTCGGCAAAGACCGTAAAGAGCGAAGCGAAGGAGGCTGTCGAGATCGTCGGTGGCCTTAAGGACAAGGTCACGTCGGGCGATTTTTCGACGCTGCCTGTCGACGCGAAGAAGATCGATGAGCTCTGCGACAGCATGAAGGCGGAGACCTCGAGCCCGCTGTGGACGGCGGCATCGTTTATCCCGGTGTATGGCAGTGACATCAACGCAGCCCGCACCATGATCGACGCCCTGTCCGATGTCTCGAGCAACGCGCTGGTTCCCATGGCCGACAACCTTTCGCAGGCCACGCCCGGCAAGCTGTTCCAGGACGGCATGATTAACGTGTCCGCGCTGCAGGCGGTCGCCGATTCGCTTTCCAGCAGCTCGAAGGTGTTCAAGAGAGCCAACGAGAAGGTCCAGGGCATTGGCGATACTCATATTTCCCAGGTGACCGAGCTGGTCGATAAGGCCAAGGACGGCTTTGCCACCCTCAACGGTGCGGTTGACGCGGCGGAGAAGGTCGCCCCCGTCCTTCCCCAGATGCTCGGCGCCAACGGCCAGACGCGCAACTACCTTATGTACGCCATGAACAACGTCGAGATTCGTGCTTGCGGCGGCTTTGGCGGTTCGCAGGGCCTGATTTCGGTCACTGACGGCCAGATGTCGATTGGCGAGTTTGTTCCCCGCATTGGACTCAGTGAGGATGAGGCAGTCGAGAGCGTCGACGAAGAGGATGAGGCGCTGTTCGGCAACCACAGTAACCTGTACAACTCGGGCAATACCTATTCGCCTGATTGGCCTCGCAACTCGCAGCGTGTCGCCGCGCTGTGGAAGTCCCAGTATGGACAGGACGTTGATGGCGTCATCGGTATCGACCCGGTGTTCCTGCAGTATCTGCTGGGCCTGGTCGGTAACGTGTCACTGCCCGACGGAACGGTTGTCGACGGCACCAACGCCGCAAAGGTCCTCATGCACGATGTGTACTGGAACTATCCGGTCGAGGAGTCGGACGGCATCTTTGCATCCGTCGCCAGCGCTGCCTTCGACAAGGTCCTTGGCGGTATCGGCGATGTCGATGTTACGAAGCTTGTCAGCGCCGTTGAGCGCGGTGCCGAAGAGGGCCGCCTGATCGCGTGGATGAGAAACGATGATGAGCAGAATGCCATCAAAGAGACGGGCATCGACGCTTCGCTGCCCGATCCGGATGATCCGAGTGCCGATCCCGTTGCCGGCGTTTACTTTAACAACCTGAGCTTCTCCAAGCTCGACTGGTATCTGAACGCCGATACGCAGATTGGCCAGGGCATCAAGAACGGTGACGGCACGTGCTCGTATCGCATCACCGTTACCCTGACGAACATCATGACGCAGGAGGAGGCTGGCAAGCTGCCCGACTACGTTGCGGCGAGCGCACCCGATGCCGCGCGTGACGACGAACGCCTGAATGTCTCGTTGTTTGCCCCGACGGGTGGCAACATCAGTGACCTTGCGGTTGAGGGTACCCAGTTTGGTCTTGGTGCCGCTACGTGGCATGGAATCCCCTTCTATTCGGGCACCGTTGACCTGCATGCTGGCGAGACGACGACGATCACGTATACGCTGACCACGTCGGCCGAGGCGGGGGACAAGCCGCTTACGCTGCGTCAGACTCCTACATGCCAGGCGGCTCGCGACAGCGCGTCGGCGTAGGGTTTTTCTGGTAGCGCAGATAATCGAGTACCATTTTGGGGCGGACAGGCAATCTGTTCGCCCCTATTTTGTAAGGAGAGCGCATGAAGTACTTTGGCACCGACGGCTTTCGCGGTGAGGCCAACGTTGGGCTGACGGTAGAGCACGCTTATAAGATTGGCCGTTTTGTGGGCTGGTATTACGGCGCCAACCGCGAGCGCAAGGCGCGCGTCATCGTGGGCAAGGACACACGTCGCTCGAGTTATATGTTCGAGGCGGCGCTGGTGAGCGGCCTGGTCGCGAGCGGCGCGGACGCCTATATGCTGCACGTGATCCCCACGCCGGGCGTAGCGCATCAGACCGTGGAGGGCTGCTTCGATTGCGGCATCATGATCAGTGCGAGCCACAACCCGTTTTGCGATAACGGCATTAAGCTCGTCAACAGCGACGGTTTTAAGATGGACGAGGACGTACTGGAGCTTATCGAGGACTACATCGATGGCAAGAGCGAGGTGCCGCTGGCCACGGGCAACCACATCGGCGCCACGGTGGACTACATGCAGGGCCGCAACCGCTACATTGCTTCGCTCATCGCCAGCGCGAACTTTTCGCTGCAGGGCGTCAAGATCGGCATCGACTGCGCCAACGGCTCGGCTTCCTCGGTGGCCAAGCCGGTGTTTGACGCGCTCGGTGCCGACGTGCGCGTGATCAATGCCGCGCCCGATGGCTTTAACATCAACGTCGACTGCGGCTCCACGCATATGGAGCGTCTGCAGCGCCATGTGGTGGAGCAGGGCCTGGACGTGGGCTTTGCCTACGACGGCGATGCCGACCGCTGCCTGGCCGTGGACGAGCGCGGGCGCGTGGTCGACGGCGACCAGATCCTGTACGTGTGCGGCGTGTATCTGAACAAGCACGGGCGCCTCTCGGGCGGTACCGTGGTGCCGACGATTGCCAGTAACTTTGGCCTTGTCAAGTCGCTGGAGCTTGCCGGCCTGAGCGCCGTGACCAGCGGCGTGGGCGACCGTCACGTGTATGCCAAGATGCGCGAGGGCGGCTACAGCCTGGGCGGCGAGCAGACGGGCCATACGATCTTTGGCGATATCGAGCGCACGGGCGACGGCATTATGACTTCGCTGCGCGTGATGGAAGTGATTCGTGCCGAGCGCGAGACGCTCTCGCAGCTCACGGCTCCGTGCAAGTTGCTGCCGCAGGCGCAGGTGGCCGTGCGCGTGGCGGACAAGGACGCCGCGCTCGAGAACATGGGCGTGCAGAACGCCATCGCCGAGGCCGAGGCTGCGCTGGCAGGCGAGGGCCGCGTGCTCGTGCGCAAGAGCGGAACCGAGTCGGTTATCCGCGTGCTGGCCGAGGCGCCCGACCAAGCATCCGCCGATGCCGCCATGAAGCGCATCGCCAACGCGCTCGAGGCTCTGTAAGGTAGTCATTGGGGACGTTCTTAAACGACTAGGTGGAAAGGGGGCGCCGCGGATTGGTTCCGCGGCGTCCCCTTTGCGTTGGCGTGTCGGTTATGCCTTACAGTTCGTAGAGCGTGGTGAACTTGTCCTGCAGGTAGCTGCAGTAGTAGCGGGCATCGAACGCCATGCCGCACGCGCCCTTGATGAGCTCCGGCGCGTCCTTGGCGCGGCCCCACTGCCAAATGTGCTCGCCCAGCCAGGCGCGGACGGGTGTCAGGTCGCCGCTCGCACAGGCGCCGTTGAGGTCGACACCGTCGCGGCACATGGCCGGCACAAACATGGCGTCGTAGGCGCTGCCCAGCGCATAGGTGGGGAAGTAGCCAAACGAGCCGCCGCTCCAGTGCGTATCCTGTAGGCAGCCGTGCGTGTCGTCGGGAACGGGAATGCCCAGGTACTCATCCATGAAGCGGTTCCAAAGCGCGGGGATGTCCTTGGCCGTGGCCTCGCCGGCAAACAGCATACGCTCGATCTCGTAGCGCACCATAACGTGCAGCGGATAGGTGAGCTCGTCGGCCTCGGTGCGGATCAGCGAAGGCTGCGCGATGTTCACGGCGTGGTAGAGCGTGTCCTCGTCGACGTCGCCGTAGACCTCGGGTGCGTGGCGGCGCAGCACCTCGAGCAGCGGTCCCATAAAGGCGCGGCTGCGACCCACGGTGTTCTCGAAAAAGCGGCTCTGGCTCTCGTGGATGCCCATGGAGGTGCCGCCCTCAAGACAGGTGCGCGCATAGGCGGGATTGACGCCCAGCTCGTACATGGCGTGTCCCGCCTCGTGGATGATGCTGTAGACGTTGGAGATGCAATCGTCCTCGTAGATGTGTGTCGCGATGCGCGCGTCACCCACGGCAAAGCCCTCGCTAAACGGGTGCTCGGTAAAGGCAAGCGTGGTGTCGTTCAGGTTCAGGCCGACGAGCTTCATAAGGTCAAAGCTCATGGCGCGCTGGGCGGCCTCGGGCACGCGGGCGTGCAAAAAGTCGGCAGCGGGCTGCTGGCCGCGCTCGCCGATGGCGTGCACGAGCGGCACGACCGTGGCCTTGACCTCCTCGCAAAACGCGTCGAAGCTCTTGGCGGAAAGGCCGCGCTCGTACTGGTCGAGCCAAACGTCGTATGGGTCGCGCTGGGGGTCCATGAGTTCGGCCTGATGCTTAAGTTGGGCGATGATTCTATCCACATAGGGCTCAAAACTCGCCCAGTCGTTGGCCGTCTTGGCCTTGTGCCACACGGCGTCGGCCTCGCAGGTGAGCCTGGTCCAGGCCTCGGCCTCCTCGGTAGGAATAACGCTTGCCTCGCGCTGGTCGCGGCCGAGCACGCGAATCTCGTCGAGCAGCTGCGGGTCGTCGATCTTTTCGCCCGCGACCGTCTCACGCGCGAGAGAGTGCACGAGCTCAACGGACTTTTTGCTGGTCAGGAGCTTGTGATGTTCGCCGGCAAGGGTCCCCATAGCATCGGCGCGGGCCGCGGCGCCGTTGGCGGGGGCAATCGTCGCGCCATCGAACTCGGCAATCTTGAGCAGGTATTCACGAGTCCACAGCTTGCCCTCGAGCTTGCGGAATTTTTTGACGGCCTTGTCGACTTTAGCGGCCTTGACGCCCTTGGCGGCCTTTGCCACGGCTGCCTTGGCCTTCTTATCGAGTTTCTTTCCCATACCGTATCCTTAATCTCGCAGGCCGAGCGTCGCAAGCGGGTGCGCGGCCAGTTTGCACAGCTACCTGCCTTGTACCCAGCGCGAACAAAACGGAACGCGGCGATGCGCTCGCGAAATGTGTTATCCTATAGCCCAATGCGTTGACGGAGAGGGTTTTGCCCGCCGCGTCGCCGGCAAGAGAGGGAAGGTCATGGGCTGCAAGCCTTCCTGCGGTGGCAAGGGCCAAGCGTTCACTCCCGAGCAGCGACCTCAACGGGCACGCGGCCGGCGGCAGCGAGGCCCCAGTAGGGAAGCCGTGAGCCTCGCGATAAGGGGCGCAGAGTGGGCGCGGCGGGCCAGACATCCGCCGGGTCAAACAAGGTGGTACCGCGGAATTTAACCGTCCTTGGGCAATGCACATGCCCGAGGGCGGTTTTTTGTTACCGAACCGGGCCGCGCATCCGCAGCATCGGGCGGCGTCAGCCGTCCCGGAGCGCGGATGCGCGAGAGACGAAAGGGAAGACATGAGTCTGATTGATGATCTGGTCAAACTCGAGGAAGAGGCCAAGGAGCTCGTCGCAGGCGCCGACGACGCCGAGAAGCTCGAGGCCGCGCGCGTCGCGCTGCTCGGCCGCAAGGGCCGCATCACCGGCCTGATGCGCATGATGGGCAAGCTCGCCCCCGAGGATCGTCCCGTTATGGGCAAGCGCGCCAACGAGATGCGCCAGCTGATCGAGGGCATGCTCGACGAGCGCACGACCGAGATGAAGGCCGCCGCCCTTAAGCACGCACTCGAGCACGATGCCGTCGACATCACGCTGCCGGGCATCCGTCCGCAGATCGGTCACCAGCACCTGATCAAGCAGATCATCGAGGAGGCCGAGGACATCTTCTGCGGCATCGGCTACACTGTCGAGTCCGGCCCCATGGTCGACACCTCCTACTACAACTTCACGGCGCTTAACGCCCCCATGGATCACCCGAGCCGTTCGGCCCGCGACACGTTTTACGTGGTCGACAACAACCCCGGCAGCGTTGCGCACCCCGAGGCGCACGCCCACGGCGAGTCCGACGTGCTGCTGCGCACCCAGACCTCGGGCGTGCAGATCCACACCATGGAGTCGCAAAAGCCGCCCATCTACATGATCTGCCCGGGCACCGTCTATCGTCCCGACACGGCCGATGCCTGCCACCTGCCGCAGTTTAACCAGATCGAGGGCCTGGTCGTGGACGAGGGCATTACTTTCGGCGACCTCAAGGGTACGCTCGACTATTTTGTTAAGTGCATGTTTGGCGAGGACCGCAAAACGCGCTACCGCCCGCACTTCTTCCCCTTCACCGAGCCTAGCTGCGAGGTGGACGTGAGCTGCCACGTGTGCGGCGGCAAGGGCTGCAACTTCTGCAAGCACAGCGGCTGGATCGAGATTCTGGGCTGCGGTATGGTCGATCCCAACGTCCTTATCAACTGCGGCATCGACCCCGAGAAGTACACCGGCTTCGCCTTTGGCATTGGCGCCGAGCGCGTCGCGGCACTGCGCTACGACTTGCCCGACCTGCGCACGCTCATGACAGGCGATATGCGCTTCCTCAACCAATTTTAGGCTTGCCCAGGCACCCCATCTTGGCGTTCAAACCGTCGCTCGCGTACCTTTAGTACGCGTCGCTCCTCTTTCACGCCAACCTGGGGCACCTGGACAACCCTAAGGCGAACGTCTTCATTTGATATTCCTCCTTTTGCGGAGATTAAGAACTAGGAGAGCTACATGCGCGTTTCTTACGACTGGCTCAAGACCATGATCGATATTCCGGAGGATCCCAAGACCCTTTCGGACGAATATATCCGTACCGGTACCGAGGTCGAGGCGATCGACACCGTGGGCGAGTCCTTTGACCACGTGGTGACCGCTAAGGTAATCACCAAGACCCCGCACCCCGATAGCGACCACATGTATGTGTGCTCGGTCGATGTGGGCGACAAGAATCTCGACGCCGACGGCAATCCCGCTCCGCTGCAGATCGTCTGCGGCGCGCAGAACTTCGAGGCCGGCGACCACATCGTCACGGCCATGATCGGCGCTGTCCTGCCCGGCGACGTCAAGATCAAGAAGAGCAAGCTTCGCGGCGTCGTGTCCATGGGCATGAACTGCTCCGCGCGCGAGCTCGGCTTGGGCGGCGACCACTCCGGCATCATGATCCTGCCCGAGGATACGCCCTGCGGCATGCCGTTTGCCGAGTACGTGGGCTCGAGCGACACCGTGCTCGACTGCGAGATCACGCCCAACCGTCCCGATTGCCTGTCCATGATCGGCATGGCCCGCGAGACCGGCGCCATCTTCGACCGCGATTTCCACGTTGAGCTGCCCGCCATCAAGGCCGAGACCGGCCGCGCGACCGACGACGAGCTTTCGGTCGAGATTGCCAACGAGGGCCTGTGCGACCGCTACGTTGCCCGCATCGTGCGCAACGTCAAGGTCGGCCCGTCGCCCGACTGGATGGTCAAGCGCCTTAACGCCTTGGGCGTGCGCCCGCACAACAACATCGTCGACATCACCAACTATGTGATGATGCTCACCGGTCAGCCGCTGCACGCCTTTGACCTGGACACCTTTGCCGAGCGCGATGGCCACCGTCGTGTGGTGGTTCGCGCCGCCCAGCAGGACGAGAAGTTCACGACGCTCGACGGCGAGGAGCGCGTGCTCGACGCCGGTATGGGCCTCATCACCGACGGCGAGCGTCCCGTGGCGCTGGCCGGCGTAATGGGCGGCATGGATTCCGAGATCGAGGACGACACCGTCGACGTGATGGTCGAGAGCGCCTGCTTCAACGCCGGTCGCACCTCGCACACCAGCCGCGATCTGTCGCTGATCTCCGACGCCTCCATTCGCTTTGAGCGCCAGGTCGACGAGACCGGCTGCGTGGATGTCGCCAACGTTACCTGCGCGCTGATCGAGGAGATCGCCGGCGGCGAGGTTGCTCCCGGCTATGTGGACGTGTTCCCCGCGCCCAAGACCATCGACAGCATTAAGCTGCGCCTGGCCCGCGTGCGTGCCATCTGCGGTGCCGACATCGAGCCCGACTTTATCGAGCGTTCGCTCACCCGCCTGGGCTGCACCGTCGAGCGCGACGGCGAGGACTTCATGGTCACCCCGCCGAGTTTCCGTCCCGACCTGCCGCGCGAGATCGATCTGATTGAGGAGGTCCTGCGCCTGTGGGGTATGGGCCGCGTGACGGCGACCATCCCGGCTGCCAAGAACCACATCGGCGGCCTGACCCGCGAGCAGAAGCTCACCCGCAAGGTCGGCGAGATCCTGCGCGCCTGCGGCCTCAACGAGACCACGACCTTTGGCTTTGCCGCCCCGGGCGACCTGGAGAAGATCGGTATGTCCACCGAGGGCCGCGGCTGCCCTGTGGTGCTCATGAATCCGCTGGTGGCCGAGCAGACCGAGATGCGCCGCTCGCTGCTGCCGGGCCTGCTGCAGTCTGTGGCCTACAACGAGGCCCACGGCACGCCCAACGTGCGCCTGTACGAGGTCGGCAGCCTGTTCCATGGCCGCGAGAACGCCAGCCTGCCCAAGGAGACCAAGTCCGTGGCGGGCGTGCTCTCGGGCCACTGGAGCGAGCAGTCCTGGAACATGAAGTACCGTAAGCTGCGCTTCTTCTTTGGCAAGGGTATTGTCGAGGAGCTGCTTGCTCAGCTGCGCATCGAGAAGGTTCGCTTCCGTCCCGTCGAGGGCGAGGGCTATGCCTTCTTGCAGCCGGGTCGCGCCGCCGAGGTTCTGTCCGGCGGTACCGTGCTGGGCTGGGTTGGCGAGATTCACCCCGAGGCGCGCGAGGCTATGGGCATTGACGAGGTTGTCGTTGCCTTTGAGCTCGACCTGGACAAGCTGATCAAGGGCGCCCGCAACCAGGAGAACTACCGTGAGTTCTCGCAGTACCCGGCCGTTGAGCACGACCTTGCTATCGTGGTCGACAACACTGTGACCTGCGAGGATCTTGAGCGCCGTATTACCAGCGCCGGAGGCAAGCTGCTCGAGGATGTGCGTCTGTTCGACGTCTACCGCGATCCCATCCGCATCGGAGCGGGCAAGAAGTCCATGGCCTTTGCGCTTACGTATCGCTCCGACGACCACACGCTTACCAGCGAAGAGGTCGAAAAGGCGCACCAGAAGATCGTTACCAAGGTGTGCAAGGGCGTAAACGGCGAGGTCCGCGGCTAGGTCCTGCGCCGGATATAGGCCAGCGTCGGCTGCCGCCGAGTCTTACGTGACTGCTGTTTTCGGTATAAGGCACCGTTGAGCCTGCATATATGACACGCGCATTACATAACGGCGTGCTGCTTTGTCGGCAGTGCGCCGTTTTGCTATGATAGCCCGCGGCGTGTTACGAATCTGACATTACGTAACACTGGAAAGGTGATTCAAGCGGCGTTGCAATTCCGTGCGCCGATAACCGGGAGGCGTACATGCACATTCCAGATAATTATCTGTCCCCGCAGACCGATGCCGTCATGGCGGTGGCAATGGTGCCCGTCTGGGTTCACTGTATCAAGAAGGTGCGCGCCACGCTCGATCGCGAGCACACGGCTTTCCTGGGCATCTGCGCCGCATTTTCCTTCTTGCTTATGATGTTCAACGTGCCGCTGCCCGGCGGCACCACTGGCCACGCCGTTGGTGGCGCACTCATCGCGCTGCTGCTGGGCCCCGAGGCCGCGGCTATCGCGGTTTCGGTCGCGCTGGCGCTGCAAGCGCTGCTGTTTGGCGACGGCGGCATCCTGTCCTTTGGCGCTAACTGCTTTAACATGGCCTTCGTGTTGCCGTTTGCCGCAGCCATCGTGTTCCGCGCGCTTAACAGCCGTTTGCACGACAAGAGCTGGGGCACCTCGGTTTCGGCCATCGTAAGCGGCTGGGTCGGCCTGTGCCTGGCGGCCCTGTGCGCAGCAATCGAGTTTGGTATTCAGCCGATGCTTTTCACGAATGCTTCGGGCGCTCCGCTGTACTGCCCCTTCCCGCTGTCCATTGCCATTCCGGCCATGATGATCCCGCATATGTTGGTAGCCGGCGTGGTCGAGGGCGTGGCGACTGCCGCGATCTACGGCTTTATCAAGAAGACGGCGCCGAGCGTTATCGTCGGCCCCGAAGCCGCCGATGGACAGCTTGCTGCCGAGGGCGCTGCTGCAAAGAAGACCTCGCTGGTCCCCACGCTCATCTTGGTTGCCGTGCTTGTCGTGGCCACGCCGCTGGGCCTGCTGGCCACGGGTGACGCCTGGGGTGAGTGGGACGCCGAGGGCGCCGCGACCGCCGTTCAGGAGGCTGGCGACGACAGCCTGCAGGCTTCGGTCGGTCTCGACACCCCGACCTTTGCCGACGCTCTGCCTACGGGTGATTACCTGCAGGCCTATTCCGAGGAGCAGGGTCTCGGCTTTGCCGGTCAGGCTGCCATGTATATCCTGTCCGGCGTGATTGGCGTGGCGGTGCTCACCATCGCATTCCGTCTGATCTCGCTGACGGTCAAGGAAAGCGGAGCCCATGGCGATGGTCGAGCTGCCTAGCTGGCTTGCGGCCGAGGAGCGATACGAGCCCACGGGCGCTCGTCATCGCGTGATGCAAAAGAACGTCCTGCACCTGGCGAGCCTGCTTGAGCGGGTTCGCCTGGGTGGAGGCGCGCACGAGGGCGGGTCGATGGTCGACCGCGCCCTTTCTTGCGTTTCGGCTCCGGTGCGCCTGGTGGGGATATTCGTTTGCGTCCTGTGCGTGTGCCTGACACAAAGCCCGCTGTACCTCATGTTGATGGCGGCCATTGCGCTGGTGCTCGTTGCCGTGCGTCCCGTACGCGGGCTGCGCGCGACCTTTGTGCCGGCGCTTGGCGCCGCGGGGCTCGCAGTGGTTTTGGCGCTGCCTGCCCTGCTGCTAGGTGCTTCCGCTACGGGCGCCATGCTCAAGATTGCGCTCAAGACCTTCATTAATGTGTCGCTGGTGCTGGGCGTTTCGTGGACCCTCACGTGGAGCCGCATGTCGGCGGCGCTCAAGATGCTGCATCTACCCGACGAAGTTATCTTTACGTTTGATATGGCGCTCAAGCACATCGAGGTGCTGGGTCGTACGGCGCACGATCTGTGCGAATCGGTCATGCTGCGCAGCGTTGGCCGTGCGCCCGAGGGATTTTCGCGTACCGATTCGATCGCGGGTATCATGGGCATGACCTTTATCAAGGCGATGAAATGCAGCCGCGCGATGGACGAGGCTATGCTTTGCCGCGGCTTTGCCGGTGCGTATCCGGCTCCCGCGCGCGCCAGGTTTGGCTGGCGCGATGCGGCCTATGCGGCCGGCGTGGCGCTGCTGACAGTGTTGTGCGCCGTGCTGTAGGCGCTGCTGGTTCCGACTGGGGATGTAAATGGGGAAGGGCGACGTTTTGACGATCGATATGAATAGTGCGGCGGGCACGAACGGTGTGGGCGGCGCCGAGGTCGTTCCGCTCATCGAGCTGCGCGACGTGGTGTTCTCCTATGCGGGGCATACGGTTGTCGATGGCGTGTCGCTGCAGGTCGATCGTGGTGAACTCGTTGCCCTGCTCGGTCCCAACGGCTGCGGCAAGACGACGATTATGCGTCTTATTAACGGCCTTGAACTCGCGGACGCAGGGGCATACCTGTTTGACGGGCACGTGGTCGATGCGGCGTATCTGAAGGATTCTGCTGCTGCTCAGAAGTTCCACCAGCGCGTGGGCTTCGTATTCCAAAACGCCGATGCCCAGCTGTTCTGCGCCACGGTGGGCGAGGAAGTTGCTTTTGGTCCCGCGCAGATGGGGCTGCCGGCAGACGAGCTCGAGCGCCGCGTGCGCGATGCCATGGGGCTGTTCCAGGTTGCCGACCTTGCCGACGCCTCTCCCTATCAGCTCTCGGGCGGGCAAAAGAAGCGTGTGGCGCTGGCGGCAGTTGTATCGATGAACCCCGATATCCTAGTGCTCGATGAGCCCACCAATGGGCTCGACGAGGATTCATGCGACATCGTGGTCAACTTCTTGCTGGCCTACGTCGCGGCGGGTAAGACGGTCTTGATGAGCACGCATCACCAGGATTTGGTGCGACGCCTGGGTGCCCGTGCAATCTATATCGATCGATATCACCATGTGGTCGAGACGCCTTCGCCGTCGTATGGAACCGAAAGCGGTACTACGGACTAGTTGCTGCGTAGAGCGTGCGTAGCCGCCCGCGCGGCTTTGCCGTGATGGTATAGTTATCCAGGTTTTTTATGGGGGTGGCTATGCCAAGTTGGAACATTCATATCGCTCAGACGGAGCGTTTGCTGGAGCGCACCGGTGCACTTGCCAATAGCGTGCGCGACCGCAATGCCTTTTTGTTTGGCTGCGTGGTTCCGGATATTTTCGTGGGCTATATGGTCCCTGGCATCGCCGATCCCATCCCGTACCGCATTACGCACTTTGCCAAGCCCGAGCCTATCCCTAAGCCGCGTGAGCACGAGTTCTGGGATACCTATGTGGCACCGTTGTTTAAAAGTTCGCCCACCGGTGCGCCAGCCGCGGCGACCTCGATTATCGAGGAGCGCGAGCGACTGAATCGCGTGCACTATCCCCAGCGCTACAGGGATGCTGAGCCGGTTGTCGGTCCCGGCGCTCGTGAGTTCTCGCTTGCGTCCGAAGATGTGGCGCAGTCGTTGCTCGATTTGACACTGGGTGTCTGGTCGCATCTGGTGGCCGATACCGTATGGAATACGCGCGTGAATCAGTACCTGGAGGCGCACGGCGGCAAGCCGTGCGAGGAGTTCCGCATTAAAAAGCAAGGCGACTTTGACTGGTTCGGCAAGACGCTCGGCATTGTTTCGATTCCGCGCGCGACCGATCGCCTGTATACTGCGGCGACGCGTTTTGGGCAGTATCCCATCCATAAGGAGTATGTGCTCAAGACCATCGGCGTTATGCACGAGATCGTGCGCGAAAACCCCGGCGAGCCCGACCATCCGCCATACCGCCTGCTGACCGAGAAATTCTTCGACGCAACGTTTACCGAGGTCATCGAGCTGACCGAGGCGGGCTTTGCGGCTCGCGTTGCCGCTTCTGACGTCCCCGCAGTCCCCCTGATCGCTAGCTGCTAGCCGGCCGGCTTGACGGTGAACAGTTCATCCCAATTGACCAACGGCTCCCGTCGCAGGCGTCTTCGGTGGTGCGCTCGGCATCGGAGAGGCTTGCGACTGAACGCAAATCGATGAGGCGGCATAGGAAGAAGGTCTTAAAAAAGCCCGGAAGGCAATGCCTTCCGGGCCCTTTGCAATGCAAATCTGCTTGCAAGTACGATTTAGCGCACCTGAGCGACGTATGCGACGTTGGTCGAGGAGACCTTGTCCTCGAGCTGGACGCTCATGCGGGGATCGCCAGCGGTGGCGACGGTCAGGTCGCCGGCCTCGACGTAGCCGAGCTCCTTAGCGGTCTCGATCGCCTTGACGATCGTGCCGTTGACGGTGCCCTGGGTAATCTCGGCCTGGTGCGGGATAACGCCCCAGTACATGATCATCTGCTGGACGGCCCACTCGTGGCGGGAGAACGCGCAGATCGGCATGTTGGGACGGAAGTGCGAGATCAGGCGAGCAGTACGGCCGGTGGTCGTCGGCACGGTGATGCACTTGGCGCCAACGGTGGTGGCCATGTTCACAGCGGACATACCCACAACGTTGTTGACAACGCGGGTGCCGTGAGCGTCAGCCGGAACCTCGAGCGGAGCGTGAGCCGGGAGGTACTTCTCGGTCTCGAGAGCAATGCTGGCCTGCATCTTGACGGCCTCGACCGGGTACTTACCGGCAGCGGACTCGCCGGACAGCATAACGGCGTCGGTGCCGTCGTAAATGGCGTTAGCAACGTCGGCAACCTCGGCGCGCGTCGGGCGCGGGTTCTGCTGCATGGAGTCGAGCATCTGCGTAGCGGTGATAACGGGCTTGTAGGCCGCGTTGCACTTGGCGATGATCTCCTTCTGGATGTGCGGAACGAGCTCGGGCTTGATCTCGATGCCCAGGTCGCCACGGGCGACCATGATGCCGTCGGAAGCCTCGAGGATCTCGTCGAAGTTCTCGACGCCCAGGGCGCACTCGATCTTCGGGAAGATCGTCACGTGCTCGCCGCCGTTCTCGCGGCAAAGCTCGCGGATGCCGCGGACGGACTCGCCGTCGCGGATGAAGGAAGCGGCGATGTAGTCGATGTTCTCGGTCAGGCCAAAGAGGATGTCCTGACGATCGCGCTCGGTGATGGCGGGCAGCGAGATGTTGACGTTGGGCATGTTGACGCCCTTGCGCTCGCCGATCAGGCCGTCGTTCTTAACGACGCAGGTCATGTCCTGGCCGTCGACGGACTCGACCTCGAGGGCAACCAGGCCGTCATCGATCAGGATGAGGGAGCCCTTCTCGACCTCGGAGGGCAGAGCCAGGTAGTCGAGGGAGATGTGCTCAGAGGTGCCGTGGAAATCCTCGGTCGTGGGCTGAGCGGTGACGACGATCTTGTCGCCGGTCTTGACGGCAACCTTCTTGCCGTCGACCAGAAGGCCGGTGCGGACCTCGGGGCCCTTGGTGTCGAGCAGGATGCCGACGGGCATACCGAGCTCCTTGGAAATACGACGGACGCGCTCGATGCGACCGTGGTGCTCGTCGTAGGAGCCGTGCGAGAAGTTAAAACGGGCGACGTTCATGCCCGCCTTGATCATCTCGCGGATGGTCTCGTCGCTATCGCAGGCGGGACCCATGGTGCATACAATCTTGGTGCGCTTGTACATTCAGACCTCCATCTGACATCGTCTTGCGCTGATAGATAAACCATAAGAAATAAAACCGAGTTGATTATAACGAAATGGCGTCCGAATACCCCAAAAAATCGACCGTATGCCGAATTAGAAGTTCATTTTTTGCGGAAAAACGGTATATGCAAAAACTTTACCAACCGTTCTAACCGCTGCTATCTGGGCGATATTTCAATTTGATGATGCGCCGAAGAAAAAACGTTTTATCAGTATTGAGCATCACACGGTCTGCACCGTTGCTTATGGACCATATTTCCAAATGGATTGTTTTGGCTAGACGCGTTGCTTTGGGGTACCATAGCTCCACTATCAACTGCCGCTCAGCACGGCAGCCTTGATGAGCCCTTGCCCTTCTCCTGGGAATTATGATCGGGCATCAATCTGCTGAGTGGCCCGAATCCCAGGAGGGGACTCTATATGCAAAAGGAATACCTGTCCGCCGCGGCGGAGGTGCTCAGCGACCAAGGTGTCGATGAGAACCTCGGCCTGAGCGACGACGAGGCGTCGTCGCGCCTCGCTAAGACAGGCCCTAACAAGCTCGAGGAAGCCGAGAAGACGCCGCTGTGGGAGCGCTTCTTTGAGCAGATGGCCGACCCCATGGTCATCATGCTGATCGTTGCCGCCGTCATCAGCGCGCTCACGGGCATGGTCAAGGGCGAGGCGGACTTTGCCGATGTCGCCATCATCATGTTCGTCGTTATCGTCAACTCGGTGCTGGGCGTGGTCCAGGAGGCTAAAAGCGAGGAGGCTCTCGAGGCCCTGCAGGAGATGAGCGCGGCGCAGTCCAAGGTGCTGCGCGACGGCAAGCTCGTGCACCTGCCGAGCGCCGAGCTCGTGCCCGGTGACGTGATCATGCTCGAGGCGGGCGACTCCGTCCCGGCCGACTGCCGCGTGCTCGAGAGCGCCACGATGAAGATCGAGGAGGCCGCCCTTACCGGCGAGTCCGTGCCCGTCGAGAAGCATGCCAACGTGATCGAGCTCGCCGCCGGCACCGACGACGTGCCGCTCGGCGACCGCAAGAACATGTGCTACATGGGCTCCACCGTGGTGTACGGCCGTGGCCGCGCCGTCGTAGTCGGTACCGGTATGAACACCGAGATGGGTAAGATCGCCGGCGCCCTGGCCGAGGCCAAGGAAGAGCTCACGCCGCTGCAGGTGAAGCTTGCCGAGCTCAGCCGCATCCTCACTATCATGGTTATCGTCATCTGCGTCGTTATCTTTGGCGTCGACATCATCCGCCACGGCGTGGGCAACGTTCTCACCGACCCGACCGCGCTGCTCGATACCTTTATGGTCGCTGTCTCGCTTGCCGTCGCCGCCATCCCTGAGGGTCTGGTTGCCGTCGTGACTATCGTGCTTTCGCTCGGCGTGACCAAAATGGCCAAGCGCCAGGCGATTATCCGCAAGCTCTCTGCCGTCGAGACCCTTGGCTGCACGCAGACCATCTGCTCCGACAAGACCGGTACCCTTACCCAAAACAAGATGACCGTCGTCAAGCACGAGCTCGCTGCGCCTAAGGAGAAGTTCCTGGCCGGTATGGCGCTGTGCTCCGATGCCCAGTGGGACGAGGACCTGGGCGAGGCCGTTGGTGAGCCGACTGAGTGCGCGCTCGTCAACGATGCCGGCAAGGCTGGTCTTACTGGCCTGACTGCCGAGCACCCGCGCGTGGGCGAGGCCCCGTTCGACTCGGGCCGTAAGATGATGTCCGTGGTCGTCGAGACCCTGGATGGCGAGTACGAGCAGTACACCAAGGGCGCGCCCGACGTGGTGATCGGCCTGTGCACCCATATCTACGAGGGCGATAAGGTTGTCCCCCTGACCGAGGAACGTCGTGCCGAGCTCGTGGCCGCCAACAAGGCCATGGCCGACGAGGCCCTGCGCGTGCTGGCGCTGGCAAGCCGCACCTACACCGAGGTCCCGGCCGACTGCAGTCCCGCCGCGCTCGAGCATGACCTGGTCTTCTGCGGCCTGTCCGGCATGATTGACCCGGTTCGTCCCGAGGTCGCCGACGCCATCCGCGAGGCGCACGATGCCGGTATCCGCACCGTCATGATCACGGGCGACCACATCGACACCGCCGTGGCCATCGCCAAGCAGCTGGGCATCGTCACCGATCGCAGCCATGCCATCACCGGTGCCGACCTCGATCGCATGAGCGACGAGGAACTCGACGCGCACATCGAGGACTACGGCGTGTACGCCCGCGTCCAGCCCGAGCACAAGACACGCATCGTCGAGGCTTGGAAGTCGCGCGACCAGATCGTGGCCATGACGGGCGACGGCGTCAACGACGCCCCGTCCATCAAGCGCGCCGACATCGGCGTCGGTATGGGCATCACCGGCACCGACGTCACCAAGAACGTTGCCGACATGGTGCTTGCCGACGACAACTTCGCCACCATCATCGGTGCCTGCGAAGAGGGCCGTCGCATCTACGACAACATCCGCAAGGTCATCCAGTTCCTGCTTTCGGCCAACCTTGCTGAGGTGTTCTCGGTGTTTATCGCCACGCTCATCGGCTTTACCATCTTCCAGCCGGTGCAGCTGCTGTGGGTGAACCTGGTCACCGACTGCTTCCCCGCGCTCGCGCTGGGCATGGAGGATGCCGAGGGCGACATCATGAAGCGCAAGCCGCGCAACGCCAAGGACGGCGTCTTTGCCGGACATATGGGTCTGGACTGCGTGGTCCAGGGCCTGATCATCACCGTGCTGGTGCTGGCGAGCTTCTTTGTGGGCGTGTACTTTGACATGGGCTACATCCACATCGCCGATATGATCGCCGGCAATGCCGACGAGGAAGGCGTGATGATGGCGTTCATCACGCTCAACATGGTCGAGATTTTCCACTGCTTCAATATGCGCAGCCGTCGTGCGTCGCTGTTCACCATGAAAAAGCAGAACAAGTGGCTGTGGGCTTCCGCCGCGCTGGCACTGGTGCTGACGGTGATCGTGACCGTGCAGCCGACGCTTGCCGAGATGTTCTTCGGCCCTGTGACGCTTGAGCTCAAGGGCGTTCTTGCCGCTTTGGGCCTGGCCTTCCTGATCATCCCGCTGATGGAGATCTACAAGGCGATCATGCGCGCGGTCGAGAAAGAGTAGGTCGAAAGGCCATCCTTCCCACCGGCCCGACCGCCTGCGGGGTTTCTTCTTCGCTGGTCCTCGCGCTTCGCGCTGCGGGATCGCTCAGAAGAAATCCCTCCCGGCGGTCGGGCCTTCGGATAACCTCTCGGGACCATAAGCTGAGGGAAAGTGTGTGAGTCGGTCGAGCAATTGCTCGACCGACTCTTTTTTGTGGGTAAAATACCTGCTCAGTTGTGATTTGTGGTGCTGGGAGGCGCTTGTGGGCAAGGCTAAGGCTAAGGCGAAGAAAAAGACGACGGGGGCACGGGCTAAGCGTGACCGTCGTCGGAAACTCGCGACCGAAGCGCCCGTGTCTGCCGAGGAGTTGTTGGCGAGCGTACCGGGGCTCGATGCGCTGCAGGACGTTCCGGCGTTTGATGACCTGCCGGTCGATGAAGCCCAGCAGACTGCCTTTGATGATTTCTGCGCACATGCCGAGGAGCCCGAGCAGATGCAGCTGGGTGCCGTTATTCGCCTGGATCGCGGGTTTCCGCTGGTGGCCACTGCCGACGACACCTTTCGCGCCGAGCATGCCGTGGGGTTTGCCAAGTCGCGCGGCGAGGACGAGGTCCTGCTGCCTGCCGTGGGCGACCGTGTGGCGGTGCGCCGCGCTCCCGGGCACGATATGGGCGTGATTGAGTGCGTGCTGCCGCGCCGTACGAGCTTTGAGCGTTGGCGCGGCCGTGCCCGCGGAGAGCGCCAGGTGCTCTGCTCCAACGTGGATAGCGTGCTAATCGTGCAGGCGCTCGGTGCCGGCGAGGTACTGCTCGACCGCGTGGCGCGTTCGCTGGTGTTGGCGCTCGACTGCGATGCCGAGCCGGTGGTAGTGCTCACCAAAGCTGACCGTTGCGATGCCGAGGAGCTCGAGCGCGATCTGGACCGCGTGCGCCGCCTAGTGGGTCCGGACGTGCGCGTAATCGTGACGTCCTCTGCCGAGGGCCGCGGCCTGGACGAGGTACGCGCCTGCGTGCCCGCCGGGAGCTGTGCCATGATTTTGGGCGAATCGGGTGCCGGCAAGTCGACGCTGCTCAATGCGCTGCTGGGCCACGATACGTTGGCGACTGGCGGTGTGCGCGAACGCGACGACCAGGGCCGTCACACTACCGTCGCGCGCGTGATGGTGGCACTGCCGGGCGACGCCGGCGTGATCGCCGATGCCCCGGGCCTGCGCAGCTTACCGCTCGTGGGTCACGAGCGGGGTCTGGCGCGCGCCTTCCCCGAGATTGTCGAGGCATCGCGCGCGTGCCGGTTTGGCGATTGCACGCATACCCATGAGCCGGATTGTGCCGTTCGCGAGGCCGAGGACGCCGGGCAGATTGACAGCCTGCGTTTGGAAACGTTCCAAAACCTGGCGTCATCCATGCGCGTGAGTGCTCAAATGCTCGATCCCGATGTCCACCTGTAATTGATTTTTCCTATGACAGCCGTCTTCCAACTGTTCGGGAGACGGCTTTTTTGCTGCGAAAAAGCCTCGAAACATGCAGTTTGCTGACGTGCTGACCAAAACCTTGCCACGAGCTTGACGGGCTGGTTAGTTTTTGGTCAGCGATTGGTTTGACATCGAAAACCGAGATCGCGATTGCGCCGCTTTGCACTCTGACCACCCAGACAATGGTGGTACGGGCATTCGCCCGGCACTGCCATGAGAGGAGCGGCCGTGAACAAGAGCAAGCGCATCGCCATCAGTCTGGTCGCGGGCGTGCTCGCTGCGCTGCTCTGCATGGTTTACGGCTCGTCGATTCGCTCGCAAGCCGAACAGGTCCAGGCTGAGACCTTGGCCAAGTACGGTGGCGATCGCGCCGAGGTATGCGTCGCGGCGCGCGATATCGATGTGGGCGAGACCCTCGATGAGACCAATGTCATAACCCAGGAATGGCTGACGAGTCTGCTGCCGCGTGACGCGGCGACCGAGCTGCGCCAGGTGCGCGGCGACGTGACGACTTCGCGTATTCCCAAAAACGCCGTGATCTGCAATGTCTACACCAAGGCCGAGAGCCACAAGCTCGAGGTGCCTAAGGGCAAGGTCGCCGTTTCGGTGGCGGTCGATGCCGAGCACTCGGTCGGCGGTGCTACGGGCGTGGGCAGCTACGTGGATGTGTATGTTCAAAAAGACGGCGTAACCGATCGACTGTGCGGCGCGTACGTGATCGATACCAGTGAGGATTCCGGTGCCACGCGCGAGGGCAAGATCGAATGGGTGACGCTGGCGGCTGACCCCGAAGACGTCAAGGAACTGCTGGGAGCCTCGGGCAAGGGAACGGTCAGCTTGACGATTCCCGCCACGGCGCGCGGCAAAAAGAGCGGAGGCGACGAGTGATGAAGGCGATCTGGCTTGCGTGCTGCGCGTGCGGCGATTACGGGCTGTTGCAGCGGGAAGTCGAGGGCCGTGATACGGGTGCACAGGTGCTTCGCGTGGGTGACCTGGACGGGCTGGTTTCCATGGCGCGGGCGTTTCCGTCACGCCGCGGGGCTGCCATCATCGCGGCGTCTCTGTTTGATACCGAAGATGTGCGCAAGACTGTTGCGCGCCTGACGGCCGAAGGCCGCGTGAGTCGCGTGGTCGTGTTGATAGAAGCGCTCGATCCGTCGGATATCGAGGGGCTGTTTCGCGCGGGGGCGACCGAGGTCATCGCTGCACACAGTATATGCGGCAACGGGCGCGCGGGCGAGGGAGCGGTTGATTCCGATCGGCACATGACGATTGAGCCCGATGCTTTTGTTGATAGGGAACCCGGGGCGCCTCGCGCTACAAGAGGCCCGCGTGTTGATGATTATGGAAAAGCGGAAGCCGAGCATGGTCGGCGCCCCCGGAACCCCCTTGTATACGATGACGCTGGAGGGCCGGCGCAGCATGCTGGCGACTCCCCGGCTGTAGATATGGGATACGTGCACGGCGTGAATCTGGCGGATGAACTCGACGAAGTTGAGGGCTTTGCCGGGTGCGGCGAGTTATCGCTGATGCAGCATGAGCAGATTGCGCAGAACGAACCTGCCTCGCAGACCGAACAAGCTGCCATGCCGGCTTGGACGCAGCGTGTGGTTGCGGCGGGGGAAACGGGGACGCTGCCACCGACGCCCGCTCCGCCTCCTCCGATGCCGCCGGCAGACGCTGCCGCTCCGCAGCATCGAGCTCCGGTCATCTGTGCCATTTCGGGTTCGGGCGGTTGCGGCAAGTCGACGATCGTTGCCACCATGGCACACACATCGTCGCTGTTGGGCTTGCGTGCCGCCGTGCTCGACCTGGACTTGATGTTTGGAAACCTTTACGACTTGTTAGGCGTCGATGCTCCGCGCGATATGGCGGCACTTATCGAGCCGTCGGCGGCGGGCGCGCTCACCGAACCGGATATCGTAGCCACATCGATACGCGTGGCGCCGGGCGTTACGCTCTGGGGTCCCGTCGCGGCGCCCGAGCAAGCCGAGCTCATGGCACGTCCGGTGGAGTTACTGCTTGATGTCCTGCGTCGCGAATCCGACGTGGTCTTTATCGATACCTCGGTCTTTTGGGGCGACGCCGTGGCGGCTGCGGTGGCGGCGAGCGACCGTTGCCTGGTCGTTGGCGATGCGGCGGTGTCGTCCGCGACATCGGCGTCGCGCGTCATTGAACTGGCAGGTCGAGTGGGTGTGCCGCGCACGCGCATGAGCGCCGTATTCAACCGGTTCGGTGCGCGCGGGGCAGACGAAGACGTCGCCATGCGCTTTGAGATTGCCTGTGCGTTGAGCTCCAAGATTCGTATCGCCGATGGCGGGCAGGATCTCGCCGCGCTCATGGCGTTTGGGCGCGCTGACGAGGCAGTGGGGCAGACCAGCGCTTTTGCGACCAGCGTGCGCGAGGCCACGCGCGAGATGCTCGTGGAACTGGGGTGCGCCGTCGGCCCTTGGAGCGATATGGTCGCCGACCGTGCAACGCGCACCGAACGCCCGCGTATCCGCCTTCCCTGGTCGCGCGAGGGTGATCAGCGATGAGCCTGCAAACGAGGATTAAGGCTGCCGGCGCTGCAGCGGCGGCAGCGCCTGTAGATGCGGGGCGTCGCCGCGCGGTGAAACGACGCACCAAGCGCGCCGTGATGGACCGCATGGGTTACGACGAAGTGGCGCGTATCAGTGCCTATATCGACCCGGCACTTGCCCGCTCGGAATTGCGTCCCGCGGTGGAGGCGGCGCTCAATGTTGAGGAGCCGACCGATCTCGCGACGCCCGAGCGCGAGACCATCATCGACGAGATTTTGGATGACGTGGTGGGCCTGGGGCCGTTGCAGCCGCTCATCGAGGACGACACCGTTACCGAGATCATGATCAACGGCTGCCGCTCGGCTTTCTTTGAACGCGGCGGCGTCTTGCACCCCATCGAGCATGCGTTTGAGGATGATGAGCAGATCCGTGTGCTTATCGACCGCATCATCTCGCCACTTGGCCGCCGTATCGACGAGCGCAGCCCCATCGTCAACGCCCGCCTCAAAACGGGCTATCGCGTCAACGCGGTGATTCCGCCTGTGGCGATTGACGGACCGATTCTCACCATCCGAAAGTTCTCGGACCGCATCTGCTCGCTGGACGAGCTTGTGGGGCTGGGGTCGCTGCCGCTTTGGTATGCGCAGCTGTTGTCGTGCGCGGTGTCGCTGCGACAGGACCTGGCGGTTGCGGGAGGCACGGGATCTGGCAAGACCACCCTGCTCAACGCGTTATCATGCGAGATTTCCACTGGCGAGCGCATCGTGACGATCGAGGACTCTGCCGAGCTCAAGTTTGCGCATCATCCGCACGTGGTGCGCCTGGAGGCGCGCGAGGCTTCAATTGAGGGCGAGGGCGCGGTGACGATCCGCGACCTGGTGACCAATGCCCTGCGCATGCGCCCCGACCGCATCGTGGTGGGCGAGGTGCGCGGTGCCGAGTGCTGCGACATGTTGCAGGCCATGAACACGGGCCACGACGGGTCGCTCACCACACTTCATGCGGGTTCAGAACAGGAGACCGTGGTGCGTCTGACGTTGCTTGCACGTTATGGCATCGATCTGCCGAGCGAGCTCATCGAGGAACAGATTGCCATGGCGCTCGACGGCATCGTGATGTCCGAGCGCCACGCCGATGGCAGGCGCTTCGTCTCCTCGTATTCGGGGGTGCGTCGCGCCGCGTCGGGCGGTGTAGAGCTCGAGCGCTATGTGACTTTCGATGCCGCCGAGCGCACCTGGACGCTTGACCGCGAGCCGCCGTTTATCGCAGAAGGCCTGCGGTCGGGGACGCTCACACAAGAGGAGGTGGACGAATGGAGGTCGCTGTGCCCCTCGTCGTAGGGGGTTTGGCAGGGTTTTCTGTTGCGACGGCGTGCGGGGCGGAACCTCGTGTGCCGCGGGTGCCGCCGGCGGAGCTGGCGCGTCAGGCGCTCGAGGCGGTGGCAGAGAAGCTGCCGCGTGAGCTGGTGGAAAACGATCTGCTGAAAAAGATAGCCCATTCGTGGGCATCGCTGGCTCCGGCGTATCGCCTTGGTCTCGTGATTGAAGATGCTTCGGGGCGTTTGGCGTTTCTGCTGCTATCGAGCGGTGTCTGCTGCGTTTTACTAACGATGGTGTCGTTATCGCCCCTCGGATTTGCCTTGGGACTTGTTGCTCCGATTGCCGTTGGCGCCGCTCGGGATGGCTTTGAGAGCCGGCGCGAGCAACACGATGCAGAAGAGGCCATGCCCGAGGCGTTTACCGCACTTTCCATGTCGCTTGCCTCGGGACATTCGCTGGCCCAGGGCATGCGCTTTGTGGGCGCTCATGCGCAAGAGCCGGTACATACCGAGTTTTTGCGGGTAGCGGCGGCGATCGATTGCGGCATCTCGGCGACCGACGCGCTCGATGACTTGCTCGTGCGCATCGACGCCCCCGGTCTTTCGCTTGTGACCTTGGCGCTTAAGGTGTCACAGCGCACTGGCGCTCCGCTTGCCGACTTACTGTCCGAGGCGTCGAGCATGGTGGGGGAGCGCATTGAGCTCAAGCGCCGCCTGGATGTTAAGACGTCGCAGGCTCGCATGTCTGCGCATATGGTCGCGGCGATGCCGGCGGGCATGTGCGCGGTGTTGGCGCTGCTTTCGGCAGATTTTCGTCGCGGTCTTGCGACGCCTGCCGGCGCGGGCGCTATGGTGCTGGGTCTTGCCCTCAACGCCGTTGCCCTGGTGGTTATCCGACGCATTATGCGGGTGGAGCTATGAGCGTCCCGGTTGCAGTTGCGGCTTGCCTGTGCGCCCTGAGTGTATTTGTCGCGACGGGTTTGGATCGGGCGGATGCACGCAAGATCGCAGGGGCCTGCAAGCGCGAGGCGGTGCTGATCGCTGTCGCGGGTCGTTCGGTGGTCGATGCCCTGATCGCGCGAGTGAAGGGCGCGGTTGGAGCGGGCGGCCCGGCGCGAGTGTCGCTCGGCGAAGTGTCCGAGATGATTGATGTTGTGCGCTTGGGTCTTTCGGCCGGTCTTTCGTTTGATGCGGCGCTTGAGATTTTCTGCGCCAACCGCCGGTCAGTGCTGGCTCTTCGCCTTGAGCGGGCCTGCATGGCGTGGCAGGTGGGCGTGGGCACGCGTGAGGACGAGTTGTTGGCCGCCGCGCGCGACCTGGACGTGCGAGCGCTCGAGACCTTTGCCATCACGGTGGGGCAGGCGCTCGCCCTGGGTGCCCCACTTGCCGAGACGCTGGCCGCTCAAAGTCGCGAGATCCGTGCGGCTCATCGCGCCGCGGTCGAGCGCGAGATTGAGCGTGCGCCCGTCAAGCTGCTGATTCCCACCGGCACGCTCATCTTGCCGGCGTTGCTTCTGTCCATATTGGGCCCGCTGCTGGGAGCAGGCGGGATGATGTAGGGAGGAATACATGAACACGATGGTCGAAGTTGCTGACAAGGCTTGGAACTGGGCTTTTTGCCGGGCGATCCGCGCTCGCCAGCATGCCAAGGAACTGTTGCAGGAGGAGAGTGCACAGGGTACCACCGAGTATGCCATCTTGGTCGGCGTGCTCGTGGTGATCGCGATTATCGCCATCGTCGCATTTAAGGGCAAGGTCCAAGATCTATGGAACGCTATCAGCGAGGGCATCAACAGCCTGTAGAGGGCGAGCGCCCCATCGGGGTGCTGCTGGTGTTTGCTTGCCTGACCGTGGCGATAGCGGCGGTGCTTTGGGGGCTTAACGCCGCGCGGCAGCAGCGTCCTGGGACCGCCTCCGATTTGGGCTCAGATTCGGCGGTGGCGTCTCAAAAAGATGAGATGCGAGATGCGGACGATTCGGATGTCGCTGTCACGGCGCAAACCTTTCTGCGGACGCTCGACAAGCGGTCTGGCACTGCGACGGATTCGCCTGAGGGCAACGCGATTGCGGTCCGGCTTGCATGGTCCGAGGACCGACCGATGACCGAAGCGGCGGCGGATATGCTGCGTGCCTATCGCGAGGTACCCACGGCGCAACTTGCTCTGAGCGGCTATCTCGACATCAAGGGAAACGTGTGGGGCGCCATCGTGCGCGACGGACGCGGCTGGGTCGATATGGTGACAATTGCCGCGGATGCTGGCGATGCTTCGTGTCGTCTGCGCGCCGTGCGCCTGAGCCCGCAGGCAACGGACTCAAAGGAGGGATCGTGAAATGCATGATGTCCTGCGTGAGGAATCTGCCCAGGCGACGGTCGAATACGCCATTGTCACGGTGGCGCTGTTATCGATCGTGCTGGCGATCGCGGGACTTTGGCGTGCCGGCACCGATGGGCGCTTGGCGGCGCTGGTTGAGCGGGCGGCATCCCATAGCGTTGCCTCGACGTCGGTTATCGACGCCGCTGCGGCCGCTAAGGACATCGCGTTGTATTGATGCCGCGCGCGAGGACCGGGCGCAGTCTACGGTCGAGGCCGCTTTTTTGCTGCCGACGTTTCTGACACTCATCCTTCTCGCGCTGCAACCGGTGTGCCTGCTCTATACGCGCGCGGTCATGGAGTCTGCCGCCGCCGAGACCGCGCGGCTCATGACCACGACGACGGCGGAGGACGACGATCTTAAGGAGTTCACCCGCCGCCGACTTGCCGCAGTGCCCAACGTTTCGATCTTTCATGCCGGCGGGCCGTTGTCGTGGGATATCGAGCTTGGCCGGGCCGGTGCGGGTGGCGTCTCGTCCGTGTCCGTTTCCGGCGAGGTCAAGCCGTTGCCTGTGATCGGTGCGTTTGCGCAGGCTATGGGTGGTACCGCCGAGGGCGGCTACGTTGAGCTCAAGGTCGATGTCTCGTATCAATCGCGTCCCGAATGGCTGGAGGGAGATTATGATTCGTGGATTGCTGCATGGGATTAAGTGTTTCTGGTCTAGACGCGTTTTGACGCACCGTCCGAGCTGCCATCGCAAGCGAGGCGGCTTTATGGGTCGAGCCGGTGTCGATCTGTTTATCGAAGACGGCGCCTATACCACGCTTTCTTCTGCCGTGGTCATCCTAGTGGTGCTCACATTGTTGTTTTCGTCGACCGCGGCGATATGGAGCATGTCGCGTGCCGGGGATACCCAGGTGGCGGCTGATAGCGGCGCGCTGGCGGGTGCCAACGTAGTGTCGTCCTATCACACGGCTGCCACGGTGGTTGATGCGAGCATCTTGAGTCTGGGGCTGGCGGGGTTTGCCACGATCGGGACGGGCCTGGTCGCCATCCTCATCCCGGGTGCCGAGCCGGTTGCCGGCAATATGGTCGACACTGGGATTGAGATCATTAAAACGCGCAACAAGTTTGCCAAAAGCGCATCGGAAGGCTTACAGAAAATCGAGACGGCTCTGCCGTATCTGATCGCCGCGCGTGCCACGCAGGCGGTGTCGGCGCAGGATACCGATAGTGTGACCTATACCGGTACGGCGCTTGCCGTGCCCAGGACATCCGAGTCTGACTTCGCTGCGCTCAAAGGATCAGAGATCTCGACCGATACCATTAAAGACACATCAGATGATTTAGAGTGTGCGGCCGAGGAGCTGCGGAAGGCTTCTGAGGACACGGCGAAGGCTAAAGAGCGTGCTTGGCTGGCGGATTGTGGTGGGTCTGACAAGGGCTCGGTCGGCAGCTGTTCTTGCATGTGGGAGCGTGCGAAAAGCCTAACGGATCTCCCCGGTGTTCAAAATCCGCATTACTCATCGAGCGTTACGTGGGAGCCCCAAGTTGCCCTTGATCGCGCGAAGGACTACTACCACTGGCGTCTGACAAATGAGAAGCCCCACGGCTCGAGTGTCGAGATGAAGGCAGAGTCTGCGGCGCGTAAGGCGTTTTATACCTATGCGAGCGCGGAGGTCGATCGGGCACATATAACCGAGAACGGAGACAGGGTTTCCTCCTATATTCCGCTGCTGCCGCGCAACTCTGATGAGGTTCGGGCGACGGAGCTCTATACCGATGCGGTGTGGCCGACGAGCGTGAACGATGACAAGGCGTATCTGCATTACGGGACGACCTGCCCTAACTATAAGAAAGGGACGCCGAGCGGATTTGCTTCGGTTGCCGATTACGATGGACAGGATAAATGCAGCAAATGCCATTTTGGCGTTTTGTCGCTTGGTGCTGTTGCGGCGCCTTCAACCTCTATCGAAAACGGCTTCGAATATCACTTCGACGAGTTCAAAAAGGCCTTGGAGGAATACGTCAAATGTCGGAACAAAGAGCTTGAGCTCATGCGTCAGACCGAGGATGAGGCCGACCGTGCGAGCAATGCGTTTGACCAGGCCATTAAAACGCTTTCGGGCGAACGTCCGCGTATCGCTCCGCCCGGTCGCAACGGCGTGGCTGCCTTTGCGGTTTCGGGTGCCATCTCGAGCCCCGATGAGCTCAACTCTTCGTTTAACACGGCAGTCAGGCTTGGCGATCGCGGTGCCATCTCTGCCGCGGTGCTGGCGCCCGATGAGGCGACGGCGCAAAACAACGTGCTTTCGCGATTTTTCTCGACATTGAAGGGACGCTCGGGTGGCGTTGTCGGCGTACTCGATGGCGTCATGGATGTCTGGGGACGGCTGCTTGTGGGATACGGAGACATCCAAGGTTCGGCCGACGAACTTATGGACGAGATGATTAAGGGCCTAGGAGGGGGCAACGGCGCGTTGGGCTCCATTGCGTCGTGGCTTGGCGATACCGTTTCGGCGTCCATGGCGGCGCTGGGCTTGGAGCCGTGCGACTTGCGCCTGCGAAAGCCGGTGCTGACCGACACCGCCAATGTCATCAAGAGCCCGGGGTCTGACATCACGGCTCTTTCTAATGCGCAGGACGAGCTACGAAGTATTCCGTTGGGCGTGACCGACCCCAAGGCGCTTTGCGAAGCGCTGGAATATCAAGTCGAGCGCACCATCAGCGGCACGACGTTCACGCTTGCGGAGATTCCGCTGCCCGGCGGCGGTTCCATCCCACTTACCGTCGATGTCACCACACTGGCGGGTGCCCTGGGCGGTGGGTCGTAATGGGCATCCGCACGCGCCTTTGCGAGGAGCGCGCCCAGGCGACGGTCGAGATGGCCGTGGTCACGCCCGTCCTGCTGGTTCTGGCGCTTATCGTGTACAACGTCATGGTCTTTGCCGGTGCGGTCGCACGCTTCGATCGCGTGGTGCCCGATATCGTGCTAGCACATGCCGTGGCGCCGAGCGGGGAGGGCGATGGCAGCTCCATCGATGCTTCCGCGACCGTTCAGGCTCAGATCCAACATGCCATGGAAGGCTATGACTTGCTGATCGAGGTCTCGAGCGAACAGGGTGCGACGACATCGGATGGCGGTTTGCTTTCGCTTTCCGGCACGTTTAGGACCTACACCTGCACCATGCGCTATGAGCCGTGGCCGAGCTCGCTCAGCATCGCCGGCGTTTCGCTGGGGGCACCGGCAAAGTTGTCACACGAGCGCGCGGTGACGGTCGATCCATGGCGTCCGGGGGTGGTCATGTGACCGCGGTCTCGTCCTACATCGCCTACGCGCGGGCACTCAATAGGCTGGGCTGGACGCCGGCCGAGTTTGCGGTGGCGGAGTCGTTTGCCGTGCGCCTGCGCGGCATGCTGGGACGGTGCCCGGTTGCCGCCAACGGTCTGCCGCTCGTCATGGCATTTCCACGCTGCTCTTCGGTCCATACGTGTTTTATGGCCTATCCCATCGACATCGCCTTCATCGATCGCGACGGCAATATCCTCGCGCGCTACGAAAACGTACGTCCCTGGCGTATGTGCTCCTGCCCCGGCGCCTGGGCCGCACTAGAGCGCCCTTCAATCATTGTTTCGACCCCTGCTCTCCAACGCGTGCCGGCTTAAGAATTAGCGATAGCGGACTTTCGTCATACGAAATTGGGTAAGATGGAGGAGAAGATGCACGGATGTTGAGATCCATCCCAACGCTAAAAAGCACCTGACGGAAAAGCAGGTGCTTAGCGCTTGGCTTGCGGTTACTGAGTGCATTCGTCGCGAGTCGAAGGACGAGCCGCCGAGATGGCTTGCGATTGGATGGCTCCCAGACGGACGAAGCGTGGAGCTTGTCGCGGTCGAGCTTGTCCGTGGGTGGCTTATCATTCATGCCTTGTCTCCAGTCCAGAAGAAATTTTGGCAGGAGATTGAACGGGCTCGGCAAAGGGGTCGATGATGGGCAAGACGTATACGGCCGCTAATGGTCAGGTTGTAACGGATGAAATGATTGACGCGTGGTGCGAGTCGTACGAGCGCGGAGAGTTTCCGGATGGCGAACACACCGTTGGTGGGATCGTGCATGGACGGCCCCCACTCTCAGGTGAGGGGACGGCAACGCTGTCGGTCAAGATTCCTCTGGGAATGAAGGAGGCCATTCGTCGACGGGCGGCTGCCGAGGGGATGACGCCAAGTGAGTTTGCCCGTGCGGCTCTGAGCGAAAAACTTCTTGCTGCCGGCTGATGCCTCTGACGTGCCGATTTAAAGAACCGAGGCTGTGCTCAAAAACTTTTTTGAAATTCTCGGTTGACCGGAACGCGTCCTTGGTTATACTAATCAAGCCTTGAAACAAGGCACACCTCAAATGGCTGGGTAGCTCAGTTGGTAGAGCAGAGGACTGAAAATCCTCGTGTCAGGGGTTCGATTCCCTTCCCCGCCACCTTGAATTGACTAGGACCTCTGCAAAGGGGTCCTTTTCTTTTATGTAGGGTTCTGCGGAAAATGCGCCCCATTATTGAGCGATAGAACGGGACGCGCTTTCCGGTGCCTGCCTCCGGCGCGCGTACACACCTCGTCGCACCATTCCGAGTCCGCCCGCCCCAGACATTCCTCCCACTTTCGCGTCACTTTACAGACCGTTCGGTCGCCTGTCCGCACACGCGGGTATACTCAAAACGATACTTATCCTATGCAATACGATGCGGTTTCGACCTGCATGATCCGAAGGGGGCAGTGATGGAGAGGATACTCGGCGTTAATCTCTCTGGCTGGTTTATTCCCGAGCCTTGGGTGACCCCGTCGCTGTACGCGGCGACCGGTGCATCCAACGCGGCCGAGCTACAGGAGGCCATGGGTACCGCCGCCTATAACGAGCGCATGCGCCGCCATTACGAGACGTTTGTGAGCGAGGACGATTTTCGCCGCATGGCGCAGATCGGTCTCAATGCCGTGCGTCTGCCGGTGCCCTGGTATGCCTTTGGCTCACAGGAGTCCGATGCCTCCTACATATCGGTTGTCGATTACATCGACCGCGCGATTGAGTGGGCTGCCAAGTACGACATCCGCGTGCTGCTCGATCTGGCAACTGTGCCCGGTGGCCAGGGCGATTCCAACGATTCACCCACCACGCCGGAGGCTGTCGCCGAGTGGCATTCGTCCACCAACGGCCGTCATGTCGCACTCGACGTGCTCGAGCGCTTGGCCGATCGCTATGGCGAGGCCGAGAGCCTGCTGGGCATTGAGCTGCTGGACACGCCGCAGATGAGCGTTCGCAAGAGCCTCTTCACCATGACGGATGGCATTCCTGCTCACTACCTGCGCAATTTCTATCGCGATGCCTACGAGCTCGTCCGTTCGTATATGCCCGAGGATAAAATCGTCGTCTTCTCGTCGTCGGGGCATCCCAGCGAGTGGAAGCATTTTATGCGCGGCGCCAAGTACAAGAACGTCTACATGGACCTTCACCTGTACCATTACCGCGACGAGTATGCGCTCGACATCACGAGCCCCCGCGGGCTGACGACGGCGATTTCGCGTAACAAGCGCGAGCTTAAAGAAGCGATTTCGACAGGGTTCCCCGTGCTGGTGGGCGAATGGTCGGGCGCAGCGATTTTTGCCAACTCGTCGGTTACGCCTGAGGGCCGTAATGCCTACGAGCGCGTGTTTATCGCCAACCAGCTGGCATCGTTTGCGCCGGCTGCCGGTTGGTTTTTCCAAACGTGGAAGACCGAGAAGCGCATCGCAGCATGGGATGCCCGCGCGGCGCTCGGTACGCTCGAGCGCGGCATGATTGAATAGGTTGATATGACGCAGAACAGTGCCCATGCGGGCAAACTCTATGTGGTCGGCACGCCCATCGGCAACCTGGGCGACCTGTCCCCGCGCGTTGGCGAGGCGTTTGCCGCCGTCGATGCCATCTGCTGCGAAGACACGCGTGTGACGTCAAAGCTGCTGATGCACCTGGGCATTTCCAAGCCACTTGTCCGTTGCGACGAGAATGTGATCGCCAGCCGCGCCGCCGGCCTGGTCGACCGTCTGCTGGCGGGGGAGACCCTCGCCTTTGCCTCGGATGCCGGCATGCCGAGCGTGTCCGATCCCGGCCAGGCGCTGGTCGAGGCGGCGCGTGAGGCCGATGTGCCCGTCGAAGTTATTCCCGGGCCCTCCGCTTGCGTCACGGCACTCGTTTCGTCCGGCATTCCCTGCGAGCATTTTTTCTTCGAGGGCTTTTTGGGCCGAAAGCACGGCGACCGTGTGCGCCGTTTGCAGCGCCTTGCCGTGGTGCCCGGCGCACTCATCTTCTACGAGTCTCCACATCGCATCGTGGCGACGCTCGAGGCCGTGGCGGAGGTCTTTCCCCAGCGTGAGGTTGCCGTCTGCCGCGAACTCACCAAGCTGCACGAGGAGGTCTTGCGCGGGCCCGCTGCCCAGCTTGCCGAGGAGCTGCGTGCTCGCGGCGAGGTAAAGGGCGAGATTGCGCTGGTCATCGCGCCGCCGAGCGAGGATGAGGAGGCCGGTATCGTGCCGGTTGGCGCCGCGGCAGCGGATCCCGATGAGGCCCTGCGCGCGGATATCCGCGCCGCGCTCGAGGAGGGGGAGCCCGCCTCTGCGGTGGCCAAGCGCCTGTCTCAGAAGTATTCGCGCCGCAAGCGCGATGTCTATGCCATGGTGCTCGATATGCAATAGATGGAGGATATCCAGCCCTTGCGCTAGAATTATCCTCTGTATGCAACGTTTTTCTGGAGGACAAACCCCATGGATCAAAGCAAGCCTTCGTTCTTTATCACGACGCCCATCTACTACGTCAACGCCGATCCGCACCTGGGCACGGCTTATTCCACCATCATCGCCGACGTTCAGGCTCGCTATCGCCGTTCCGCCGGCTATAACGTCAAATTCCTGACCGGCATGGACGAGCACGGCGAGAAGGTCGCCGAGGCCGCAGCCAAGCACAACATGACGCCGCAGGAGTGGACCGATAGCCAGGCTCCGCACTTCAAGGAGCTTTGGAGCAAGCTCGAGATTTCCAATGATGATTTCATTCGCACCACCGAGCCGCGCCAGCATCATGCCGTGCAGTACCTGTGGGAGCGCATGAAGGAGTCCGGCTACCTGTATAAGGGTAGCTACGACGGCTGGTATTGCGTGCCTGACGAGACCTACTTCACCGATACGCAGGTCCAGAAGGGCGACGAGGAGTACGGCAGCGTCGGCCAGCACCTGTGCCCCGACTGCCACCGTCCGCTTGAGCGCGTGCAGGAGGAGTCCTACTTCTTTAAGCTTTCCGCCTTCCAGGACAAGCTGCTTAAGCTCTATGACGAGCATCCCGACTTTGTCGAGCCTGCGTTCCGCATGAACGAGGTTCGCAGCTTTGTCGAGGGCGGCCTTAACGACCTTTCCGTGAGCCGTACGAGCTTTGACTGGGGCATTCAGGTCCCGTTTGACGAGGGTCACGTGACCTACGTGTGGTTCGATGCGCTGCTCAACTATATGACGGCCGTCGGCTACGGTGTCGACACCGACGAGGCGCGTGCCGAGCTGGCCTATCGCTGGCCCGCGCAGTTCCACATCGTGGGTAAGGACATCATCCGCTTCCACTGCGTCATTTGGCCCGCCATGCTCATGGCCATCGGCGAGGCCCTGCCCGAGCACGTCTTTGCCCACGGCTTCCTGACCGTGCGCAATGCCGAGACCGGCAAGGCCGAGAAGATGTCCAAGAGCCGCGGCAACGCCATCGCTCCGCAGGACGTTATCGACATGCTGGGCGTCGAGGGCTATCGCTACTACTTTATGACCGACGTCGTCCCCGGCACCGACGGTGCCATCAGCTTCGACCGCATGGAGCAGGTCTACAACGCCGACCTGGCCAACAGCTGGGGCAACCTCATCTCGCGTTCGCTCAACATGAGCGGCAAGTATTTTGACGGTTGCGCGCCCGCCAAGCCCGCATCGTTCGATGCGTTCGACAACCCGCTGGCAAAGATCGCCGATGGTCTGGTCGAGCGCTACATGGCCAAGATGGACGTGCTCGATTACGGTGGAGCCAAGGACGAGGTCATGGAGCTCATCCACGCTGCCAACCACTACATCGAGGACTCCGAGCCTTGGGCACTTGCCAAGGACGAGGCCAAGGCTGACGAGCTGGCGTTTGTGATCTACAACCTGCTCGAGGCCATCCGCATTGCCGCTCACCTGCTGATGCCGCTCATGCCCCAGACTTCTGCCGAGGCTCTGCGCCGCCTGTCCTGCGAAGACGAGGCCGCGAGCGACGACCTCAAGGGCATTTGCGCTTGGGGCCTGCTTGCTGGTGGTCAGCCCGTCGAGAAGGGCGAGCCGCTGTTCCCGCGTCTGGGCTAAGACGCCGCGCGCCATATCGGCAATTTACTGTTTAGATGTAAGGGCATGGCCGCAACGGTCCATGCCCTTTCGTTTCAAGACGCCGCCATCATGCTAAGGAGGCAACCATGACAACTTCGCCTTTGGCAAACCCCACGGCCACCAGGGAGCTGCTGGAGGAGTTTGGCCTTGCGACCAAGCATCGCCTGGGCCAGAACTTTCTAATCGACAATCATGTGATCGAGCGTATCTGCGAGCTTGCCGAGCTTGCAGGTGACGAGCGCGTACTCGAGGTGGGTCCGGGTTGCGGTACTTTGACACTTGCGTTGCTGCAGGAAGCGGCGTGCGTTACGTCCATTGAGGCCGATCCCGAGCTTGAGCCGGTGCTCGATGCCCACGCCGCCGACTATGCTAACTTCCGCTTTATCATGGGCGATGCGCTCAAGGTGACGCCGGAGCAGATTGAGCAGGCTGCGGGCGGTGAGCCGACGGTATTTGTCGCGAACTTGCCCTATAACGTGGCGGCGACGATCATTTTGCAATTTTTCCAGACAATGCCGGCGCTCAAGCGCGCCGTCGTCATGGTGCAAAAGGAGGTTGCCGATCGCATTGCCGCAGTGCCGGGCAACAAGACCTATGGCGGCTATACGGCAAAGCTTGGCCTGTATGCGCAGGTGACGGGTCGCTTTGAGGTGCCGCCGCGTTGCTTTATGCCGGCGCCACACGTGGACTCGGCCGTCGTGCGTATCGACCGTGTTGACGGTGTGGTGCCCGAAGGACTCGATCGCGAATTTGTGGCCCGTGTGATTGACGCTGCATTTGCTCAGCGTCGCAAGACCATCCGCAATTCCATGAGCGCCAACGGCTTTGCCAAGGACGTGCTCGATGCCGCCTTTGAGGCTTGCGGTATCGCACCCACCACGCGCGCCGAGACGCTCGGCGTCGCCGACTTTGTGTGCCTGGCTCGGGAGCTTTCCCATGACGCTTAATGCCGAACGCGTGACGTTTACCAAGAAAAAGAAGACGGTTGCTTGTCCCGTGCCCTTGGCACCGCTTGCCGACACACATGCGCATCTGCTTTCGTTCTGGGGCAAGGATGTGCCCGAGACACTCGTGCGTGCCAAGGCGGCAGGCATCGACCTGTTGGTGACGGTCTTCGATCCCATTGCCGACAAGCGCAGCGTGACGGACTATAGCGACTGGCTGACGCGCGAGATTCTGCCGATACGGGATATCCCGCAGATCAAGTATCTTGCCGGCGTGCATCCGTATGGCGCGCCGGACTATACCGACGACGTTCACGCACAGGTCGTTGCCGCGCTTGATGATCCCTTATGCGCCGGTATTGGCGAAATCGGTCTGGACTACCACATGGACTATGACGACGATATCGCGCCGGCGCCCCACGGCGTGCAGATTGATTGCATGGCACGTCAGCTCGAAGTCGCCGTGCGCTGCAATGTGCCGGTGGAGTTGCACCTGCGGCACGAGGACTCGGATGGGGAGCGCACCTCGCATATGGATGCGTACAACGTGCTTCGTGAGGTGGGCGTGCCCCAGGCCGGTTGTGTGCTGCACTGTTTTGGCGAGGACCGCGCCACGATGGAGCGCTTTGTGGAGCTGGGCTGCTATATCGCCTATGGTGGTGCGGCCACCTTTAAGCGCAACGACGACGTGCGCGAGGCATTTGCGGCAACCCCACTCGATCGAATTTTGTTCGAGACGGATTGCCCGTATATGGCGCCGGAGCCCATTCGCGGTCTTGAGTGCGAGCCTGCAATGATTTCCATTACGGCAAACGCGCTGGTCAACGACCGCGTCGATCGTACCGGCGAGGACGCCGAGGCAATCGCGCGAGCAGCTTGGGAAAATGCCTGCAAACTTTTTCAAAAATAGTTCTTGCGTTCGCGATGGCGCTCCGTTATTCTAATTCCTGCACGCGGGCGTGGCGGAATTGGCAGACGCGTACGGTTCAGGTCCGTATGGGGGCAACCCCATGAAGGTTCAAGTCCTTTCGCCCGCACCATTGATTGAAAGAGCTCCCAGCAATGGGAGCTTTTTTTATGGGCCCATCACAGGGACTTGAACCTGTGAAGGAGCGAGCGTAAAGAAAACGCGGAGCGTTTTTAGCGAGCTGGCGAGTCCGCCGGCAGGCGGGCGAAGCCGGTGCGGATCCGCGAAGCGGATACGCGGACGTCCTTTCGCCCGCACCATTGATTGAAAGAGCTCCCAGCAATGGGAGCTTTTTGTTATGGGCCTCTTGTTGATGTCACGTTGCTGCTTCGTGCGGGTATCCTAATGCCAACGTGTGCCTATCAGAGGAGAGACCATGCTGTTGTCCGGTATCATCGCCGCCCTTACGAGCCTTTTGATTCCCATCATCATCCTGTTGCTGCTGCTTCCCAACGCCTGCTATGTCGTTGAACAACAGCATGCCGTGATCATCGAGCGCCTGGGCAAGTTTAACCGCATCGTCAACGCGGGCTTCCACATGAAGGTGCCCGTGATCGACCGCAAGGCCGCCACGGTGAGCCTGCGCACCATGAAAAACGGTTTTGGCATCGACGTTAAGACCCAGGACAACGTGACCATCGGCCTTGAGGTCTCTGCTCAGTACCACGTGAGCTATGACATGGGCGCCGGCCCGGCAGATTCGGGTATCTACAAGAGCTACTACATGCTGCAGGAGCCCGTCGACCAGATGCGTGACTTCATCACCGACGCCCTGCGCTCTTCGATCCCCGTCTACACACTCGATGAGGTCTTTGCCAAGAAGGATGACATCGCCAAGGATGTCAACGCTACCGTTTCCGAGCAGATGGCCGCCTACGGCTTCACCCTCGTGTCGACGCTCATCACCAAAATCGCACTGCCGACCGAGGTTGAGAACTCCATGAACGACATCAACGCTGCCCAGCGCAAGCGCGCTGCGGCACAGGAGCTCGCTGAGGCCGACCGCATCAAGCGCGTCACCGAGGCGACCGCCGAGGCTGAGGCTATGGAAAAGGCGGGCGAGGGCATCGCCAACCAGCGCAAGGCCATCGCGCTGGGTATCAAAGATTCGCTCGAGATCATCCAAGAGACGGGTGTCGGCAATGACGAGGCCAACCAACTGTTCATGTTTACGCAGTGGTCCGAGATGATGACGGAGTTCGCTCGCACGGGTAAAACCTCGACGGTCGTGCTGCCGAGCGACTTTTCGCAGTCGGCCTCTATGTTCGAGCAGATGCTGGCTGCCGGTAAGGTTCAGAACGAGTCAAAGGAGTAGGCACGCGTGAAATACACCGTCGTTTGTGTTGGCAAGCTCAAAGAGCGCTTTTGGAAGGACGCGTGCGCTGAGTACACCAAGCGCCTAGGCGCCTATGCCAAGGTGGATATCCGCGAGGTGGCCGATATCGACCCGGCTAAGGCGGGCGGCGTGGATGCCGCGCGCGACAAGGAGGGGGCGGCAATTCTTGCTGCATTGCCGTCTCGAGCGCATGTGATCCTGCTGGCTATCGAGGGCAAGGAGCGTTCGAGTGAGGAGCTCTCGGCGAGGCTTGACGATCTTATGCTGCGAGGCAGCAGCGACATCGCCTTTGTGATTGGCGGTTCGGACGGCGTGAGCGATGAGGTGCGCGCCCGCGCCGACGAGATGCTCAGCTTTGGACGCATTACCTTGCCGCATAACTTGGCGCGCGTGGTGCTGCTGGAGCAAATCTACCGCGCCTGCAAGATCAGCCGTGGCGAGCCGTATCACAAATAGGTCGGCAATACGAAACAATGGCGTGGGACAATACCTTTCGTTTTGAGGAATGTGTCTGAAAGGACTATGAGATATGAAGATTGGATTTGTCGGTTTTGGCAATATGGCGAGCGCTATGGCCGATGGCTGGATCGCTGCCGGTGTAGCTGCGAGCGACATGTGCGCCTGCGCGGGTTGCTACGACGCACTGGTTGAGCGCTGCGAGGCGCGCGGCATGGTCGCCTGCCACGATGCCGCCGAGGTTGTCGCCGCATCCGATATCGTGGTCGCTGCGGTCAAACCGTACATGATCGAGAAGGTATTCGCCCCGCTCAAGGATGCTCTTGCCAAAAAGGTCGTTCTGTCGGTTGCCTGGACCTGGGACAGTGCCAAGTGGGAGCAGGTCCTGCCGGGCGTCGCGCATATCTCGACGGTGCCCAACACACCGGTTTCGGTGGGCGAGGGCGTCATCGCTTGCGAGAAGGCTTCCACGCTTAGTGATGAGCAGAGCGCAGTGGTGCTTGATCTGCTTGGCAAGCTCGGTGCGGTGGTCGAACTCGATACGAGCCTGCTGTTTGTGGGCGGCACGGTGGGTGGTTGCGCTCCGGCATTTGTCGCCATGGCAATCGAGGCCCTGGGCGATGCAGCGGTCAAGCACGGTATCCCGCGTGCCGATGCCTATCGCATTGTGAGCCAGATGGTGTTGGGTACGGCAAAGCTGCAGCTTGCAACTGGCCAGCATCCTGCGGCGATGAAGGATGCCGTATGCTCGCCCGGTGGTGCCACCATCAAGGGCGTCGTTGCGCTCGAGGACGCCGGCATGCGCAGCGCCCTGGTCAAGGCAATCGACGCAACTCTCCAGTAAAACCGACCAAAAAAAGGAAGGGTTTATTTTTGGCAGGTATTTTCTGCGGTTTTGTCGTATGTGCGAAAAGCGCCCCGCAACCGGATCATTACCGGTTGCGGGGCGCTTGCGTTTACCCAGATAAAACCGACCAAAATAAACCTGTCCCTTTTTGGCAGGTTAGTCCCAGAAGCTGTCTTCCTCATCCTCGGACTTGGGCCCGCGGTCGACGTACATCTTATGGGTGCGCTTCTCCATTACAAAGGCAAGAATCGCAAATAACAGGATGCCGCCGGCGAAAAGGATGGCAAAACCGGTGCGGGTGCCAAACAAAAAGGAAAAAACTGCGTCCATTGGGTGCCTTCTTGCGTAGTTGAGTTGGGTCGTAAACGCTCATAAGTATATACTTGCCCATACATGTACAAGGTTGCAACCTAAATGGAATGTATATCGCCGGAGGATCTAATGCTTGATATCAAGTTTGTTCGCGAGAACCCCGATGCCATCGATGTCGCCATGGCTAACCGCCAGACGTCTTGGGACCGCGAGAAGTTCTTTGAGCTCGACGACGAGCGTCGTGCCGTCATCACCGAGGTCGAGGAGCTCCAGGCCACGCGCAACGCCGAGTCCAAGAAGATCGGCGCCCTGATGAAGGAGGGCAAGAAGGACGAGGCCGAGGCCGCCAAGGAGGCCGTGCGCGCCGTCAACGAGAAGATTGACGGTCTGGCCGAGCGCCGCACTGCTCTCGAGCAGGAGCAGTACGACTTTATGGCTCACCTGCCCAACATCCCTTGCGAGGCCACGCCGTACGGCAAGGACGAGGACGAGAACATCGAGCGCCGTCGTTGGGGCACCCCGCGCGAGTTCGACTTCGACTTTAAGCCGCACTGGGATCTGGGCACCGACCTCGACATCCTCGACTTCGAGCGCGGCAACAAGCTCTCCGGCAGCCGCTTCACCGTTCTCGGTGGCGCCGGCGCCCGCCTGGAGCGCGCCCTTATCAACTTCTTCCTGGACACGCACACGAGCCGTGGCTTCAAGGAGTGGTGGCCGCCTATCGTCGTCAAGCGTCAGACCATGTTCGGTACGGGCCAGCTGCCCAAGTTCGAGGACGACGCCTATCACGTCTCGGGCGACAACTTCCTGATCCCCACCGCCGAGGTCGTGCTCACCAACCTGCACGCCGGCGAGGTTCTCGAGGCCGACACCCTGCCGCGCCGCTACACCGCCTTCACTCCCTGCTTCCGCGAGGAGGCCGGTTCCGCCGGTCGCGACACCCGTGGCATCATCCGTCAGCACGAGTTCGACAAGGTCGAGATGGTCAAGTTCGCTAAGCCGGAGGAGTCCGACGAGGAGCTCGAGAGCATGACCGCCGAGGCCGAGTACCTGCTGCAGCAGCTGGGCCTTCCGTATCGCGTGATTAGCCTGTGCACCGGCGACCTGGGCTTCTCTGCCCGTCAGACCTACGACATCGAAGTCTGGCTGCCGAGCTACAACGCCTACAAGGAGATCAGCTCCTGCTCCAACTGCGGTGACTTCCAGGCTCGCCGCGCCAACATCAAGTATCGCGACCCCGAGAACTTCAAGGGTTCGCGCTACCTGCACACCCTTAACGGTTCCGGCCTGCCGGCTGGCCGCACCATGGCCGCCATTCTGGAGAATTACCAGAACGCCGACGGCACCATCACGATCCCCGAGGTTCTGCGTCCTTACATGGGCGGTCTCGAGAAGATCGGGCCGGTCGCGTAACTTGGCTGCATAGGGGATATGCAAGGGCGCTCCTTCGGGGGCGCCCTATTTCGTGCGCAGGTCCATATCATGTCGTGCGGACAGCTCAATAGAAAACACACGAACAACTGTTCTGTATACAGCCATCTACCTGCTATGCTTTTGCTAAATAAGAGCGAGAGAAAGGGGACGCGATGGAGCTGTTTGATGATCGGGTGGTTTTGTTTGAGAGCGACGAGGGCGGGGAGTACCTGCTTGTAACGTGTGAGCCGTCTGGCATGGGCGGCCTGGTGGTTCGGCAGACGAGTGAGGGTCCGTTGACACAATGGTGCTTTGAGGAGTCGCCGCATGTGGTCGAGACCTTTGTGATGCACGAGGGACTTGTGGCGCTGGAGCACTTCTATGGAGTTGGGACTTCCAACCAGGTCGCGCGCATGCTGAGCATCTCGTTTGCCGATTATGATTGTGCCCAGCGGGTGAGATCGCTCCTGAGGGAACTTGATGCCAAGTTCGACGTGATCGAAAAGCCAATCGATCGTACGGGGAACAGCGGTATATGCGGAGCAGCATGACAAAACTGCGTTCCACAAAAAAGTTTGAGATTGTGCTTGACTCCAATAAGCTAAAGTGGTTTTATATGTCTTGCGCTGCGGCGTTACCTCAGCTGGATAGAGGGTCTGACTACGAATCAGAACGTCATAGGTTCGAATCCTATACGCCGCACCAATTGAAATTGAAAGCCTCCGGCAACGGGGGCTTTTCCTTTACGGGGGCATTGCGGAGATTCGAACCTCGGTCGAGGCGCGGGCGTCAAGAAAACGCGGAGCGTTTTTAGCCCGCGGGCGAGCACGCCGGCAGGCGGGCGAAGCCGGTGCGGATCCGCGCAGCGGATGCGCGGAATCCTATACGCCGCACCATTTGAGATTAAAGCTCCCGGCAACGGGGGCTTTTCTTTTGCGCTAGCTTGAGTGCTTTTGTCCAAAGGGACGATTTCCTGTCGACTCGTGTAAGATTCCGAGTAGATGTCGCGACTTATTCGCGACCACTCCTTCTCAAGCGACCGATCAGGGTGATATTTCGTGGCAGAGCGTCCGACATACAAGCTCAGGTTTCTCGATCCCAAGAAGCGCTTTCCGGTGATGCCCGAGCAGCCTGCGGGACGCTCATATGGCGTGGCCTGGAAACTCTTTGGCGAGGATCAGCATGAATCTTGTTATGTCGTCGAATTCGTTGGCAAAAGCCATGTGTCGCTTTTGGGCTACGTAAGCGTTTCGGGTGAGGTGTACAAGGTGGACCGCCCCGTTAGCGAGGCTCCGCTGCCCAACGATCCCGACATGGAACTGGTCCTTGACGACTCGGACTCCGGTATTGGTGAGATTATGGTGAGGGGAGCAAACGGCACGATGCGCGCGTGCGCGCGAACCGTCGGCTCTCCCGAAGGTCCCATGCGCGAACAGTCCGATCACGAGACATGGAATTCGACCCGCTCCCTTCCTTACGGTGAGTTCATGGCATCGATGTTCCTGCGCTACGTGATATTCGCTGACTCCGAAAATACCATTGCGAGCACGGCGGACGCCGACGGACTCGACGAGGGTATGCAAAACGTTGTCGACAAGATCAAGCTCGTAAAGTTGCCCGAGCCGGTCGAGGTGTTTTTGGGCTTTAACACGGCACCGCTACCTGACGCTATTGAGACGCTGCTCTACCGCGTTGACCATGCCGAGAATCCGAGCGGTATCGAGCGCTATGCCGCCGCCCTTATGAGTGAAATTGACTTGCCCCGCTTGCGCGCCATCGCCGCTAAGTCCGAGATGAGCCTGGCTCGCATCGATCGCTCAAAGCTTTTCTATCTCAATTTTGATCGCAGCCTGCTGGACCAGGACGAGATTGACATGCTGCTTGCCATCGAGTGCCGTCTTAACCGTCTCTCCGGCATCCTTGAGCACATCGGGGCCGGATTGGTCCCTGCGGCATCCTCGCCGAGCCTTGAGGGCTGCGCGCTCTTTGATGCGTGGCATATCGCCAAGACGACCAACGATGTTCCCCGACTGCTCGATACGGCCTCGAGCGATAACCCGTGGGGCAAACCGGGTACGGTGGCTTGCCAGCCGGGCGGTGAGTGGGATGTGCGTACCCGCTTCGCGCGTATTGTCGAGGCACTTAACGTGGTCACGCGGCTCGACTATACCTATCGGGCAAACGTTGCCGAGGGGATCATGCTCGTTCGGTTTGGGCAGTCTGTCGTTGATGCTATGCCACAACGTGAATACGACGCTCAAGATGACGCCTGGCGCGAGTTGGACGAGGACACGCGCGCGATCTGGGCCGCGGAGCACGATGCGCGCGTGGCACTCACGCTTGCGGCAGCGTGTTTTGCCGCGGGCACCTGCATCACGCGCTGCTATGTGCAGATTGCTGCTCCCGACAGTGAGCAGGGCGAACGCGTTGTCGCAACGTATTTCTTTGGGCGCGCGGCCTATCTGGCCGATTGCGTGCCTGTCGCCAAGGATCTTGAGAGCATGGACATGGACGATATGCCGTGCAAGCGTGTGCTTGAGGCATATGAGTCAACCGCTCCGGAGACGATTGAGCCCGCTGAGGTTCACGCTCGTCCGCGTGACGACCACCGTTCGCTGCCGCCGGCGTTGCGCGACCTTCTGCTTGCCGATACGGCTGATGAGCTAGAGGTCATGGAAGAGGACGACGATCCATACGTGGCCCGTGTTGTTGAATTGCGCGAGCAGGCAAAAGTCGACCGTACAGGTGCTTTTGAAGGTTTTTCCCGTCTTGTTGAGGAGTTGGAGGCCAAGTGCGCCGTCGCCGAGCTTTTGGCGACAGGTCCGGTCCAAACGCAGTTTTGCGATAACCAGCTGGTGCGCATGGTGCTACCGGTGTTGGAAGAAGACCGCTCTGTGCGAATCCTTCGTGCGCCCGATGCGCTGTACTTTGCCCAGCACGAGATCTGCAGCTTTTACGCCGAGCAGGAGGACTTTGAACGAGCACTGCCCGAGGTGCGCCATCTTTACGATCTGGCGCGCTCGTCCATGCAGTCGCACTTTGCGCTCATCAACGTGCTTGCGCGTCTGGAGCGCTTTGACGAGATTATCGAGGTGGCGCGCCACGGCCTACGTATTGCCAGCGATCGTTCTGCAATCGGCTACCTGTTCTATCGCTTGGCGTTTGCCTATTGGAATTGCGATCAGCTCGAGCTCGCGTTGGCGTGCTACCGCCTCGTGCCGCGCGGCGAGGAGTCGGGTAGCAACGCGCTGGAGGAAATGCAGGGCCTTATGAACGAGATGGGTGTCAATGAGCCGCCGACGTTCGAGGAAGCGGTCGAGACCATCCACAAGGCTGGACTAGAGCTGCCGCCAGTGTCCGCCGTGACGAATCAGCTGGCAGATGCCGCTGTGCAACTGGTCGACAACGGTTTCTTTTTCCTGGCGCGCGGTTGTATCTTCCAAATGTGGCGCACCATGGGCAACGATGAGCTCGGCTCCCTCAATCGCTCGCTGGGGTAGGGGCGGTATAGAGGGGCCTCACCGCGCTATTTGTATCGGTGCGGGCGGGAGGACCCGACAGAATCGGTAAGGCATAAAGCCGCCGAGCCTGCTAAAACTGTTAAACTCTGCTAAAGTTGCTAAACTTTGTTAAAGTTGTTAAAACTGGCAGAGGAGGTCGAATGTCAAAAGCTATTAATCCCTTTAAGCCAACAGCGGGCATGAATCCACCTGAGCTTATCGGACGCGACGCTGTTTTGGATGACTTTGCCGAAGCTCTTGAGAATGGCCCTGGTGCCCCCGATCGACTCATGCGCATCTCGGGTGTCCGAGGCACGGGTAAAACGGTGCTCCTCAACGCATTGGGCGATCTTGCGCGCAAAAAAGGATTCGAGGTTGTCGACGTCGCCTCAAATGCCGGTTTTTGCGACAGAATTCTCGAGGCTCTGCAGCGAAATGTTCGTCTTGCATCAATGTCGATTTCCCCATCGATTTTAGGAGTCAGCCTTGGCTCCGTAGAGCTGTCGAAGTCAGCCTCTCATCTGGGTGAGGCGATGTACGATGCCGCGAAGCGAGGTGGTTTGCTCATCACACTCGATGAGATTCAGGACGCCTCAACTGAGGAAATGCGCGAGCTGGGTAATGAAATGCAGCTCTTGATTCGCCAAGGGGCGAATGTCGCCTTTGCATTCGCTGGTTTGCCAACCTCGGTGGATGGCGTGGTGGTGGATGATACGTTGACGTTCCTTCAGAGGGCGAAGCATATCGAGCTCACGCGGCTTTCAGATTTTGAAGTCGGCGGATCGTTTGAGGATACGATGAGGCGTGCGGGCAAGGAACTCGACGAAGGCGTTGCTGAGCTTTTAACAAAGGCTTCGGCAGGCTATCCCTTTATGGTCCAGTTGGTCGGATATTACGCTTGGCAGGTTGCTGCGCGCAGCGGGTCGGAGAGCGTGAGTGAAGAGGCGGCTCGCAAGGGTGTCCAGGCGGCTCTTGATAGTTTCAATGCCATGGTGATTGCCCCCGCGCTGCGCAGGGTGTCGGAGCGGCAGTTTCAATATCTCGCGGCGATGGCGCAATGCGAAGGCGGCGAGATTACGAACGGTGATATTGCCAAAAAGATGGGATTGCCGGCGAATAAAGTCGGGTCGTATCGCAAACGTCTGATCGATACGGGACTGATTGAGCCTGCCGGCTACGGCTGTGTTTCGTTTGCAATTCCGTACATGCGCGATTATCTGTTGGAGACCATTCGAGCGGACTAATAAAGACTGGAGGCATCGACGCCGCCGCTGTGGTTGCCCCCGCATCTTTGTCTCAATCTGTAACATCTAGAGGGGATTACGGCATGCAGGTGTTTCAGATTGAGACATTTGCGGATGGCGCTGACTGTTTGTCTAAATCTGTAACATCTGGACGAAGATTCGGCCTGTAACTGTTACAGATTGAGATGATTGACTGAGACGTCTACTGGCAAATCGGAATCGCTCCAAAATTCCCCCTTGCCCATCCTTGGCTGTTTGGTTACTATAGAACGGCTGTTACGGAGAGCTGACCGAGAGGCCGAAGGTGCTCGCCTGCTAAGCGAGTATGCCCCAAAAGGGCATCTGGGGTTCGAATCCCCAGCTCTCCGCCAGTACGAATTTGAAGAAGGGTTCCATTTGGGGCCCTTTTTTGTGCGGAGAAAGGAGGCTGGGGATTCGAACCCGAGAGGGCACGGGCGTTAAGCAAACGCGAAAGCGTTTGTAGCCCGTGGGCGAAAAGCCGCCAGGCTTTGAAGCCGGAGGGCATGCGTAGCATGCCCGGACATCCCCAGCTCTCCGCCAGTACGAGTTTGAAGAAGGGTCCCATTTGGGGCCCTTTTTTAATTAGAAGAATGTTAGCTGGGGATTCGAACCCTCAAAAAAAGAGGCATCCTTTCGGACGCCTCCTTTCAGTGGGCTGATTATTCTTGCGCTCTACATCTCAGGAGCCTTGGCGACGGTCTCGCTCTCTGCCGCAAGTGGCCGGTTGTCGATGCGGCGGCCCAGGCGGTCGAGCTTCACAAGGAGCCATTCAATGGGATTCGGCCCTGTGCCTTCCTCGTCGGCAACCAGGTCCATGACGGCGACCTTGGTGCCGTCCTGCTTGAGCGTAACGCTGCCCACCTTGTCGCCCACATGCACCGTGCCCGAAAGATCGTCGTAGCTAACCTTTTCGGTCACCTCGCCGGCAAGGGAAAACACGGTCGCTTGCGCCGTGGGGTCGGCGAGCGTGGCGTCGATCGTCTTGTCCGTCCAATCTGTCTGGCTAATGCGTGCCATGAGCGGGTTGCCGTTGGCGGTCTTTTCCTGCGTGTTGGCGATTGCGACCGTCACCTTGTGACCGTAGTACCAATTGGCAAGGGTTGCGGTATCGGTAAAGCGCTGGTCGGTGGTGGTGGAGTTCAAAACGACGGTGTAGATCTCGTCGCCATCGCGGTTGTAGGCACCCGTAAAGCAATAGCCTGCATCGTCGGTGGTGCCGGTCTTGCCACCGATGTTGCCATCTTGGCCCAGCAAATAGTTATGCGTGTCCATGGAATGCGAATGGTCGGTGCCGTCGGCGCCCGTGACCTCGATCCAGGAATCCTCGCTCGCTACGACCTCACGGATCGTGTCGTTTTTCATAGCCTCCTGCATCATCAGCGCTACGTCGTGTGCGGTTGAGTGCATATCGCCAGCCCACTCATCAAAGTCCAGACCATGCGGGTTTTCAAAAAGCGTACCGGTGCAGCCGAGCTTCTTAGCGCGCTCGTTCATGGCCTTCACAAATGTGGCCTCGGCGTCTTTGGTCTTAGGGTCGATCTTCTTGCCCACATATTCGGCGAGCACGATGGCGGCGTCGTTGCCAGAGGGAATCATCAGGCCGCGCAGTGCCTGCTCTACGGTAAGCTCGTCGCCTTCGAGCAAGCCGGCGGTCGAATTACCCACGGTGGCCGCGGTGTTGCTTACCGTGACCTTCTCGTCCATCTTGCAATTCTCGACGGTTAGGATTGCGGTCATGACCTTGGTGATCGAGGCAATCTTGACCTGCTCATCGGCGTCGCGGGCATAGTAGACGGTGCCGTCTTTGCCCATGACGAGGGCATTGGTCGCATCGATATCGGGCAGGTTTTCGGCCGTGATACCGCGCACATCGGCGGTTTTGCCGCAAACATTGTCGGTCGTGAGCACTTGGGTGCCGGCGACGGTGGGCACGCCAGCGGCAAGGGCGATAGCGCAGACAAAGCCGGCGGCAAGCTGGGCTGAGCGCTTTGCAAAAGGGGTGAGGGACTTCACGGATTTCGCTTTCGACGGGATGGTCTCTTCTGGAACTAGAGTATATCATTTGCCGGCGTCGGCGATCATCGCGTGCGTGCGTGGCCCACATCCGCACCCGAACGGGCACAAGGGTGCTTAAGGTCGACTTAATCGCCAGCGCTTGTTGTGTGTGCCGAGCGTCCCCTCGGGCATAATGGAGCGCGAGAGGAGCACGCATGAACGAGCGCATTTTGGTGGTCGACGATGAGAAGGCCATCGCCGACCTGGTTGGCATCTACCTTACAAAAGAGGGCTTTGATGTTCAGATTGCCTATAGCGGAGCCGATGCGGCCAAGGCGATCTTGGAGCAAGAGTTCGATCTGGCGCTGTTAGATGTCATGCTGCCCGATATCGATGGCTTTGAGCTGTTGCGCACGATTCGCGCCAGCCATACCTATCCCGTGATTATGCTGACGGCGCGCGATGCCCAGCAAGACAAGATCGAGGGACTTTCGCTCGGCGCGGACGATTACGTCGTCAAACCGTTTCGCCCACTGGAGCTGATCGCGCGTGTGCGTGCTCAGCTACGCCGTTACACCAGCTACGGCAGCCGTGCGCAAGCGATCGAGTCCCCGCTCATTCAGCTCGACGGTCTCGAGATCAACCGTGACGCCCGCGTCGTGGCGGTAGACGGCGCGCCGGTACGCCTCACGCCTATTGAGTATTCCATCTTGCTGTATTTGGCTGAGCATCGTGGCAGCGTGGTGGCGGTCGAGGACCTGTTCCGGGCGGTGTGGAATGAGGACTTTATGCCCGGCTCCAACAACACGGTGATGGTGCACATTCGCCATCTGCGCGAAAAGATCGGCGACGATGCTCAAAAGCCGCGCTTTATCAAGAACGTCTGGGGCGTCGGCTACATCATCGAATAAAGCCTTTGTTTGTGAGGAAAACGGATATGACAAATAGCAACGGGCAGGCGTTTGAGGTGCCCGATCGACTTTTTGAGCATGTAAGGTCGGTTGTCGACAATCGCGCGCTCGCGACGGTGCTGCTCTTTTTGCTGAGCCTGCTGCTGATCGGCATTGACAACATCGTCGGCATCCTGGCGGTGCTGCTTGTCGGCTTTTTGCTGATCGATCGATTTGAAATCGTACGCCGCTGCGTGGTGATTGGCGGTGCCGCGTGGGCCATGACGTTGGCGATTGGCGCCATGGCACTCGGCGGCATCGAAGGGCCGGTGCTGTTCGATGCCGGCTTTGTATTCAACATGCTTGGCTTTGTGCTGGCGCTTGCCGCGTGCGTGCTGTTCTTGTGTGGCCGCGCCCTGTACTACCAGGGCTACGAGCAGGGCGAGCAGCATGCCGATTGTGTGCTGGCCGCTCGTATTCAAGATCGCCTGATCGATCACCCCGACACCTGGGACAACATCGACGGTGACTTCCTGGAGGTCGAGGGCGCACTCAACCGTGTGCGTGATCGCGAGCGCAAGGTGCAACAGGCCTTGCGTGACGAGTCTCATCGCAAGGACGATCTGGTCACGTACTTGGCACATGACCTACGCACCCCGCTTGCCAGTGTGGTGGGCTATCTTTCGCTGCTGCAAGAGGCTCCTGAGCTGCCGGTTGAGCAACGTGCACACTTTACGGGCGTGGCGCTCGACAAGGCGCACCGGCTCGATGCGCTCATCGAAGAGTTCTTCGATATCACGCGCTTTGACTTCCACGATATCGTGCTCACGCGCGGCTATGTTGATCTGGGGTTGCTGCTGGCTCAGGTGGCTGACGAGTTCTATCCCATCCTCAACGAGCAACATAAGGAAGCCCAGGTTGATATTCGCGAGGACCTGACGGTGCTCGTGGATGGCGATAAGATGGCCCGCGTGTTTAACAACATCATGAAAAACGCCGTCGCCTATAGCTATGAGGGCTCGACTATCACGATTGAGGCCAGGCGCCAAGACGATGGCGGCGTGCGCGTGCGCTTTATCAATCAGGGCGATCCTATCCCTGCGGCTAAGCTCAAGGTGATCTTTGAGAAGTTCTATCGCCTGGATGCGGCGCGTGCGACCAATCGCGGTGGTGCCGGTTTGGGCCTTGCTATTGCCAAGGAGATCATCGCGGCACACGGCGGTACCGTTGCATGTGAATCGACGCCCGAACACACGATATTCACCATCGAGCTGCCCGCCGCATAGCTAGCGTGCCCTTACAAACACTTGACAATGTGCTCACGTGCGTATGAGCCGCGATTCCTACTATCGATACTGCTGAATTGATATCGATATGGAGGTGTGCGGTATGACGGCTGCTGCGGCTGTGGAGCCCACGGAGCTTGAAGAACTCATGGAAGCGCAGGCCGAGGCCGCGCATGAGCGCGAGGTTGGGGATGCGACTCGCCCCACGGCAGAGGATCTTGCCGCCTCGCCGACGCGCGTCGACGTCGAGGGCCTCGACCTGTTCTATGGCGACCATCATGCGCTCAAGGACGTGAATATCAAGATCCGCGACAAGCAGATCACCTCGTTCATCGGGCCTTCGGGCTGCGGAAAGTCCACGTTGCTGCGCTGCTTTAACCGCATGAACGACGGCATCAAGGACTGCCGAATCGAGGGCAAGATTGCGCTCGATGGTCAAGATATCCTGGGCGACTACGACATCTGCCGCCTTCGCCAGCGCGTGGGCATGGTGTTCCAGCGCCCCAACCCGTTTCCCATGAGCATCTACGACAACGTCGCCTATGGGCCGCGCGGTATGGGTGTGCGCGATCGCGTCGTGCTCGACGAGCTGGTCGAAGACTCCCTGCGACGCGCCGCCCTGTGGGACGAGGCCAAGGACAAGCTCAAAGAGTCGGGTCTGGGTCTTTCGGGCGGCCAGCAGCAGCGTCTGTGCATCGCCCGCGCACTTGCCGTGCAGCCCGACATTCTGCTGATGGACGAGCCGACCTCGGCACTCGACCCTGTGTCGACGCTGGTGGTGGAGCAGCTGGCCTGCGAGCTCAAAGAGACCTGCACGCTCGTGGTCGTTACGCACAATATGCAGCAGGCGGCGCGTATCTCCGATTCGGTCGCATTCTTTTTGCTGGGTGAGCTGGTGGAGCACGCGCCCACCGCGCAACTCTTCAAGAATCCGACCGATCCGCGCACGGCGGATTATTTGACGGGGCGTTTTGGCTGATACCATCTAGTAAAGGTACCTTTAGGGTTAAGATGCGGTCATGCCGGCCGCAAAGGGGTTCAACATGATCTATTACGTCGAGGACGATGACAACATCAGGGATTTGACGGTCTATGCGCTGCGCAAGCAGGGGATTGAGGCCGAAGGCTTTTCGTGCGACGGTGAGTTTAAGGCTGCCGTGGCGCGACGGGCACCCGATGCCGTCCTGCTCGACATCATGCTGCCCGATACCGATGGCTTGGCGATTATGCGTCGACTGCGTGCCGATCGCCTGACGGCGACGGTGCCCATCATGATGCTTACCGCCAAGGATACCGAGCTCGACAAGGTGATGGCGCTCGATGGCGGTGCCGACGATTACCTGACTAAGCCGTTTTCGCTCATGGAGCTCGCCAGCCGCTGCCGCGCACTGCTGCGTCGCGGCGGCATGGTCAAACAGGCAAGCGATGTGCTCAGCGTGGGCGACATTGTGCTCTCGCCCAGCCATCGTGAGGTGACTGTTGCCGGCGAGTCGCTTAAGCTCACCCTGCGCGAGTTCGACCTGCTCGAGTACCTCATGCGCAAGCCCGGCGTGGTCTTTACCCGCGAGTCGTTGCTGCAGAGCGTGTGGGGCTGGGACTTCGACGGCGGTTCGCGCACCGTTGACGTGCACGTGCAGACGCTTCGCCAAAAACTGGGCGAGCATGCCAGCGCCATCGAGACCGTGCGCGGCGTGGGCTACCGCTTGGCCGAGCCTTCTGCCGGTGATGGTGCCAAAGGTGACGACACCGCGGCCACCGCATCGGAGGAGTAACCCGTGGTCTTCGCCCCCCAGGGAAAACATACGCTGTCGCACCGCGTTTTTGTGACGATCTTTGTCTGCGCCATGGCGGTTATCGTGGCGTTTACGGTGCTGGGTGCGTTCTTTGTGCAAAACACCTTGGCGGATGCCACGAGTGCCAACCTAGCGCAAGAAACCGAGCTCATTGCTGCCGCCCTCGACGAGCAGCAGGAGCCCATCCCGTTCTTGCGTAGCCTCGATCGAGAGGACTTGCGCATCACGCTGATTAACAAGGATGGATCGGTTGCCTACGACAACGAGGCGTCGCCTTCCACACTGCCCAACCATGGCGATCGCCCCGAGGTCATCGAGGCCTTTGAGAGTGGTTCGGGTTCCGCGGAGCGCGCAAGCTCTACGCTCGACGAGATTATGCTGTATCGCGCCGTCGCCCTTGATAACGGCCAGGTTGTCCGCTTGGCGCAGGCCCAGCCTGGCGTTGCGGCGATTTTGCTGTCGATGGTGGCGCCGATGCTGCTTATCGCAGCAGCGGGTGCGGTACTCTCGTTTTTTATGGCGCGCCGCGAGTCCCGTGCCATCATCGCGCCTTTGCAAGAGGTGGATTTGGACCACCCACGCCGTAGCTATGAGCACGCCTATGCCGAGATGGTCCCCATGCTTGAGCGTATTGAGTCGCAGCGCCAGGAGCTCAAGCGCCAAATGGCGGTGCTGGCGGACAACGACCGTATGCGCCGCGAGTTCACGGCGAATATCACCCATGAGCTCAAGACGCCGCTTACGGCGATTTCGGGCTATGCCGAGCTCATCGCAAACGGCATGGTCGAGGGCGAGGGCGACCTGCGCAACTTTGGCGGTCGCATCTATCGTGAGGCGGGCCGCTTGGCAGCGCTTGTCAACGATATCCTTACGCTGTCTAACTTGGACGAGGCCGAACGTGCAACTGAAGGCGAGGCAGTGCCCATTGGGTCCACGGAGCCTATTGAGCTCTCGCGTGCGATCTACGCGGTTGAGCAGCGTCTTGAACAGGTTGCCCGTCAGGCGAATGTGACGATAAGTCATGAGACCAAGCCTGTGGTCATCGAAGGCGTGTCGCGCTTGGTCGACGAGCTCATCTATAATCTGGCAAGCAACGCCATCCGCTACAATCGGTCCGGCGGTACGGTTACGCTGCAGTGCGGCACCAACGACGAAGGCCATCCGTTCCTCGCTGTCGCCGACACGGGAATCGGTATCGCGCCTGAAGAACAGGGCAAGGTATTTGAGCGGTTCTATCGCGTGGACAAGAGTAGGTCCAAGGCACGCGGCGGAACCGGCCTGGGGCTTGCCATTGTCAAGCATGCGGCCCTGTATCATCACGCCACGCTCGATCTGTCGAGCGAGTTGGGCGTGGGAACCACCATTACGGTGACGTTTCCCATACAGCAGGACGAGCCATTCGCATAGCGATACAACATAGATATTGATGTAGACGCCGCATTTGACTTTCGGGTGCGGCGTTGTTGTGCAATTTTACGATTGCTTCCGACATTTTTACAGGAGAGCCTGTTTCTTATGTATAGAGTTTGGTCTCGGTAAAAAGATGCGATAACATACGGACAGTTTTGTCAATCCGAACTGGGGAAATGAAAGGCAAGCTGCATGACCCTTCTCGAACTGTTCCAGCTGCTGAAGAAGCACCTCAAGCTGGTCATCACCCTTCCGGTGGTCTGCGCGATCGCCATGGGCATCGTGTCCTTCATTGCGATGGACAACACCTATACCGCGACGACGAGCATGTACATTCTCGCCAAGACCGACGATAGCGGTCAGATGAGCTACAACGATCTCTCGGCGAGCCAGATGCTTTCCAACGATATCGCCACGCTGCTGGATAGCGATAGCGTTAAGAGCGGCGCCGCCAAAGAACTGGGCCTCACCGATTTGGATGACTACAAGGTGTCTGTTTCCTCCGAGACCACCACGCGTGTCATTACGCTTTCGGTTACCGGCACCGATGCCAAGGAGACGGCTGAGGTCGCAAAGGCCATTGCCAGCTCGGTGAGTACGGTCGCTCAGAACGTCGGCGCTGCCCAGAGCATCAACGTTATCGACGAGGCTAAGACCCCCGAAGCCCCCAGCGGCCCCAAGCGCACGCTGTATATTGCCGTCGCGTTCCTCGCCGGTATCTTTATCGCAGTTGCCTATGTCGTTTTGGCAGACATGCTCAATACCCGCATCCGCGGTGCCGAAGAGGCAGAAGAGCTCCTGGGTATTCCCGTTGTTGGCCGAATTCCGGCTATGAAAGGTGGTAAATAGGCATGGCTAAGGCAAAGAACACCGATAAGCTCGTTGTACAGAATGCCGCCAAGACCCTTCTGGCCAACATCCGCTTTGCGAGCGTGGATGACCCCATTCGCACCATCACCGTTACCTCCTCGATTCCCAACGAGGGCAAGTCTACGGTTTCCATTAACCTTGCTCAGGCAATCGCCACGAGCGGCAAGTCCGTGCTCCTGGTCGAGGCCGATATGCGCCGCAGGTCCCTTTCCGATATGCTCGGCGTTCGTTCGCGCGGCGGACTCTATGCGGTCCTTTCCGAGCAGATCTCCATTGACCAGGCAATTGTCGAGACGGGTCAGAAGAACTTCTACTTCCTCGATGCCGAGCCGCACATTCCCAATCCTGCCGACATCATCGTCTCCCATCGCTTTGCCAAACTGGTAAAGGCACTGTCCGCCAAGTTCCAGTACGTCATCTTCGATGCTCCTCCGGTCGGCACCTTCATCGATGCTGCCGAGATTGCCAGCTTGACCGACGGCGCGCTGTTCGTGGTGCGCGAGGACTTCACCAAGCGCGAAGAGGCGCTCAACGCTATCGCCCAGCTTAAGAAGTCCGAGAAGGTCAAGCTCATCGGTACCGTCATGAATTACTGTGAGACCGAGACCAGCGAGTACTACTATTCTTACTACACCAAGGACGGTAAGAAGGTTAAGAAGGGCTCCGACGATCAGGGCACTTCCAAAAAGGGCATCTTCACCAACCGAGCAAACGTTTAGTTGATTAAGGCTGACCTATGCGTGACATTCATTGCCATATCTTGCCGGGTGTAGACGACGGCGCCGCCGATCTCGAAGAGAGCTTGGCGATGCTCGAGGCTGCCAAGCGGGCCGGTGTAACCAGAATCGTTTGCACTCCTCACTGCCGTGATCCCTATTTTGATTACGACAAGATGTGGGATGCCTTTGAGCTGCTGCGCGATAACGCTGACGGTTTTCCGCTCCAGATGGGCTTCGAGGTCAACCATCGAAAGCTCGTTGAGCTTGGTATCGATGCCGCGGATCACTTGCATTTCGATGGGACCAACGAGTTTCTGCTCGAGCTTTCGACGCATGCCGATGCGTATGCGTTTAGAGAGTACGAGAACACGATTTACGATTTGCAGTGCCGTGGCTACCAGGTGATCATCGCTCATCCTGAGCGCTATCGTGCGGTTCAAAAGGATGTAAGCGTGGCGGAGCGCCTGGTCGATATGGGCTGCAAGCTGCAGGCTTCGGCGGACTTTATTGCCGGCGGTCGCTTTGGTCGCGAGAAAAAGCCGGCACAGCGCCTGTTCGATCAGAACCTGTACAGCTTCATCGCGAGCGATGCCCATAACGTGGGTCATTACGACTGCCTGGCGAAGGCTCGCGCGAAGTTTAGCGTGCGCGGAGCTCATTTTCGCTAAAATCTGTCCCTAACGTTCGCATTGAATGAAAGGGCAGCCATGGATATCCAACTTAAGACGGGATGCTTTGATGACGCGGCGTTGGTGCGCCGCGTCGTTTTTATGGACGAGCAGGGCTACGAGAATGAGTTTGACGCTATCGACGAGGATCCGAACTGCATTCATGTGACGCTCTATGTAGACGGCGAGCTTGCCGGTTGCTCGCGCGTGTTTCCCGAAGAGCTTGAGCGCGCGGCTGACGCAGAGGCTCCGGTGTCGCCGGCGTGCGACTTGGACGAAGGCGTCGCGGCGGGGGAGGCCTACATTATGGGGCGCGTGGCTGTGCTGCCGAGCATGCGCCGTCTCGGTCTGGCGAGCAAGATTGTCGAGGCCAGTGATACGTGCGCGCGTGATGCCGGCGCCAAGCTCATTAAGCTGCATGCGCAGGAATACGTGCTGCCGCTCTATATAAAGGCGGGCTACACGCAAATTGCCCCGGTAGACTACGAAGACGAGGGCCAGCCCCATGTCTGGATGGCCAAGCGCGTAGATGGCAGATAGGGACGTTCCTTTCCTGCCGGCAGTTGGGGACACTCCTTGGTAATCGGTGCATCGGAGCGCTTAGACATACAGTTTTTCGATTCCGTATGTATATATGCGCGCTAATGGGTTATAAAATCTAAGTCTGAACATAGCAGGTCTGTGATGCGGCTCGGGCAACCGGGCCGTTTTTGCGGACGGGGGTAGCGCGAAAGGACTGCACATGCGTCAATTTAAGACCGAGAGCAAAAAACTGCTCGACCTCATGATCAACTCCATCTACACCAATAAGGAAATCTTCCTGCGCGAGCTTATCTCCAACGCGAGCGATGCCGTCGACAAGCTCAACTTTAAGAGCCTTCAGGATTCGAGTGTCAAACTCGACCAGGGCGACCTGGCCATCCGTGTCTCCTTTGATAAGGATGCCCGTACCATCACTATTTCGGATAACGGTATCGGCATGACCGCCGAGGAGCTCGAGCGCAACCTGGGCACCATCGCCCATTCCGGCTCCGAGGAGTTTAAGACCGAGAACGCCGAGCAACAGGGTTCCGATGTCGACATCATCGGTCAGTTTGGCGTGGGTTTCTACTCCGCCTTTATGGTCGCCAGCCACGTGAAGGTCGTCAGCCGCGCTTACGGCGAGGAGGCCGCCCACGTTTGGGAGTCCGACGGTCTTGAGGGCTACACCATCGAGGATGGCGAGCGTGCTGAGCACGGTACCGATGTCATCCTGACGCTGCGCGAGAACGAGAAGCTCGACGCCGACGGCGAGGCCGAGACCTACGATCGCTTCCTGACCGAGTGGGGCCTCAAGAGCCTGATTCAGCAGTACAGCAACTATGTGCGCTACCCGATTCAGATGATGGTGACCAAGAGCCGCCAGAAGCCCAAGCCTGAGGACGCCGGCGACGACTACACGCCCGAGTACGAGGACTACCAGGAGCTCGAGACCGTCAACTCAATGACGCCGATCTGGAAGAAGCACAGCTCCGATGTTGAGCAGAAGGACTATGACGAGTTCTACAAGTCCACGTTCCACGACTTTGACGATCCAGCGCGCACCATCAGCTTCCATGCCGAGGGTACGCTCGAGTACGACGCCCTGCTGTTTGTGCCGGGCCGTGCCCCGTTCGATCTGTACAGCAAGGACTATGAGAAGGGCCTGGCGCTCTACAGCTCCAACGTGCTGATTATGGAGAAGTGCGACGACCTGCTGCCCGACTACTACAACTTTGTCCGTGGCGTCGTGGATTCCGCCGACGTGTCGCTCAACATCTCGCGTGAGACGCTGCAGCAGAATCGTCAGCTCAAGGCCATTGCCAAGCGTGTCGAGAAGAAGATCACCGCCGATCTCGAGGACATGCGCGACAACGACCGCGAGGCATACGAGAAGTTCTTTGAGAACTTTGGTCGCGGTCTTAAGTACGGCATCTACTCGAGCTATGGCATGAAGGCCGATGAGCTCGCCGACCTGCTGCTGTTCTGGTCTGCCAAGGAGCAGAAGATGATCACCCTTGCCGAGTATGCCAAGGGCATGCCCGAGGGCCAGAAGGCAATCTACTATGCCGCCGGCGATTCGCGCGAGCGTTTGGCCAAGATGCCTGTCGTGAAGGGCGTGCTCGACCGCGGCTACGATGTACTGCTGCTGACGCAGGACGTGGATGAGTTCACCTTCCAGGCCATGCGTGAGTACGTGGCTGCCGATATGCCCAAGGTCTACGAGGATGACGCTGCTCGCGAGGCTGCCGAGAAGGCAGTTGCCGATGGTGCCGAGCCTGAGGTCGAGGATCGTCACCTGGAGCTCAAGAACGTCGCGACCGGCGATCTTGACTTGGCGACCGATGACGAGAAGAAGGAGGCCGAGGACGCTACCAAGGAGAACGAGGACCTCTTTAACGCCATGAAGGAGGCGCTCGGCGACAAGGTCGAGAAGGTTGCCGTCTCCGCGCGCCTGACTGACGCTCCCGCCTGCATCACCACCGAGGGTCCGCTTTCGCTCGAGATGGAGAAGGTGCTTCAGAAGGGTCCCGAGGGCGCGCCCGACGGTATGCCCAAGAGCCAGCGTGTGCTCGAGCTCAACGCTAAGCACCCGGTCTTCGCCAAGCTCGTCGCTGCCCAGAAGGCGGGCGACGCCGACAAGATCAAGCAGTACTCCGGCCTGCTCTACGACCAGGCCCTGCTCGTCGAGGGCATCCTCCCCGAGGACCCCGTAGCCTTCGCGGCAGCTGTTTGTAACTTGATGTAGTTCGGGGATACGGTACCGTAACTAATTAGAACGAGAGTGGATAATCTCCCACTTTTGGCTCGAATGTGGGCTTGAAGTGGGAGATTTTCCACTCTCGTTTGCTTTTGTACCGAGTAGTCATTGGGGACGTTCTTAAATGACTAGTTGGATTGCTAGTTTGTGCGGGTTGTGGTTTTGTGAGCTGCGGGAATTTAAGATACTGTACAACTGTACGTTAACTCATCTTCGTAGTATATTGCTACCCGCAAAACTCAGCACCGTTGTGCCGCGAGACGCTAAAGTGCCTCCGTACAATGGTTGTTAATAGCATGATTCGGCTAAACGATAGGATGGATGGTCCAAGCGTGAGTCTCGGCAGCAAACTATCCGATGCAAAGGTTTCCTTTGCAATCTTTAAACGCGACATCAAGCGATTGATCGTGAACCCCGTCGCCCTGGTGGTTACCCTGGGCGTGTGCGTCATTCCCTCGCTGTATGCCTGGTACAACATCGTTGCCAACTGGGATCCGTACGGAAATACCCAGGGCATTAAAATCGCCATCGCCAACAACGATCAGGGCACTCAGAACGACCTGGTGGGCGAGCTTAACGCAGGCGATAAGGTGGTCGACCAGCTCAAGGAGAACGATCAGCTGGGCTGGACCTTCGTCGACTCGGCGACCGATGCCAAAGAGGGCGTCGAAAGCGGCGAATACTATGCCGCCATCGTGATTCCCAAGAACTTCTCCGACAATCTCGTCTCGATGCTCGACGGCAATTACCATCAGCCGAAGCTCACCTATTACGTCAACGAGAAAAAGAGCGCCATTGCGCCCAAGGTCACCGATACCGGTGCCAACACCATCGAGGAGCAGATCAACTCGGAGTTTGTCTCCACGGTGGGCGAGACCGTCGCTGGCATTGCCAAAGATGCTGGCATCGACCTTAAAGACAAGGCAACCCAGACCAAGGATTCGCTGGCGGGCTCGGTGTCCGAGGCGTCTGATACTCTGGGCGAAGTACGTGATTCCATCGGCGACATGAACACCGCCATCGACAAGACAAGCAGCTCGATTGCTTCGGCCGATGCTGCGTTGGCAGGCCTGCAGGGACAGGCGCCTTCGCTAACGCAGGCAATCGCTCAGGGTAATGATCTGCTGGGCGAAGCTCGCACCACGGCTGGCAAGTCCATCACCTCGCTCTCCAAGGCACTTTCGGAGGGCAGCATCGTGCTGAGCAAGACATCGGCTTCTGCGAACGCCGCGATTGGCAAACTCACCGGTACGGTTACGTCCACGACCACTCGTATCGACAACTCGCTCGAATCCCTTCAGGCGACGATTGACCACAACAGCGCTGTCATCGAGCGCCTGCAGATTCTCGCTAACGATACATCGACGGGATCGGAGGACGCCGACGCGCTCATCGCATCGACCATCAATTCGCTTCGCGAGCAAAACCAGAAGTTGCAGAGCATCAAGGATGGCCTTTCTGCACAGTCGAGCGCCATGGCAAACGACGCTACGGCAATCTCAAGCGCGAGCAACGCACTCAACGCGGCAATTCAGACCGGCACGGCTAACCTCGGTCAGGCTCAGACCGATCTGGGGCAGAACGCGCTGCCGAAGGCTTCGAGCGCGCTTGACTCCTTTGCCGCCGTTTCGGGCGATTTGACCGGCATTGTATCGGGTATGACCCCCACGATAGCGAGCGCGCGCGGCACGCTGGCGCAGCTCGACGCCACGCTCAAGCAGGCAAAGACCACGCTGTCCCAAACCGACGCCTCCCTTGCCAAGGTTCAGGACAAGCTCGCGACCGCCGCCAATGACATTGCGGCGCTACAGACCTCTGAGTCTATGGGCGAGTTAGCCGACCTCATGGACGTCGACGTCGATGACGTGGCAGATTTCATGGCATCTCCGGTTGAGCTGACGTCCAAGTCAATCTATCCGGTCAAGAGCTTTGGCTCGGGCATTGCTCCTTTCTACACCAATCTGGCGCTGTGGGTGGGCGGCTATGTGCTCATCGCCATCTACAAGCTCGAGGTAGACCGTGAAGGCATCGGTAGCTTTACGGCGCGTCAGGGCTACTTTGGCCGCTGGCTGCTGCTGGTGATCCTGGGCGCGTTCCAGGCCATTATCGTTACGGTGGGCGACCTGGTCATTGGCGTTCAGTGCGTCAATCCGCTGCTCTTTGTGCTGGGCGGCATCGCTATCTCGTTCACTTACGTCAACATCATCTATGCGCTGTCCACCACCTTTAAGCATATCGGTAAAGCCATTGGCGTCATCCTCGTCATTGTGCAGATCCCCGGCTCGTCGGGCATGTATCCCATCGAGATGATGCCCGGCTTCTTCCAGTGGCTGCACCCGCTGCTGCCCTTCACCTATGGCATCAACCTGCTGCGCGAGACCGTCGGTGGCATGTATTCATTCAACTACCTGTTCAACCTGTGCATCCTGGGCGTGTTCCTTATCGTGGCGCTCTTTATCGGCCTGCAGCTGCGCCCGTTGCTGCTCAACCTCAACCTGCTCTTTGATAAGCAGCTTTCCACGACGGGCCTCATGATTTGCGAGTCCAACGACCTGCCGCGCCAGCGCTATTCGCTGCGCACGGCCATGCGCGTCATGCTCGATTCGGATTCGTACCGTCGCGAGCTGCTCGATCATGCCGTGGCGTTTGAGCATCGTTACCCGTACTACATCAAGGGCGGTTTTGCCGCCGTGGTAGGCGTGCAGGTTCTGCTCTTTGTGCTTTCGACGGTGCTCGATATCGACAATAACGGCAAGATCATCCTGCTCGTTATCTGGATCATTTCGGTTATCGCCATCTGTGGCTGGCTCATCAACATCGAGTACATCCGTGCGAGCCTCAATACCCAGATGCGTATCTCGGCGCTTTCGGACGAGGACCTTCGCCGCGAGATGCGCGAGCACACGGCTGCCATCCCTGCTGCCCGTCGCATGTTTGGTCTCAACGCCAGCGAGCGGGGCACCAAGGACAGCGAACAGCTCACGAGCCGTCTGCCGCATATCGGTGCGCATCGTAAGGCTCAAGATGTCGACGACGTTGACAACGTAAGCGGAAACGACGGGGACACCACCCCGCTTGGCAAGCACTCTAAAGGAGGTGAGGCATAAATGAAAAACATCCTGCACCTGTTTAAGCGCGATGTCCAAAACGTGTCTCGCTCCGTGATCGGCTTGGTTGTTGTGATGGGCCTGATCATCGTGCCGTGCCTGTACGCGTGGTTTAACATCGCCGGAAGCTGGGATCCCTACGGCAATACCGGCAACCTTAAAATTGCCGTGGTCAACACTGACGAGGGCTACGAGAGCGATCTGATTCCCGTCGAGGTCAACGTGGGCGAAAACGTAACCGCCACCCTGCGCGGCAACGAGAACTTCGACTGGGTCGTCCTCAACGATCGCGATAAGGCGATTGAGGGCGTTAAGTCGGGCGCGTACTACGCTGCCGTCGTTATCCCTAAAACGTTTAGCGCCGACATGATGACGCTTTTCTCGACCGAGGTGAAGCACGCCGATATCGAGTTCTATGAGAACCAGAAGGCCAACGCTATCGCACAGATTGTGACCGAGAAGGGCTCGAGCGCCGTCCAGAACCAGGTCAACGAGACCTTTACCAAGACCATCACGACCATCGGCCTTAAGACGGTGTCCAGCCTGCTCGATTATATGAGCACCGACCAAGTGAGCAACTTTATCGCCCATCTGTCCTCTACGCTGGGCGATTCGGTCGGGGATTTGCAGGACGTTCAGGCGAGCGCGACGTCGCTCGCGGGCATTTTGAGCTCTACGTCCGATTCGCTGACATCGGCGGGCGGCATGCTCAAGCAGACGGGCACCGTCGATGAGTCGACGAAGCAGCTGATGGAGCACGCCAAGAGCGGCATCAATGATTCCAAGGAAGCGCTCAAGGCCGCCAGCGATGCCGTTGACGCGGCGATTGACGGAAGCGCGGGCTCGTTCGACAACGTGTCCGCCGAGCTTGCGAAGGCATTCGATGCCGCGAATCAGCATGTTGACCTTACGGTGTCTCAGCTCAACGAAGCCGCAGCGGCGCTCAATACGCGTGCTGACGATATCGATGCGATGGCCGATCGGCTCCGCAACCTTGCCGACAAGGTGAGTGATGACAAGCTCAAAGACGGCCTCAAGTCCGCTGCGACGTCGCTGGGCAGAATTGCCGTGGAGTACCGCAACAATGCGAAGGACCTGACGGCGACCGCAAAGTCCCTTTCGGACGGCATGGCGGAGGTCAACAACTCGCGTGCCGAGGTCGACCAGGCCATCGCCGATGCCAAGGCGGGTATCTCGGGTGCCAAGTCCGACTACGATTCTACGTTCTCGGTTAAGGCCAAGGAGCTCAAGAAGACCATTTCGGGCGTTCTGGATTCCCTGAACGGTATCTCGGGTGACTTGGATAGCGCCGTGAGCGGTCTGACCGACGCCTCTGGTTCGCTCGCGAAGGGTCTCTCCAAGGCTGCAAAGCTGGTCAACAAGGCTTCCGATCAGCTGGGCGAGGCGTCGAACAAGATCAGTGCCTTTAAGGACGAGCTTGATAGCGCTCTGATCTCGGGTGACCTGGCCATGATTAAGACAATGATTGGCAGCGACCCCGAGGGCCTCGCCGTGTCGCTTTCCGGCCCTGTCGCACTCGACCGCAAGCCGGTCTATCCAATCCGCAACTACGGTTCGGCCATGGCGCCGTTCTACACGATTCTGTCGCTATGGGTCGGCTCGATCGTACTGGCGGCCATGATGAAGGTTTCGGTTGACGATGAGCTTATCAACGAGCTCATCCCCGTGCGCCTGCACGAGATCTACTTGGGTCGCTACCTGTTCTTTGGCGGTCTGGCTCTGCTGCAGGCAACGCTCGTGTGCGCGGGCGACATTCTGTTCTTTGGCATCCAGTGCGACGACCCGCTGCAGTTTGTGCTGGCGGGCTGGGTCGCGAGTCTCGTGTTCTCCAATATCGTCTACACGCTTACGGTATCGTTTGGCGATATCGGCAAGGCCCTCGCCGTCGTGCTGCTGGTCATGCAGGTCGGCGGTTCGGGCGGTACGTTCCCCATCGAGATGACCGGCCCCGTGTTCCAGGCGATCTACCCGTTCCTGCCGTTTACTCACGGCATCAACGCCATGCACGCCGCCATGGCCGGTGCCTACCATATGGAGTACTGGATTGAGCTGGGTATCTTGGCGAGCTACCTGATTCCGTCGTTGGCCCTGGGCGTCGTCTTCCGCCGCCCAGTCATCAAAGCCAACGACTGGATTATCGAAAAGCTGGAGTCGACAAAATTGATTTAATACAGCAACGTAAACGCCGTCGGAACATCGAGACCTTCCAACCCGATGCTTTAGCGTAGTGAATTGCACGGGTTGCTTGGTTGTTGCTACAGTAGCGGGGCGTGCCGGGGGTCCGGTGCGCCCTGTTTTTATTTGACCATGAGGCGGCACGCAGCCATACGCGTGCGGACACCACGCCCAGATTGAGTGCGAGGATGTTCCATGGCCCAATACGCTGCCAACGAAATCGAAAACTTGCCCGATAGCCCAGTAGCCCGTGAGGATTTGGGCGCGGGCGGTATTCCCCGTGGTGCCGGCGCACGCTCTCCGCTGTTCTGGAAGGTTCTGCTCCTTTCGGTGGCGGTCATCTGGGGCTACTCCTTTACCACTATGAAGGACGCACTCGGCACCATTCCGGTGTTCGCGCTGCTCTATGTACGCTTTCTGCCCGCAGCGTTGGTCATGTTTGCCGTCTTCCACAAGCGCATCATCGCGCACCTCAACGCTCGCAACCTGATCGTTGGCCTGAGTATGGGCGTGCTCATGTGGGCGGCCTATGCGTTGCAGACGGTCGGTCTGGCACATACTACGGCGGGCAAGAATGCTTTTTTGACGGGCACGTATTGCATCCTTGTGCCGTTCGCGAGCTATTTCCTGAGCGGCGAAAAGCTCACGCGCTACAACTTGGGTGCCGCGCTGCTGTGCCTAGCGGGCATTGGCCTCGTCGCACTCGATAGCGTTGAATTCAACATTGGTGACGTCATTACGCTGGCGGGTGCGGCCTTTTTCGCCATCCAGATGGCGGTGACTGCCAAGTACGGTCGCAAAATGGACATCAACGTCATCACGTTTTGGATGTTTGTGGGCAACGGCGTGCTGAGCCTGGCAACGTCGCTGCTATTCGAGACCCAAGCGCCTCTGTCCGTGTGGACGCCGAGCTTTATCACTGCGATGGCGTTTCTCTCGGTGGGCTGCACATGCGTGGCTCTGCTCATCCAAAACGTCGGCCTGGCGCATGTCCCGGCCTCGACGGGCTCGCTGCTCCTTTCGATGGAGTCGCCTTCGGGTGTGCTGTTCTCGGTGCTGCTGATGGGGGAGGCGCTCACCTCGCGCCTGCTCGCCGGCTTCGCGCTCATCTTCCTGTCGATTATCTTGAGCGAGACTCGCTTCGATTTTTTGCGTCGAAAGCCGCGCCCGCAATTGTAAACAACTTGTTGCGCCGCCCTCCCGGGGCGGCATTTTTTATGCCTCGCCCTTAAAGTAGTACCTTGCACTTTATGCTATCAAAGTGCTTGCTGCAAAAACGATACTGGAGGGCATCTATGGCACCAGCTTTGTCCGATCTTCAACCGCAATCAGCGCCCAAGGCCACCGCAGCGGCGCAGACCGCTATCGGTGACGGTCTTGTTGCAGAAGCTCAGGCTTTTGCAGACGAGCTCGCTGCGTGGCGACACGATCTACACCAGATGCCCGAGCTGGGTAATAGCCTCCCACAGACCTCTGCGTATATCCAAGCGCGCCTGACCGAGATGGACATCCCGTTTGCCACGCTCGTCGATGGTTCCTGCGTTGTGGGCCTTGTCGGCGCCGGTGCCGCCGCGGCCCAGGGTAATGGCGTCTGCACGAATGAGCAGGCCGGTACGGTCATCATGCTCCGTGGCGACATGGACGCCCTGCCCGTTGCCGAGGAATCCGGCGAGCCCTTTGCATCCACCAACGGCTGCATGCACGCTTGCGGTCACGATATGCACGCGACGGCGCTGCTTGGTGCGGCTCGTATGCTCAAAGCGCGCGAGGCAGAGCTTGTTGATGCCAACGCCACGGTTAAGTTGCTGTTCCAGCCGGGCGAGGAAACCTTTGAGGGTGCCCGCGCCGCCATCGCCGACGGTCTGCTGCAGAACCCGCGTCCTCAGGTCGCCTTTGCCATGCATGTCAATAGCCAGTCGCCGCTTGGTTTGGTGCTCTACGGCAGCCCGGCGCTCTCGGGCGTGTACGGTTTTCGCATCACGCTTCAAGGCAAGGGCGGCCATGGCTCGAGCCCCGAGATTTGCATCGACCCCATCACGGCCGGCGTGCATGTGCATCTGGCACTTCAGGAGCTCATCTCCCGCGAGGTGCCGGCGGCCAAGGAAGTCGCACTTACCGTTGGTAAGTTTGCCGGCGGCTTGGCGGCCAACGTCATCCCCGACACCTGCGTGCTTGAGGGAACGCTGCGCGGCTTTGATGTTGAGCTCATGGAGCACCTAAAGACCCGCATCGCGGAGGTCGTTAACGGCGTTGCCGCAACATATCGTACGCCGGCGACCATCGAGACGCTTTCGGATGTTCCGCCGCTTGTACTCGACAGCGATATGACTCAGGCGTCGCTTGGCTACGTGGGCGCAGTGCTGCCCAAGGTGGCTTTCTTGCCGCTTTTCCATGCCATGGCGAGTGAGGACTTTGCGCTTATCTCGAGCGAGATTCCGAGTGCGTACTTTACCGTGGGCGCGGCCGTAACCGACACGGACGAACACTTTGCCCAGCACCATCCCAAGGCACGTTTTAACGATGCCGAGCTTCCTCTCGGCGCCGCGGCCTATACCGCCGTCGCTTTGGGCTATATCGCCGACCACCGGTAGCACCCAACCTTGCCTTTCAAGCCTGCGGGCATGGCCGTAAGGCCTATGCCCTTGTCTTTCAAGGCAATCTTGGGCACTACCGGCGCCCGGCGCCGGCTATTCGTTTGTTAAATAAGGAGCAGTATGTCCCAGCAGCGTAAGTTCTTCCCCGGCTGGCTCGTTGTGACCTCCGGCTTCGTGATCATGGCCACGTGCTACACGATTTTCGTCAACTGCATGAGCCTGTTCCAGCCGCTGATCGTCAGCGACCTGGGCATTTCCCTTGCGCAGTACAACATCTCCAATGCCATCTCCACCGTGGTGAGTGTCGTGGGTTCGCTCGTTATCGGCCATGTTGCCGATAAGGTGAGTGGCCGCGTATTGGGCTCGCTTACCGTTATCGCCACCTCGACGGTGCTCGCGGGCATGAGCTTTGTGGGTGAGCTTTGGCAGGTCTATGTGCTCTTTGCCGTCTCGGGCTCCTTTGCGAGCACCTGGATCGCGTGCCTGGCGTGCTCCGTGGTCATGCTCGTGTTCCTGCTGGCATCCGAGCCCATCGCCGCCAAGCTGCGCGCGAGCGTGGCGGGGGAGTAGGTAGGCCAAAGCGCATCGCCGCTTGTCCGCTTCGTCCGCGGCGGCGCGTCTGGCCGAACGAGTCCCCATACCCTCGTTCGGTCAGGCGCGCCGCCGCGTTGCTGCTTTGTGCCGTATAATGTCCACTACCTATGACGCGATACAAAAGAAAGGTGTTTGCCCATGCAGGCACAGAAGGCGGAGGGAACCCGCGACCTTATCGGCGCCGAGATGCGCGCCTGGCAAAAGATGCAGCAGATTGCGGCCGGCGTGTTCGAGCCGTTTGGTTTTAAACCCATCGAGACGCCCGCGATCGAGCAGGTTGACGTGTTTGTCCACGGTATCGGCCAGTCGACCGACGTCGTGCGCAAGGAAATGTTCCGCGTGTTCAGCGGTGCCAACCTGGAGCGCGTCTTTACCGAGGGCACCGACACCAAACTCAAGCCCAAGCAGCGCCTGGCACTTCGCCCCGAGGGCACGGCCGGCGTGGTGCGCGCCGTCGTCGAGAACAATCTGGTGCCCCAGGGCTCCACGCCGTTTAAGGCTTACTACGCCGAGGCCATGTTCCGCGGCGAGCGTCCCCAGAAGGGCCGCCTGCGCCAGTTCCACCAGGTGGGCATCGAGTGGCTCGGCGCTCCCGATCCGGCGGCAGACGCCGAGTGCATCATCATGCTCATGGAGTTCTACAAGCGCCTGGGCTTCGATCTTTCCAAGCTTCGTCTGCTCATCAACTCGATGGGTGACGCCCAGTGCCGTCCGGCTTACCGCGAGCAGGTCAAGCAGTTCATCCTCGATCACGCAGACGAGATGTGTGACGAGTGCCGCGAGCGCGCCGAGCTCAACCCGCTGCGTGCCTTCGACTGCAAGAACGACCACTGCCGCGAGATCATGGCCGAGGCTCCGCTGATGGGTGACAACCTGTGCGATGAGTGCCGCGAGCACTACGAGCAGGTCAAGCGCTATCTGGATGCCGCCGGTATCGAGTATGTCGAGGATCCCACCTTGGTGCGCGGCCTGGACTACTACACCCGTACTGTCTTTGAGGTCGAGGCCCCTGGCGCCGGCGTCGGCTCCATCGGCGGCGGCGGCCGCTACGATGGCCTGGTCGAGCTCGAGGGTGGCAAGCCCACGGCGGGCGTCGGCTTTGCTGTCGGTTTTGAGCGCGCCCTGCTGGCCCTGCAGGCCTTTGGCAGCGATTTGGGTGCCGATGAGGCCCCGTGCGTCTATGTCGCCAACGCCGGCAAGGAGCTGCGTCAGAACGTCTTTGCCATTACGCAGGAGCTTCGCGCCGCAGGTATCGTGACCGAGGCCGACTATCAGGGTCGTTCGCTCAAGGCCCAGTTTAAGCAAGCCGATAAGGTAGGCGCCAAGCTCATCTTGGTCCTGGGTGGCGACGAGCTTGCCGCCGGCAAGGTCAAAGTGCGCGACATGCAGAGCCATGACGAGGTGCTCGCCGATCTGGACAACGTCGTCGAGGCGGTTCGCGAGCGCCTGTAGCGCATCTTTTTGAGCTTCGGGCCTGCTAACGTGCCCTGCTCATGGAGAGCGATTGTTACGGGGGTGTTTCGCTTTTATGCGGAATGCCCCCGTTTACGTATGCCGCCCACCGAGAAATACGACCATTTAGGGCAAAAACCTTTGCAATGCAGAAAATACTTTTGTGTGGTAAAGCGCAATCAGTGTCGAAAGTATTTCTCAAGCGCCTATAATGAATACCGCATGTTACGTGCATAGAAGGAGGAATGGGAGGAAACGTGGCTGAGAACCTAAGCAACCAGTCTGTACCCGAAGCCGCGGCGCGCGTCGCTGCCGTGGTCAACCGCCTCGTTAACCGAATCGGCTCGAATGCCGAGTCCAGGGAGCGTCTCGCCGAGATCGAGATCCCCGAGGAGCTGCGCGACAATCTGGCGCTGTTCTTGCGCCTGGAGCGCCGTGTGCTTAGCGAGTATGATCCCGAGATCGCGGACCTGTTCGACAAGATTTTGACAGCCGAGATTGTGGTCAATGCCGGCAACCCCGGTACCTGCGCTGCCGACGAAGCCGTCGACGAGCAGGGCGTGCCCACCGCCGACGAGCCCACTGCCGTGGCATTTCGTGAGGTCGTCGATTTGATCGACAGCCTGCCGCTCGATAAGCAGCAGGTCATCGTTCGCGCCTTTACGAGCTTTTTCCATCTGGCAAACCTGTCGGAGGAGAACTACCGTGTGGCGCAGCTGCGCGAGCGCGAGGCCGGTGCGTCGACCGATACCGAGGTCGATCCTGCCAACGAGCTTACCGTTGCCTATCACCAGCTGGTGAATGAGCTGGGTGTCGAGGGTGCCAACGAGCTGCTCGACAAGCTCGAGTTCCACCCTGTCTTTACCGCACATCCCACCGAGGCCCGTCGTAAGGCCGTCGAGGGCAAGATCCGCCGTATCTCCAACCTGCTGGAGGAGCGTCCGCGTCTGGGCGGCTCCGACCTGGTGGAGAACGAGCGCCATATGCTGCAGGAGATCGACGCCCTGGTGCGTACGAGTCCCATCGCGCTCAAGAAGCCCACGCCGGTCGAGGAAGCCGATACCATCATCGACATCTTCGATAACACGCTGTTCGACGTTATCCCCGTTATCTATCGTCGTTTTGACGATTGGGTGCTGGGCGACAAGGCCGGTACTGTGCCGCCGCTGTGCCCGGCGTTCTTCCATCCCGGCAGCTGGATCGGTTCCGACCGCGACGGTAACCCCAACGTCACCGCCAAGGTGAGCCGTGAGGTCGCCGCCAAGTACTTTACGCACATGGTGCTCAAGCTCGAGGACAAGTGCCGCCACATCGGCCGCAACCTCACGCTCGAGGCTACCTACAGCAAGCCGTCGGCCGAGCTCATTAACCTGTGGAACCATCAGGTCGAGATGAGCCCTCGTTACACGGCCCGCGCCGAGCTGATCTCCGAGCACGAGCCGCATCGCGCCGTCATGCTCGTCATGGCCGACCGCCTGAACGCCACCGTCCGTCGTATCACCGACACCATGTACCACAGCGCCGATGAGTTCCTGGAGGACCTGCGCGTCGTCCAGCGCTCGCTGGCCGCCTGCGGTGCCGTCCGTGCTGCCTACGGCCCGGTCCAGACCATCATCTGGCAGGTCGAGTCCTTCGGCTTCCATATGGTCGAGATGGAGTTCCGTCAGCACTCCGTGGTGCATGCCCGCGCCCTTAAGGATATCCACGAGAACGGTATCCATGGCGACCTGCAGCCCATGACGCGCGAGGTCATCGATACCTTCCGCGCTATCGGCTCCATCCAAAAGCGCTACGGCAAGAAGATGGCGCACCGCTACATCATCTCGTTTACCAAGAGCGCTCAGCATGTGGCCGACGTCTTTGAGCTGGCGCACCTGTCCTTTGCACACGAGGAGGATGTCCCCGAGCTCGACGTGATCCCGTTGTTCGAGCAGCTCGAGGACCTCGAGGGCTGCGTCGACGTGCTCGATCAGATGCTTACGCTGCCCGTGGTGCAAAAGCGCCTTGCCCAGACCAACCGCCGCATGGAGGTCATGCTGGGCTATTCCGACTCTTCCAAGGATGCCGGTCCTACCACGGCCATGCTCGCGCTGCACTCCGCGCAGGAGCGCATCGCCAAGTGGGCAGAGAAGAACGATATCGACCTGGTGCTCATGCACGGTCGCGGCGGTGCCGTGGGCCGTGGCGGCGGCCCGGCCAACAAGGCCGTGCTGGCGCAGCCCAAGGGTTCGGTCAACTGCTTCTTTAAGCTTACCGAGCAGGGCGAGGTCATCTTTGCCCGTTACGGTAACCGCACGCTGGCTCAGCGCCATGTTGAGTCCGTTGCTGCCGCAACGCTTTTGCAGTCGGCCCCGAGTGTCGAGAAGACCAACACCGAGACCACGCAGAAGTTCTGGGATATGGCCGAGAAGCTCAACACCGCAAGCCACGAGCGCTATCTGGACCTGCTGAACACCGAGGACTTTACGCCATGGTTCTCGACCGTGACGCCGCTGACCGAGGTCGGTCTGCTGCCGATCGGCTCGCGTCCCGCCAAGCGCGGCTTGGGTGCCAAGTCGCTCGACGACCTGCGTACCATCCCGTGGATCTTCAGCTGGAGCCAGGCGCGCATTAACCTGGCCGCTTGGTACGGTCTGGGCACCGCCTGCGAGCAGCTTGGCGATCTTGACCAGCTCAAGGCTGCCTACCAGGAGTGGCCGTTCTTCCGCACCTTTATCGACAACATCGAGATGTCGATCGCCAAGACCGACCAGCGCATCGCCAAGATGTATCTGCACCTGGGCGATCGCCAGGATCTGTCCGAGAAGGTCTTTACCGAGATGCAGCTCACCCGTAAGTGGGTCCTTGCCATCGTCGGTGATGAGTGGCCGCTGCAGCGTCGTCGCGTGCTCGGCTGCGCCGTTCGCGTGCGTAACCCCTACGTCGACGCTCTGTCCATCGCCCAGGTCCGCGCCCTTCGCGAGGTGCGCATGAATCAGGACGAGATGGCCGAGGAGAAGAAGGCCGAGTACATGAGCCTGATTCTTTCGACTGTGACCGGCGTCTCGGCAGGATTGCAGAACACGGGGTAATCGATAGCCCTGTAGTCGTCCGGGCCCGCCATTAGTTTACTTTTAGGCACGTCCTCGGACATGCAAGAAGCCCTCGCTGCGCACTTCGTGCGGCGAGGGCTTCTTGCGTCCTGCGGAATGTGCCTAAAAGTAAACTAATGGCGGGCCCTGCGATGTTCGGTCTTCGGCGGATTACTGGCTGGGAAAAGCTGGCGCGCTTCGCGCGTTTTGGATGGGGTCTATCCCGGTGGCGCATTTGGCGCTTCTCGCCTTACGACTGTAGCGGCTGCGGTCCCGTTTGGGGTCGCGGCCGTTTTGTTGTGGGTCAAATATGAACGTTGTGTTAATGAGTCGGTGGACGGTGGTGTTTTTCGGTGAGCGGCGTATCCTTCCAACGGTTTATCTAGTGTGTCAGTTGAAAAGGAAGAGGGCGCTCGTCATTGTTTGAATGTGAACTGCCGTTTGACCACAAGACGTTGCATCTGGAGCTCGAGGATAAGAACTTCGCGGGTGTGATGGAAGGTCATCAAAACGAGTTTAAGACCACGAAATCGCAGGAAGAGCTGGTAGAGGAGTCGCTTGCCAACCCTTATGGCTCGCCGTCGCTCGAGGAGCTTTGTGCTGGCAAGAAGGATATTGTCATTATTAGCTCCGATCATACGCGTCCCGTTCCCTCGCGTGTGACGATGCCTATTCTGCTGCATCACATCCATTCCGCTGCGCCCGAGGCTCGCGTGCGCATTTTGGTTGCTACGGGTATGCATCGTCCGTCGACGCATGAGGAACTCGTCAACAAGTACGGCGAGGAGATCGTTGCCAACGAGGAAATCGTTATGCACGTCGCGACTGACGACAGCATGATGAAAAAGATCGGCACCCTGCCTTCTGGTGGCGAGTGCATCATCAACAAGATTGCCGCCGATTGCGATCTGCTGCTTGCCGAGGGCTTTATTGAGCCGCACTTCTTTGCCGGTTTCTCTGGTAGCCGCAAGTCCGTCTTGCCTGGCATCGCCAGCTACAAGACCATCATGTACAACCACAACGGTCAGTTTGTGAACGATTCCCATTCGCGTGCCGGCAACCTGTGCCACAACCACGTGAGCGAGGACATGTTTGCCGCTGCCGAGATGGCTCACCTTGCCTTTGTGCTCAACGTGGTGCTCAACGGCAAGCATGAGGTTATCGGCTCCTTTGCAGGCGACATCCATAAGGCACACGAGGCTGGCTGCGAGTTCGTGAAGAGCCTTGCCGGCGTTGAGCCCGTCGAGTGCGAGATCGCCATCACCACCAACGGCGGCTACCCGCTCGACCAGAACATCTATCAGGCCGTGAAGGGCATGTGCTCTGCCGAGGCCACGCTTCCCGAGGGCGGCGTGATCATCGACGTCGCCGGTTGTGCCGACGGCCACGGTGGCGAGGGCTTCTATCACAACATCGCCGACAACGATCCGGCGGAGTTTGAGCGTGCCTGCATCGACCGTCCTAAGGACGAGACCCTGCCCGACCAGTGGACGAGCCAGATCTTTGCCCGCATCCTGGCGCATCACCCTGTGATCATGGTCACCGACCTGTGCGATCACCAGATGATCAAGGATATGCACATGACGCCGGTCAACACCCTCGATGAGGCGCTCAAGCTCGCCTTTGAGATGAAGGGTGCCGATGCCAAGGTGGCCGTCATTCCCGATGGCCTGGGCGTTGTCGTCGCTCAGCACTAGTACGCGGCCTAAACGAATCGTTTATAACCGACAAGAAAGATAAGGTTTTATGCTTACCAAACTCCTCTGCGAATTCGGCGCAACGGCCCTCATGATCATCTTTGGCGTGGGCGTGCACTGCGATACCGTGCTCAAGGGCACCAAGTATCAGGGCTCCGGTCACATGTTTGCCATCACCACCTGGTCTTTTGGCATCTCGGTCTGCCTGTTTGTCTTTGGCGGCGCCGTGTGCATGAACCCCGCCATGGTGCTTGCCCAGTGCATCGTAGGCCTGGTGCCGTGGAGCAGCTGCATCCCCTTCATGATTGCCGATATGCTCGGCGGCTTTGCGGGTGCCGTGATCGCGTGGTTGATGTATGCCGATGAGTTCAAGGCTTCCGAGGGCGTCGTCGACCCTATTGCCCAGCGCAACATCTTCTCGACCAACCCTACTACCGAGGGCACGAACTATGCTCGCAACTTCTTCTGCGAGGCCATCTGCACCTTTGTGTTCATCAGCGCCATCCTTGCTGCCGCTAGCCGCGCCGGCGAGAACGTTTTGATGCTCGCCATCTGCGTCGGTCTGATCGTTTGGGCTGTTGGCATGGGCATGGGCGGCATCACCGGCTTCGCCATGAACCAGGCTCGTGACCTTGGTCCTCGCATGGCCTATCAGGTGCTGCCGATTAAGAACAAGGCTGACAACAACTGGAAGTACGGCCTGCTCGTTCCTGGCATCGCACCGTTTATCGGTGCCGCTCTGGCCGCGCTGTTTGTGCACGGTTTCTTGGGCATGTTCTAGTCTGAGGCTACATAGTTGTCCGCTGGCCGCATGGGGTAACTTCCCAGCGCGTCCTCGGACATGAAAGAACCCCCGCTGCGCACTTCGTGCGGCGGGGGTTCTTTCGTCCTGCGGAATGCGCTGGGAAGTTACCCCATGCGGACAGCTGCGGGATCTTGGCCGCGTTGGAACAAGCAGCCCAACATATAAATCTGAATTTGGATTTGGATGGGAGGGGCTTGTTGCTGTTGGGGGCGGTGAAGCGCGAGTGACACTTTGGGATGCGTGGCGCCCTGGGTTGGGGCGATGCTTTGGGATGATGTTCTTACTTAGTTGAAGAGGGGTTTTATGGCCGATAAGTAGTCTTTGGCTACGTCGGCTTTGTCTACTTGAAAGTTGTGCCAGGCCCACCATTGGATGGTGGCTACGAAGCTTGAGGCTATGTGGTGTAGTAGGAAGCTGCGGTCCATGGTGCCGGCGGGGCCTGCGGGGTCGGCGGGGACGGTTTCGGCTGCGCGTGACATGATGGTCTTGCGGAGACAGTCGGCGAAGACGCGGGAGCCGGCGCCGGCTACGAGGGCTCGAACGCCCTGACGGCGTTCCCAGAGGTTGTTGAGGATATGCTCGACCTGCACGAGTGGGTCGTCGAGCGGTGTGCCATCGTCGTCGAGGGCGTGGGTGCAGATGTCGCTCACGAGCTCGGACAGTAGGTCGTCTTTGCTCTTAAAGAGGCCGTAGAATGTCGCGCGGCCTACGTGAGCGCGCGCGATGATGTCGCCGACGGTAATCTTGCCGTAGTCCTCTTCGCGTAGCAGCTCGGAGAACGCCGCGACGATGGCAGCGCGGCTTTTTTCTTTGCGGGCATCCATGGCTATGCATCCACGTGAACGAGCAGACAACGGAGCGTGCCGGAGCAGCCCTCGTAGGGGCGCTTGCCGGCGCCGTAGCCGACGGCTTCGATGTGGTAGCGGGCTGGCAGGTGCTCGGTCGTACGCAGTGCGGCGACGATGGCGGCGCCCGTGGGCGTCACGAGCTCGCCGGCGACCGGTGCAGGCGTGAGGGCGATATTGCCTGCTTGGCATAGGTTGACGACGGCGGGCACCGGGATGGGCATAAGGCCGTGGGCACAGTGGATGGTGCCGTGACCCTCGGAGAGCGACTCGACAACAATATCCTCGATACCCAGGTCATCGAGGCAGATGGCGACCGAGCAGACGTCGACGATGGAATCGATGGCGCCTACCTCGTGGAACATGACGGTCTCGGGCGTTTTGCCGTGAGCCTTGGCCTCGGCAGCAGCGAGTACGGAAAAAATGGCGAGGGCACGACGCTTGGCGCCATCGCATAGCTGCGAGCCATCGATGATGGCGGTGACGTCGGCTAGCGAGCGGTGATGATGGTGGTGGGTGTGGTGATGATCCTCGTGCTCATGGGCGTGGCCCTCATGGTCATGCTCGTGGCAGTGCTCGTGTTCGTGTTCGCCATGATCATGATGGTGGTGCTCATGCTCGTGCGTGTGCTCGGCAGCTGCTTCGTTGCCGTAGAGCCAGGCCATGTCGTGGTCGTGGTTCTCGAGCTCTTCTGCCAGCTGAACGTCGAAATCGCAGGCGTCGATGCCATGCTTGTTTACGCGCGTGACGGCGATCGTAAAGCCGTCGACCGGCAGTGTGGCGAGCTGTTCGCGCAGGTGCTCCTCGCTGGCGCCCAGGTCGAGCAGGGCCGCGACGGTCATATCGCCGCTGATGCCCGAGGTGCCGTCGATGATAAGCGTGTGCTGATGATTGGACATGGAATGCTCCTTAGCGGGCGCGGGGTGTGCCGGCGCTCAGATGATTGATAAGACTTGCCTGGTAAGCGGCGCCAAAGCCGTTGTCGATATTGACGACCGAAACGCCGCTGGCACAGGAGTTGAGCATGGCGAGCAGTGCAGCTACGCCACCAAAACTTGCGCCGTAGCCAACGCTGGTGGGAACGGCGATGACCGGACAGCTCACCAGACCGCCGATAACGCTCGCCAGCGCGCCCTCCATGCCGGCGATGGCGATGACCACCTGCGCCTGGGCAAGCTCCTCGGCATGCGCGAGCAGACGGTGTAGGCCGGCGACACCCACGTCGTAGAGGCGGTCGACCTCGTTGCCATAGAACTCGGCCGTCAATGCGGCTTCCTCGGCGACGGGCAGGTCGCTCGTGCCGGCGCAGGCGACGACGATGCGTCCGTTGCCGGTAGGGGAGGGCTTGCCTCCCACGAGGGCGAGCTGTGCGTCCGGGACATATCCCAGGTCGATGCCGTTGTCGAGGAGCTCCGAGGTGCGGTCTGCCTTTTCGGCGTCCAGGCGCGTGACCAGGATGCGCTCCTGGCCGGCATCGTGCAGCGCTTCGATAATGGCGGCAATCTGCTCGGCGGTTTTACCGGCACCGTAGACAACCTCGCCGGCTCCCTGGCGCACCCCGCGCGAAAGATCGAGCTGCGCAAAACCCAGATCGGCGGTTGGCGCCGTCTGGATGCGCGTGAGGGCGTCTGCTGGGGCGACTGCTCCGCCGGCAACATCGCTCAGCAACTGCTCAAGATCTCGCTTATCCATATATGTTCCCTTCGACGGCGCAAAGTCTAGCACTCAAAGGGTATGTTTCCGAACACTAAGACAAAATTGTTCGGAAACTATAGGACAGACTGATTCAATTGTTAGACGGATCGGCTAGTCGCGCAGGATGATGTCCATGGCGAGCATCAGGTTGCGCTCGTCGATGGCAAACGGGGCGGCCTCGCGCGTCTTGGGCTTGGCGCAAAACGCGATGCCCGTGCCCGCGGCCTGAATCATGGGGATGTCGTTGGCGCCGTCGCCGATCGCGACGGTGTGGGCCATGTCGACACCGCACTCAACCGCCCAATCCAGCAGCTGGATGAGCTTGGACTCCTTGGTCACGATGTCTGCCGCCAGCTTACCGGTGAGCTTGCCGTCCACGACCTCCAGGCGGTTAGCGAGGCAAAAGTCGATGCCCGCGGCGGCCACGATCTTGTCGGCGACCTCGTGAAAGCCGCCGCTTACCACGCCGACCTTCCAGCCCTTGCTGTGTGCCGAGCGCACAAGCTCCAGCGCGCCGGGGGTAAACGTCACGCGCTCAAAGGTGCGCTCGAATACGCTCTCATCCAAGCCGGCAAGCAGCCCCACGCGTTCCTCGAGCGCCTGCTTAAAGTCGAGCTCGCCGCGCATGGCGCGCTCGGTGATCTGCGCTACCTGCTCGCCCACGCCGGCCTCCTCGCCCAACAGGTCGATGACCTCCTGGTTGATGAGCGTGGAGTCGATATCCATAACGATGAGGCGTGCGGTCATGACGGGCCTTTCCGAGTGCGGTTGTATTGGGGCACATTGTCGCACGCCGCGCGCTTGGGCGACGGCCAGGCCGCGTCAATTGTTTCGTCTCCGTCAAGTCTTTGGGCGAGAACTACTTTTCCGCGGCACATCGACGCGGGTGCGATAAGATAGAACGCCATGTCTGGCTGCGCGGTTTACGCAGGCTGGGCAAATCTGTACGACGCCGCCCGGAACGACACGGGGCGGCACAGATCCATAAAGGAGGATCACTGGTATGAGCCAGACCCGTCCCATCGACGAGCATTCCATGCACACCCGTACCTGCGGCGAGCTTCGCTTCGAGAACGTGGGCGAAGAGGTCACCCTCACCGGTTGGGTGAGCCGTCGCCGCGACCACGGCGGCCTTATCTTCTGCGACCTTCGCGACCGCGAGGGCATCACGCAGCTCACCTTCGACCCCGAGCACTCCGACGGCGATGCCTTTAAGATTGCCGAGACCATGCGTCCCGAGTGGCCCATCAAGATTCACGGCGTCGTGCGCGCCCGTGGCGAGGAGACCACCAACACCAAGCTCGCGACCGGCGAGATCGAGGTCCTGACCGACCACGCCGAGGTGCTCAACACGTCCGTCACCCCGCCGTTCCAGATTGAGGACGGCATCGAGACCAGCGAGGACACCCGCCTGCGCTATCGCTATCTGGACCTCCGTCGTCCCGAGATGATGGCCAACCTCAAGCTGCGCTCCGACTTTACCTTTGCCATTCGCGAGGCGCTGCACAACCGTGAGTTCATGGAGGTCGAGACGCCCTCCCTGTTTAAGTCCACGCCCGAGGGCGCTCGTGACTTCATCGTTCCCAGCCGTATTCAGCCGGGCAACTTCTACGCCCTGCCGCAGTCCCCGCAGCTCCTGAAGCAGCTGCTTATGGTCGGTGGCGTTGAGCGCTACTACCAGGTTGCCAAGTGCTTCCGCGACGAGGATCTGCGCGCCGACCGTCAGCCCGAGTTCACTCAGGTCGATATCGAGATGTCCTTCGTGGACCAGAATGACGTCATGAGCGCACTCGAAGAGGTCTTGTCCGATGCCTTCGGCCGCATGGGTGTCGAGATGCCCACGCCGCTGCGTCGCATGGACTACTGGGAGGCCATGGACACCTATGGCTCCGACAAGCCCGATACCCGCTATGGCATGCACCTGGTCGACCTAACCGACATCTTTGCCAACTCCAAGTTCAAGGTCTTTGCGACTGCTGCAAACGAGGAAGGCTCTGTCGTCAAGGCCATTAACGCCAAGGGCGCCGGTGCCTGGGCACGTGCCAAGATCGATAAGCTCGCCGGCGTGGCCTCCACGTTTGGCGCCAAGGGCCTGGCCTGGATCGCCTTCCGCGAGGACGGCTCCATCAACAGCCCCATCGTCAAGTTCTTCTCGGACGAGGAGATGGCCGCTCTGCGCGAGCGCATGGACGTCGAGCCCGGCGACCTTGTGATGTTCGCCGCCGGCCCACGCCTGCTCTCTGACGAGATCCTGGGCGGCATGCGTTCCCACATGGCCAATGCGCTCGAGATCAAGCGCGAGGGCCACGACTTCCTGTGGGTCGTCAACTTCCCGCTGTTCCACTGGGATGAGGACCGCAAGGCCTATGCTGCCGAGCATCAGCCCTTCACGCTGCCGACCGAGACCGACATCGCCAAGATCGAGGCCGACCCGCTGGCGGCCGGTTCCTGCACCTACGACTTTGTCATGGACGGCTTTGAGGCCGGCGGCGGCGGTATGCGTATCCACAACGCCGAGATGCAGATGTCCATGCTCAAACTCCTGGGCTTCACCGAGGAGCGAGCCGAGTCGCAGTTCGGCTTCCTCATGGAGGCGCTCAAGTTTGGTGCACCCCCGATGGGTGGTTTTGCTCTGGGCCTGGACCGCGTGTGCATGCTGCTCACCGGTTCCGACTCCATCCGCGACGTCATGGCGTTCCCCAAGACGGCCAGCGGCTCCGACCTCATGTCGGGTGCTCCGAGTGCCGTTTCCGGCGCCCAGCTCAAGGACGTCAGCCTGCGCTTGATGTAGGCGAGCGGCTACATATTGCTTGCAACGAGGGAAGGACGTGTGCCTTTCCTCGTTTTTTATGCGCCGAGATTGTGAGGGCTTGGGATGACCGGGCGTCGCGGAAACTGCGACCCAGAATCCAGCCAAATAACGGGTCGCACTTTCCGGTTGAGCTTCTGGCGGAAAGTACATCCCAGAATCGGCGTTCGGAATGGGTCGGGCTTTCCGCTAAAGCAGCCTAGCGGAAAGCCCGGCCCAGTTTCCTACAGTGAGTCTCTCTGAACGAGCTGCATGTGCATGACGGTGGTGGTGGGCACGGCGCCATTGATCATATCGAGCGCAATGCCTGCGGCCATGCGGCCTTCCTCGCGAAGCGGCTGACGAATGGTCGTCAACGCGGGGACGCTGCGAGCTGCGACCTCGTGGTCATCGAAGCCCACGACCGAAACGTCTTTGGGTACGCTAATTCCTGCTTCGTTGAATGCGGCGATAACGCCGGTTGCGATACGGTCCGATCCGCATAGCACGCCGTCGGCATGTATTTCGCGCGCGAGCAACCGCCGCGTGGCTTGGTAGCCGTCTCCGCTGCTCCATCCGGTATAGATGACATTTTCATCCGGAAGGCTTTCGCCCAAAATTGCACGGTAGCCGCGAAGGCGGTCGATGACGGCGGGGTTATCCTGCGGCCCCAGCACGGCAACGATGTCCTTGCGTCCGCGATCTTTCATAGCGAGCGCCGCAAAGCGTCCGCCCTCTTCGTCGTCGGAGTAGACCGTCGAGAACACGTCGCGATAGGGATGGCCCTCGAGCTGGCCGCATAACACAGTGGGTACGCCCAGCTCGCGCAGCACCTCGAGCAGCTCACTGCCCTTGTAGGGCGAGACGTCGATGGCGGCGTCAAACGAGCGGCGCTCAAAATGCTCGCGTGCGCGGTTGCGCTCATGCGAGGAAGATGCCTGCAAGATCACGGGCAAGTAAGACGACTCCGAAAGTTCCTCGGTAATGCCGCTTAAAAACTCACTGTAGGTGGGATCGCTAAACAGCTCGCTCAAAGGCTCGGTAACCAGTACGGCGATAATTTCCGTGCGTCCGACGGCGAGCGCCCGGCCGCGTGCGTTGGGAACGAAGTTAACCTTTTTCGCCGCCGCGCGGACGCGCTTTTTAGTTTCCTCGCTAATGCGGGGGGAGTCGTTGAGGGCACGCGATGCCGTGGAGCGCGAAACACCGGCAGCTTCAGCAACCTCGGCAAGCGTGGGTGCGGTGCGTGCTGGTTGGGTCATGGCGTCTCCTGTGCAATTGGGTCGGTGGGCTATCGATAAAGGCTAATGCGGATACAGATAACTATAGCGCGCGTGAACGGCGTCCATGGTATCCGGTGACCGGTGTCGTTTTGCAATCAAACTGCGACTGAGCACGGCATGTATGGGCGAGACATAGGCAGGCGCGACAGTTGCCTGTGAGTTCAAGAACGATGCCCCGTGCTGTGCACCTAAGCTTAGGGTGACATAAGTAGCATGGTTGTACAACCGGTTGCACCGTTAATCCGACAAAATCGACCGTTCGGCGGACAACCGGTTGCACAGATTTTTGTACCGCCCGTAAGATAAGGACAACCGGTTGCACAAAGAAGCACTACGATGACGAAGGAGCATCACCATGGACGCCATTAACGATTGGGAAAACCAAGCGCTCACCCACAGGAACCGCCTGGCACCCCATGCGTACTTTATGGGTTATGAGACCGCCGATCTCGCCGCTACGTACAGCCGCGAGCTGTCGCGCGGATTTGTCCAGCTGTCCGGCTCGTGGCAGTTCCGCCTTTTTGAGGGCCCCGCGGCCGTCTCCAACGAAGCACTTTGCACGTACAAGCCCGAGTGGGATCACGTGGAGGTTCCGCACCTGTGGCAGGTAGACGGCTATGGCAACCTTGCCTACACCGACGAGGGTTTTCCGTTCCCGGTGGATCAGCCGTTCGTTCCCTCCGACGACCCTACGGGCGTCTACCAGCGCATCGTCAAACTTCCCGCCGTGCCTGCCGGCGCTCGCGAGATTATTCGCTTCGACGGTATCGAGAGCTACGGCGAGCTGTATGTCAACGGCAAGTTTATCGGCATGACCAAGGGTTCGCGCCTGTCCGCCGAGTTTGACGTGACCGACGCGCTCGTCGAGGGCGACAACCTGTTTGCGGTCAAGGTTCTGCAGTACAGCGATGGTAGCTACATCGAGGACCAGGACATGTGGTGGGCATCGGGCATCTTCCGCGATGTGTACCTCATGCAGCGTCCCGCCGCGCATCTGGTCGACTTTAGGTTCCGCACGCACCGCGAGGGCGATGCCGCTCTGATCACGCTCGATACGGTTGCCGAGGGCGCAAGTCGCGTCGTGTATACGCTCAGCGATGGCCAGAATGTGGTCGCTACGGGCGAGTGCGTCGACGGCCATGCCGAGTGCAGCGTTGCCGATGCCCACTTCTGGAACCCCGAGGACCCCTTCCTCTATGACCTTACGCTTGAGGTCTACGACGGCGGCGAGATCAGCGAGTACGTTCCGCATCGCCAAGGCCTTGCCGAGGTGACGGTCGAGGGCAATCATATCTACCTTAACGGCACCTACTTTAAGATGCATGGCGTCAACCGCCACGACCACGACGATCACAAGGGTCGCGCCGTGGGTCTCGAGCGCATGCGCCGCGACCTGGAGCTCATGAAGCAGCACAACATCAACGCGGTGCGCACGTCCCACTACGCCAACGATCCGCGCTTCTACGAGCTGTGCGACGAGTACGGCATCATGCTGGTCGCCGAGACCGATATGGAGAGCCACGGCTTCGAGAATATCGGCAATATCGCCCTGGTCACCGACGACCCTGCCTGGGAGCCGGCTTACGTTGACCGTGTTGAGCGCCTGGTGATGCAGGAACGCAACCACGCGTGCATCATCATGTGGTCGATGGGCAACGAGAGCGGCTATGGCTGCAACATCCGCGCGATGTACGCCAAAGCTCACGAGCTCGACGGTCGTCCGGTCCACTACGAGGAGGATCGCAACGCCGATACCGTCGACGTCATTTCCACCATGTACTCCCGCGTGTCGCAGATGAACGACTTTGGCGAGCATCCGTTCCCCAAGCCGCGCATCAACTGCGAGTACGGCCACTCCATGGGTAATGGTCCCGGAGGCCTGTCCGAGTACCAGGAGGTCTTCGATCGCTGGGATTGCATCCAAGGCCAGTTTATTTGGGAATGGTGCGACCACGGTTTGGCTGCTGTGACCGAGGACGGCGTTGCCTACGACATGTATGGCGGCGACAACGGCGATTACCCCAACAACAGCAACTTCTGCATCGACGGCATGGTGTTCCCCTGGCAGCAGCCGAGCCCGGGCCTTACCGAGTACGGCCAGGTCATCTGCCCGGTTCGCATGGCCTACGATGCCGAGGCGGGCGAGCTGACCGTCACCAACAAGCGTTGGTTTACCACCCTCGAGGATGTCTGCCTGTCGGCGGAGACCCTGGTGGACGGCGACGTGGTCTGCCGCAAGACGCTCATGCCCGGTGCGGTTGCCCCCGGCGAGTCCGTCCAGCTTCCGCTGGTGATTCGCGAGGCCGCAGTGGGCGAGACCCTGCTGACCGTGCACGCCTACACCATGGCGGCTCACGCCTGGTGCGAGCCGATGTTCCAACTGGGTGCAAGCCAGTTTGCCATCGCAAACCATCCGGCGCCGGCAATTGCCGCCCCCACTCGTCCTGAGCTTACGGTCGAGGAGACCGAGCAGGAGATTCGTATTCGCTCCCTCAACGGCGAGCTGACCTTCAGCAAGGTCAACGGTACCGTGAGCGAGTGGAAGGCATCCGGTCGCGACGTCATGACCTCCGGTCCCCAGGTTGGTTTTTGGCATCCGCTCGTCGATAACCACGCCCAGGAGTACGACTCCCTGTGGAAGGATAACTTCATCGATGTGATGCAGACGTCTACCCGCAATGTTTCTTGGAAGCAGGACGACAATGCGGTTGTCGTTACCGTGAGCCAGCGTATCGCTCCTCCCGTCCGCGCGTTCGGCATGCGCGTCGAGCTCGTCTATACCGTGCTTCCGAGTGGCCGCGTCGACCTCAAGGTTTCCGGCGAGCCCTACGGCGACTATTCGGACATTATCCCGCGCATCGGCATCTCCTTCGAGGTCCCCGGTTGTGATCGTGCCGTCGAGTGGTATGGCCACGGCCCGGGCGAGAACTATCCGGACTCGCTGCGCGCCAACCCGGTCGGTCATTACCGCACTACGGTCGACGACATGTTCACGCCCTACGTTATGCCCCAGGACTGCGCCAACCGCGAGGGTACCCGCTGGGTCGCCCTGCGCTCCAGCCACGGTGACGGTCTGGTCGTGACGCGTCCGAGCGACGCCGCTTCCAATCCGTTCTCGTTCTCCGCATGGCCCTATAGCTGCGAGGCTATCGATAATGCCAAGCATGTCTACGATCTTGTCCCGGGCGACACGGTTACGGTCAACATCAACGACCAGCTGCTCGGCCTTGGCTCGAACTCTTGGGGTTCCGAGGTGCTCGATTCCTATCGCACCCGTTTTGAGAGCTTCAGCTTTGAGGTGTCCCTGCGACCGCTGACGTCTGCCGATCTGGCTCAGGCGCTGGCACCCATTAAGGAGGCATAAGTCATGCATATCTTTAACTCGCGTGCCGATTTCGACGCCCAGATGAAGTCCGTCAAGAAGTGGATGCGTACCGGTCAGGCACTCGACGGCGTTTCTGAACTGCAGCACGATGTGGCGTACTCTATCGGCGACTCGCTGGTGTATTGGTGGGTGAACGCCCACGAGGCGGCTACTGCCGATCTGGTCGGTCACCGTCGCTACCATGCCGTGCTCGCCCCGCTCGACGGCAATCTGACCGTTGAGGTGGCTTCCAAGGCCGATCTTACCTGTACGCGCGCCTACAGCGATATCGATGATCGCGAGCGCTTTGAGGGTACGGGGGAGACCGTGACGATTCCCACCGGCGGCGTTGCCGTCGTCGAAATTGACGAGGCCTACCGTGTCGTGGCCGATGCCGCGGATCCCCGCGTCGTGGTACTGCACGTGACAGTCGAAGGTTATTCCTTCCCCAACAAGTAGTATTCGTCCGCCTGGACGTTTGCTTCGCGCCGTTAAGGGGGATGGCTTTGTTGACTCCCTTTTCCCCATTCCCCTTAGCAGGTGCGCCGTCCGTGTTTGCACTTGCAGCTCGGACGGTTTTAGATGACATTTAACAGATGATTGGGAGGGCTTATGAGCTCTGAAAAACGAGGAACGATTGGTTCGTTCGCTCTGCTGGGCATGACGGTCGCCGCCGTGTTCGGTATCAAGAACATCATCAACAACAACGCGGCCATCGGCTTGGCAGCTGCGCCGTCGTTCTTCTTCGCCACGCTTTTGTACTTTGTCCCCTATACCCTGGTTACCGCCGAGTTCGTCGGCCTCAACAAGGACTCCGAGTCTGGCGTGTACGCATGGGTTAAGACCTCGATGGGTGGTCGCTGGGCGTTCCTGACGGCATTTAGCTACTGGTTCGTTAACCTGTTCTTCTTTGCGTCCGTCCTGCCCAACGTCATCATCTACGCGAGCTACGTGTTCTTTGGTGCCAACGCCGAGCTTTCGCAGCTGTGGATCACCATTATCGAGATCGTCGTCTTTGCTATCGCCACGTGGGTTTCGACCAAGGGCGCTAAGTGGATCGGCTCCATTTCCTCCTTCGGTTCGACCGCGGCTCTCGGCCTGACCGCTGTGTTCATCCTGCTGTCCCTGGCTGCTGCCTTTGGCGGCGTTGAGTTCGCTACGGCTCCTACTCCCGCTAACATGGCTCCCGACATGAGCAACTTCGCAACTGCGTGGGGCTTCTTCGGTACGCTTGCCTGGATCATCCAGGGCGTTGGCGGCGCTGAGTCTGTCGGCGTGTTCCTTAACGACCTTAAGGGTGGCGTCAAGGCCTTCGTGCGCACCGTCGTTATCGCCGGCCTGACCATCGGCCTTCTGTATGCAGGCGCTTCGCTGCTGGTTAACCTGTTCATCCCCGAGGGCGGCGTTGCCATCTCCACCGGTATCTTCGACGTATTCGGTGCTGTCTTTGCCCACTTTGGCATTCCCATGGAAGTGTCTACGCGCGCCATCGGCTTGATCCTTCTCGCCGCCACGCTGGGCTCCCTCATGATGTGGACCTCCGCTCCCATCAAGGTCTTCTTCACCGAGATCCCCAAGGGCGTCTTTGGTAGCAAGATCGTCGAGCTCAACGAGCATGGCATTCCTGCCCGCGCTGCTTGGCTGCAGTTCGCCATCGTCGTCCCCATCCTGATCATTCCGGCCCTGGGCTCCGGTAACCTCGACGACCTGCTCATGATCGTTACCAACATGACTGCTGCCACCGCTCTGCTCCCACCGCTGCTGATTTTGCTTGCCTACTTTATGCTGCGCAAGAACTTTGACGCCGCTCCCCGTGGCTTCCGCATGGGTTCGCGCCGCTTTGGCCTGGTCGTTGCCGCATTCCTGCTTGTGGTCTTCTGCTTCGTGCTTATCTGCGGCACCATTCCGCTCGATCAGCCGCTGTGGCTGACGCTGGTCTACAACGTTGGCGGCGTGGTTGTCTTCTTGGGCCTTGCCGTGATGTGGTACAACCGCTACATCAACCGCCTGCGCGAGACCGATCCCGAGGCCGCCGAGAACGAGCTTCGCCCTTCCGTCCTCGATATGATGGAGTAGCGGCTAGGATTAATCTACGGCTGTGGAATAAATCGATTCCCTTTCCTAAGGAGGGGCCTTACGAGGCCCCTCCTTTTGTGTTTTGGGGCATGGTTTTGGCCCCCGTGGTCAAAAAATGCCAAATATGAGTACTGTTGCAAAAGAAGTGCCATATTTTTCGGCCTGCTCTGAGCGAAAATGGGCTCAAAATCGATTTATCTAACTCCCTTTAAAGGGCGTTTGACGGCTTTCAACCTCTTCGAATCGCTCAAGCTAGGCAATTTGCTCTCGATTTTGCTGCTACTAAATTTGTGACAGTACTCATATTTGCCACTTTTTGACCACGGGGTATCCGGAGGGGCCCTCGATAAGCATCTAACGCTACAATAACTACCACGTGGCTGGGTTTGCCGGCCGAATGTGTGATGTCGTGGGAGGGGACATGGTCGAGTTTACAAAGACGATTAAAGATCCGTTGGGACTACACGCCCGCCCGGTTGCGCTGCTCTATGACATCATTGCCAAGCACCGTAGCGACGTGTCGGTCAGCATCGGCGACCGCCATACCGACGGTCGCGATGTCATGGGCCTCATGGCTCTCTACGGCGAGTGCGGCGAGGACATCATCTTCCGCGTTTCGGGCGTAGACGAGGCTTCCTGCGTTACGTCGATCAGAAACCTCTCGCTCTAAGCATGACAGGGCGCGGCAAAGGACAGCTCTTTGCCGCGCCTTTTTGTTTCATATAGGAAACTTTTTCGAAATCTGAATAGGGACCCTTTCCAAAAAGTTAACCACGTGCTAGTTTACTAAAGCGAACATAGACGTGGTTAACTTTTATCGCGTCGATGTTGAGGACGAACTGACGTTAGGAGCAACTCATGTCTTGCGGACCGCAGATGCCGGCCATGCCGCTTTCGATGGTAAAAGCGGGCGAAACCGTACGCGTGTCCCGTGTAAAGGGCAATGAGGACATGAAACACCACCTCAAGGACCTCGGCTTTGTCGAGGGCAGCGAAATCCACGTGGTGAGCTCGAGTGGCGCCAATATCATCGTCACTGTGCTGGGCGCACGCTTTGGTATCGATTCCAAGGTTGCCATGCACATCATGACCGTCGGCTAGTCTGCAGCATTTCATAAAAACCGAAAGGGGGACAAGAGGATGAAGACGTTGGGTGACGTTAAGGTGGGCGAGAGCTCTACCATCGTCAAGCTTCACGGTGAGGGTGCGCTTCGCCGCCACCTTATGGACCTGGGGCTCATCAAGGGCACTTCGTTCAAGGTCGTGAAGGTTGCACCGCTCGGCGATCCGGTCGAGATCAACGTGCGCGGCTACGAGCTTTCCATCCGCAAGGAGGAGGCGGCCGTCGTCGAGGTCCAATAAGGGCTCGCGGCGTATGTTTCTGCAGATAAAGTTAGGTTTTTCTAACTTAATGCAGCGTCTTTGAAGCACATTATCCAGCCTGCGCGGAGAAAGCAGCGCGGGCACACAAGGAAGAAGGATTGAATGGCGGATTCTCAGATCCATGTCGCGTTGGCGGGTAACCCCAACTGCGGCAAGACCACGCTTTTCAACCTGATCACCGGCGCCAACGGCTACGTTGGCAACTGGCCCGGCGTCACGGTTGAGAAAAAGGAGGCCAAGCTCCTAAGCGACAAGAACGTTACCATCACGGACCTCCCTGGCATCTACTCGCTTTCCCCCTACAGCCCCGAGGAGCAATGCTCGCGCGATTACCTCATGAGCGGCGAGCCCGATGTTGTCGTCCAAGTCGTCGATGCCACCAACCTCGAGCGTAACCTGTACCTGGCGCTTCAGGTTATCGAGACCGGCCTGCCCGTGGTCGTTGCCCTCAACATGGCCGACCTGGTCGAGAAGAACGGCGATAAGATCGACACGGACAAGCTCTCCAAGAAGCTCGGCTGCCCGGTCATGATGATCTCGGCTCTTAAGAACAAGGGCATCAAGGAGCTCTTCGAGCAGGTCAAGAAGTCCGCTGCTTCTAAGGGCCAGGTGCCGGAGCACAAGTTCGATTCCTCCATCGAGGACGTTCTGGACCACATCGAGAATAACCTGCCTGCGAGCGTTCCCGCCAACAAGCGTCGCTACTACGCGGTCAAACTGTTTGAGCGCGACGCGGACGCCTGCAAGCTCATCAACCTCACCAAGGAGAAGGCCGCTCGCGTGGAGGAGCTGGTCGCCCAGTGCGAGCAGGACTGCGACGACGATGCCGAGTCCATCATCACCGGTGAGCGCTATGGCGTCATCGCGCACATCATCGACGAGTGCATGACCAAGGCTCCGGCAAAGATGAGCACCTCCGAGAAGATCGACCGCGTGGTTACCAACCGTATCCTGGGCCTGCCGATCTTTGTGGTCATCATGTTCTGCGTGTACTACATCGCCGTTTCTACCTTGGGCGGCACGGTGACCGACTTCACCAACGACCAGCTCTTCGGCACCGACGGCTGGTACGTGCTCGGTCAGGGCCGCGACGCCTACGACGCGGCCGTCGAGGCTGCGGGCGACAATGCCGACTCGGTCGACCCGGCGCAGTACGGCCCCTATGTCCCGGGTATCACCACCGTGGTGCACGACGCCCTTGTGGCGGGCGGTACCGAGGACGGTGGCCTGGTCGATTCGCTGGTCTGCGACGGTATCGTCGGCGGCCTTGGCGCCATCTTCGGTTTTGTGCCGCAGATGTTCCTGCTCTTTGTGATGCTGTCCTTCCTGGAGGACTGCGGCTATATGGCCCGCGTCGCCTTCATCATGGACCGCGTGTTCCGCCGCTTTGGCCTGTCCGGTAAGTCCTTTATCCCCATGCTCGTGTCCTCGGGCTGCGGCGTTCCCGGTGTCATGGCTACCAAGACCATCGAGAACGAGAAGGACCGCCGCATGACGGTCATGACCACCACGTTCATTCCCTGTGGCGCTAAGCTGCCGATCATTGCCCTGCTCATGGGTTCCATCATCGGCGATTCTTCCACCACCGCCGCGTGGATCAGCCCGCTCTTCTACTTCCTGGGCGTTTTTGCTGTCATTGCTTCGGGCCTCATGCTCAAGAAGACCAAGCTCTTCGCCGGTCGCCCGTCGCCGTTCGTTATGGAGCTTCCTGCCTACCACTTCCCGGCGATCCGCTCTTGGGCACTGCACGTTTGGGAGCGCTGCTGGGCCTTTATCAAGAAGGCCGGCACGGTCATCTTTGCCTCCACTGTCGTGGTTTGGTTCCTGTCCAACTTTGGTAGCTACAACGGTTCCTTTGGCTTCCTGCCTGTGATGGACGGCATCCCCGAGGAGTTTATGGACTACTCCGTGCTCGCCATGCTCGGCAACCTGGTCGCCTGGATCTTCGCCCCGCTCGGCTTTAGCACCTGGCAGGCAACCGCGCTGACCGTCTCGGGCCTTGTGGCCAAGGAGAACGTCGTCGCCACCGCCGGCTCGCTGCTGTCCGTCGCCGACGCGGGCGAGACCGACCCGAGCCTGTGGACCGCGTTTGCCGGCATGTTCCCCACCATGGGCGCTTGCGTTGCCTTTGGCGCGTTCAACCTGCTGTGCGCCCCGTGCTTTGCCGCCATGGGCACTATCCGCAACCAGATGGACTCCGGCAAGTGGACCGCGATTGCCATCGGCTACGAGTGCGCCTTTGCTTGGGTGATCGGCCTGTTCATCAACCAGTTCTACAACCTGCTTGTTCTGGGTCAGTTTGGCTTCTGGACGGTTGTGGCTATCGTGCTGCTGGTCGCGATGCTCTTCCAGATCTTCCGTCCCATGCCCAAACACGCATGGACCGACGAGGACGAGACCAACACTGCTTCCGCCGCAGTTTCCGCCTAGTTCCGAATAAGGATTAGCCCCTTTTCACGAGCCCGGGTGTCTCAGTGACACTCGGGCTTTTTGACGCAATGGGGGGACAGATTGCTTTGCTCCAGAAGTAAGATGTGGCGTTTCCGCAGATAAAACCGACCAAAATAAACCTGTCCCTATTTGGTAGGTGGAGAATGGGGTAAAGTAAGTGATGGTTAACTAGAGGAGGCTTGCTATGGCACCTATCGATATTGTTGTACTGGCTGTTATCGGTATTGCGTTTGTCGCCGTGTGCGTGCGCATCTACCGCAAGGGCACCTGCGTCGACTGCGCTCAGGGTGGCGTTTGCACGGGGCATTGCTCCAACAAAAAGACGTGCGCCGCACTTAAGGGCGTGGACAAAATCGCCGAAGACTTGGGCCGCGGTATCAAATAAGGTCCAGACATCCAAGCGCCTCGCGAGCATCCGTTCGCGGGGCGCTTTGCGCATTTGGGCGCGAGCGCGGCGAGTTGAAGAGTATTTTTGGGGTATCGTTAACTGAACTGTAAATTGGCAACTTATCTATAACGGAGTAATCCCATGAGCGCTCGTGTAACCATGAAGGACATAGCCGCCGAGCTTGGCGTTTCCATCAATACCGTGCACAAGGCTCTGACGGGAAAGGCCGGCGTGAGCGAATCCGTGCGCGCCAAGGTGAACGCTAAGGCCGAGGCCATGGGCTATCACCGCAACACAAGTGCCTCAAGCCTGCGCCGCAAGGATATCAATCTGGTGTTTTGCCTGCCCCGCGCATCGCGCGAGGGAGCGTACTTTTTCCGTTACCTATGGGAAGGCTGCAATCGCTTTGAGCAAGAGGTCATCGACCAGGGCATTACCGTTGAACGCGTTGAATTTGGCGTGGGCGGCTACGCTGATGCACTTGAGCAAATCGACGAGCGTCTGCAGGTGGGCGAGAAGATTGATGGCTTGCTCGCCTATACGCCGGGCGACGATCGTGCGACTGAGCTTTTGGGGCAGATCGCCGAGGCGGGCGTGACGATTGAGCTCGTTGACGGCGACCGCCCTCACCTCGATCGCCTGGGCGCTAGTTTGGCCGACTACTCCACGGCGGGAAGCCTGATGGCCGAGCAGGCGGCCAACCTGGTTCACGCTTCTGGGACCGATACCCGCGTGCTTTTATTGGCGGGCGACCCCTATACCGACTCGCACTATTTGACCGCTCGCGCCTTCCACAATTACCTTCGCGAGCACAATGTTCCCTGGCAGGTCGAGGATCTGACCGGTGCTCATGCCCAGGTCAAGCAGCTCGAGCACGAGCTCAACCAGCGTCTAAAGTCATCGGAAGCCCCCGAGTTGATCTGCAGCGTGTTCGCCGTGGGCTCTGAGCTGATTGCCGATGCGCTTGTCTCGGCTAACAAGGCCGGCGAAGTAATGGTGATCGGCAACGACCTGTTCCCAGAAAGTGCGCTGGCCTTGCGTCGGGGCATCTTTACCAACATCGTCTACAAGGACCCGGTGAGTCTGGCATACCGTGGCGCCAAGACCTTAGGCGATTACCTGCTGTGGGGAAAGACGCCGGCGGAGCCTGTGCAAAAGGGGGCTGTTGAGATGGTGTTTGCCAGCAACGTCGATCGTTACTGCGAGCTCGCCGGAATCTAATGCGTTTAGGGAGTTCCCTACTTGCCGCGTACTTTTTGGCTGGGGATCGAAAAATTGTTTCGAAGGCCGCTGATGGCGAATCTGCCGTCAGTGGCCTTTCTTTGTGCCGATCCAACGCAGGGTCCATGGCTCGGCAACCGTTAAGCGGTCAAAACCTACCGTTCGCCCCATGATGGTTAGGTGAACGTTCACCTCGTAACGCATTTTGCACTAAGATGGTGAACGTTCACCTAGAGGATGACGAGCGTATTGTGCGCCCGCTCCGCAAACAAAGGGGTTGTTTGATGAAAAACTTCATGGACGATCAGGATTTCCTGCTGAGCACCAAGACCGGCGAGGAACTGTTCCACAACTTTGCCGAGGGCATGCCCATCGTTGACTACCATTGCCACATTTCTCCCAAGGAGATCTGGGAGGACAAGCGTTTCGAGAACATCACCGAGGTTTGGCTGGGCGGCGACCACTACAAGTGGCGCCTGATGCGCGCCAACGGCGTCGACGAGCGTTTTATCACTGGCGATGCCCCTGCTCGCGAGAAGTTCCAAAAGTGGGCCGAGACCCTGGGTCGCTGCGTTGGCAACCCCGTCTTTGAGTGGAGCCACCTGGAGCTTAAGCGCTACTTTGGCTACGAGGGCGTCCTCAACGGCAAGACTGCCCAGGAGGTCTGGGACCTTGCCAACGCCAAGCTCGCCGAGGCCAGCTTTACCTGCCGCAACCTGATCAAGCAGTCCAACGTCCGCATGATCTGCACTACCGACGACCCCGCCGACAGCTTTGAGTGGCACAAGAAGATTGCCGCCGATGACAGTTTTGACGTTCAGGTCGTTCCCGCCATGCGCCCCGACGCCGCTCTGCGCATCGAGCGCGGCCAGGAGTTCGCCGACTACTGCAAGCACCTTTCCGAGGTTGCCGGCGTTGAGGTCAGCGACTTTGAGGGCATGAAGTCCGCCATCTCCAAGCGCTACGATGTTGCCCACGAGCTGGGCTGCCGCGCCTCCGACCACGCACTCGATTACGTTATGTATGTCCCGGCTACCGCCGATGAGATTGAGGCCATCTTTGCCAAGGGCCTGGCTGCCGAGCCGCTCACCGAGGAAGAGGTCCTTAAGTACAAGACCGCCTTTATGCAGTTTGTCGCGGGCGAGTATGTCCGTCTGGGCTGGGCCATGCAGCTGCACTTTGGCTGCAAGCGCGACAACAACCGCGCCATGTTTGCCAAGCTCGGCCCCGATACCGGCTACGATTGCATCTCCAACTACACGCCGTCCGACCAGCTCGCCGATTTCCTCAACTCCATCCAGGAGACCTGCGGCTTGCCCAAGACCATCCTGTACAGCTTGAACCCCATCGACAACACCATGATCGATACCGTGATGGGCTGTTTCCAGGAGGCTCCGACCGCCGGTAAGATCCAGAACGGTTCCGCCTGGTGGTTCAACGACAACGAGGTCGGTATGCGCGAGCAGCTCACGGCTCTGGCCAACGAGGGCGTCCTGGGCAACTTTGTCGGCATGCTCACCGACTCCCGCTCCTTCTTGTCCTACCCGCGCCACGAGTATTTCCGTCGCGTGCTGTGTAGCGTGATCGGCGAGTGGGTTGAGCAGGGCAAGTATCCGGCCGACATGGAGCTGCTGGGCACCATCGTGCGCGATATCAGCTACAACAATTCCGTTCGCTACTTTGGCTTCGATCTGGACACCGCCGAAGCATAGATCTGTATGTGCTCCGATTGGTGAAATCGGTTGCAAAGGGGAGGGACCATATGGTAACAGGGCAACAGAAAAACGAGCAGATCGTGTCTGCTCAGGCGGATTCGAGATCGATGCAGAGCTCGCAGGATATCAAGCTGAGCTGGCGTGAGAAAATCTGCTATGGCTTTGGCGATTTGGGCAACGGATTCATGTTCGATCTTGGTCAAGCATATCTGACCAAGTTCTACACTGACATCTGTCTGATTTCGCCAGGCGTAGTGAGCCTGATTTTCGCCGTCACCAAGATTTTCGATGCGTTCATGGACCCGATTGCCGGTGCATTCGTCGACGGTAGAAAGAAGATTGGCAAGCACGGTCGGTTTCGTCCGGTCATGATGGTTTCGGCCGTGATCCTTGCCGTTCTAACCGTGGTGACCTTCACTGCGCCCGATATTCCCATGGCGGGTAAAATCGCCTATGCGCTGATAACTTACATGATCTGGGGCGTCGTATACAGCTTCACCAACGTGCCATACGGATCTCTGGCCACGGTAATGACGCGTGACGTCGATGACCGCGCGCACATGGCGTCAACGCGCCAGGCCGGTTCGCTCTGCGCACAGCTCATCACGGGCGTAGCGTTCATCCCATTGGTCCTGTTCTTTGCGGGTGGCGACACGCTCGACGGCAATCCGCACGGCTATACGATTGCAGCTGTCGTCATGGGACTGTGTGGCATCGCCGGATTCGCCATCTGCTTTTTGGGAACGCGCGAGCATATCCGTATCGATCGACAGGCCGAGGAGAAGGCTGCGGGAAAGGCCGGCAAGAAGTCGAGCGCATTCAGCACGTATTTCAAGGTCGTTTTCACCAACAAGAACCTGGGAGCAGTTATCCTGCTTACGCTGTTTACCATCTCGGCCATGAATACCAACAACACCATGATGGTGTATTTCTGCCAGTACAACCTGGGTAACATCGCGTTGCAGCCCATTGTCAACGGCATCATGATCGGAACGTCGGTTGTCGCCATTCTCGCCATCCCGACGCTCGTCAAGCATTTTGGCAAGAAGCGCACGTGCGTTGCCTGCTTTATCGTCGGTGCCGTGGCAAACGGCCTCAACTTCATCCTGCCGACCAATACCGTGACGTTCATCATCTTCGTCACCATCGGCTACGTCGCGCTTGCCATCCCCAACGGTATCACCTGGAACTTGGTTTCCGATGTTATCGATTACGGTGAATGGCACACGGGAATCCGCAAGGAGGGTACGACCTACGCCGCGTTCAACTTTTCTCGTAAGCTTGCGCAATCCCTTGCCGCGATCATTTCCGGCGGCATCCTTGCCCTTACCGGATATGTGGCAAATAAGCCCCAGACGGCTGCCACGCTGCTTGGCATCAAGGGCGCTCTGACGATTTATCCCGCCTGCGCCCTTCTGGTAGCAGCCTTGATTATCTTCGCTCTCTACGACATTACCGAGAAGAAGTTCAATTCCATTTCCAACGACCTGTCGAATGGTCGCTGGGAGCGCGGCAAGATCGGCGAGAGCACTATCGAGACGATCGATAAATAGCCCCGCTGCTTGAAAAATCATGAATGCAACCCGGTGCGGCGATGCCGTACCGGGACTTGAGTTGAGAGGAAAGCCTCTATGAATAACATCAGCTACGAGACGCTCGAGAAGATCGGCTACGAGGGCTACGTGCTGCCCAAGGACGCCCCCGAGAAGGTCCTACAGTTTGGCGAGGGCAATTTCCTGCGCGCCTTCGTCGATCGTTTCTTCGATATGGGCAACGAGGCCACCGGTTGGAACGGCAGGGTCGTCATGGTGCAGCCCATCAGCGGCGCCTTCGATTTCGCCGATGGTATCAATGCCCAGGATGGCCTGTACACCGTACTGGTGCGCGGCAAGGAGAACGGTGACACGGTTGACGATTCCCGCGTGATCAGCGCCTGCAGCCGTTGCCTCAATCCGTATCGCGAGGCTGACTACCGTGCCATGATGGAGGTCGCCGTTTCCGACGACCTGGAGATTATCGTCTCCAACACCACCGAGGCCGGTATCGCCTACGATCCGTCCTGCAAGGCCGACGACATGCCCCCCGCGAGCTTCCCTGCCAAGCTTGCCCAGGTGCTCCATGCCCGCTGGGCTGCCGGCAAGCAGGGCGTCATCGTGCTCGCCTGCGAGCTCATCGACCATAACGGCGAGGAGCTGCTGCGCATCATGAACCAGTACGTGAGCGACTGGGGCTGGGAGGACGAGTTTTCGCAGTGGATGGCCAACGACTGCACCGTCTGCACCACGCTCGTCGACACCATCGTTCCGGGTCGCATCCGCGATCCCAAGGAGGCCGCTGCCGTGGCCGAGCGCTTGGGCTATGAAGATCCGTTCTTGGCCGTGCGTGAGCCCTTCCAGATGTGGGGCATCCAGGGTGACGAATCGCTCAAGGAGCGTCTGCCCTTCGTGAAGGCCGGTCTGCCGGGTGTCTTTGTGACCCCCGACGTCACCCCGTACAAGAAGCGCAAGGTCCGCATCCTCAACGGCGCCCACACCGCCTTTGTCCCGGGTTCCTGGGTTGCCGGCTTTGATATCGTGCGCGATTGCATGCACGACGAGACCGTCCGCGGCTTCATGAACACTATGCTCTACGACGAGGTCATTCCGACGCTTGCCGCCGACCTGGATGTCGAGGACTGCAAGGCCTTTGCCGCCGCTGTTGAGAACCGCTTCGACAACCCGTTTATCGACCACGCGCTGCTCTCCATCTGCCTCAACTCCACGGCTAAGTGGCGTGCCCGCGACCTGCCTACGCTCAAGGACTACGCTGCCGAGACCGGCAACCTGCCCAAGTGCCTGGCGACGAGCCTGGCCACGCTCATCTCCTTCTACACGCAGGAGCTCGTGTCCCGCGAGGGCGACGGCCTGCACCTGCGTCGCTCCGACGGCACCGAGTACACCGCTCAGGACGACGCCTTTGTGCTCGACTTCTACGCTGCCCACGCCGGCGCCGACGACGCCGAGCTGGTGCACGATGTGCTCTCCAACGAGCAAATGTGGGGCGAGGATCTTACGCAGATCGCCGGCCTGGAGGAGTTTGTCGTCAACGCTCTCGCCGTCGTGCGCTCCGAGGGCGTCAAGCAGGCGTTCGCGAACGCTCAGGCCTAAATCCTTCTGTACGCCCGCCGGGTAACTGGCGGGCGTCACTCGACTTCTGCTCAACCTGTAGGGTTAGGACTCTTTGTAATGAACACTATCCAGATCAATCCGGCCGACAACGTCATCGTTGCGCTGTCGCCGCTCGCCAAGGGTGCTGCCGTCGAGGTTCCCGGCGTGGGCGAGGTCGTTGCCGCGGAGGATATCCCGCAGGGTCACAAGATGGCCGTGCGCGCCATTGCAGCCGGTGAGGATGTCATCAAGTACGGTCTTCCCATCGGCCACGTGACGAAGGACATTCAGCCCGGCCAGTGGCTGCACACGCACAACGTGAAGACCAACCTCTCGGGTGAGATCGAGTACGCCTACAATCCGACACATCCGGTCGTTGAGCCGGTCGAGGCCGAGACCTTTATGGGCTTCCGCCGTGCCGACGGTCGTGCCGCCACGCGCAATGAGCTTTGGATCATTCCCACCGTCGGTTGCGTCAACGAAGTCGCTCGTGCCATGTGCGAGCAGGCTCAGGACCTGGTCGAGGGCTCGTTGGAGGGCGTCTATTACTTCCCGCATCCGTTCGGTTGCTCACAGACCGGCGCCGACCATGCCCAGACCCGTCGTCTGCTGGTGGCGCTGTCGCGTCACGCAAACGCCGCGGGCGTGCTGTTCTTGTCGCTCGGTTGCGAGAACTGCACGCATCAGCAGGTGCTCGACGAGCTCGGTGACTTCGATCACGAGCGCGTTCGTTTTCTCACCTGCCAGGATGTAGCCGACGAGCAGATCGAGGGCCACAAGATTCTGTCCGAGCTGGCTGACCTGGCCAAGCAGGCCAAGCGTGAGCCCATTCCGGCCTCAGAGCTGGTTATTGGTCTTAAGTGCGGCGGCTCTGACGGTCTTTCGGGCATTACCGCCAACCCCACGATCGGTCGCGTGAGCGATATGGTCGTCGCCCGTGGCGGCACGTCGGTGCTCACCGAAGTGCCCGAGATGTTTGGCGCGGAGAGCATCCTGCTCGATCGCTGCGAGAACGAGCAGGTCTTTAACGCTGCCTCTGACATGCTTAACGGTTTTAAGGATTACTTTATTAGCCATGGTGAGGTGGTCTACGAGAACCCGAGTCCCGGTAACAAGGACGGTGGCATCACCACGCTCGAGGACAAGAGTTGCGGCTGCGTGCAAAAGGGCGGCTCCGCACCCATCGTCGACGTGCTGCCGTATGCCGGTCAGGTCACCAAGCATGGCCTGAACATGTTGTGCGGCCCGGGCAACGACATGGTATCCACCACGGCGTTGACGGCTGCTGGCTGTCACGTGATTCTGTTCTCGACTGGACGCGGCACGCCGTTTGGTGCACCGGCGCCCACCCTCAAGGTGTTCACCAATCAGCGTCTGTGCGACCACAAGGCCAACTGGATGGACTTTAACGCCGGCGTGATTGCCACAGGCGAACGCACACTCGACGAGGCTGCCCGCGACCTGTATCAGCTGGTACTGGATACAGCGAGCGGTAAGCTAACGAGTGCCGAGCGCCGCGGCTGCCACGAGATCAGTATCTGGAAAGACGGCGTCTGCCTGTAGAGAGATTCGCCATTCGTAGGGGTGGCGAATCTTTTGATCTCGATGACGGGGCTGCACAGTGGCTCCGTGCGAGGGAAGGGTTGCTACTGCGCGTTTGTGAGATGCTTTTCGGTGCCCTTTTCCGCACTGTTGACGTATCTATGGTTATTAATTCGGGCAAATTGGTTTAAGAAGCCGATTTCGTCCAGGTCGATAGAGGGGAATTGCGTGCCTATCCACATCGTTGAGGAAGCAAATCGCTGTCTGGGCTGCAAAAAGGCGTTCTGTCAAATAAAGGGCTGTCCGGTGCAGACGCCCATTCCGCAGGTTATCGACCTCTTTAAGCAGCGCCGTCTGCAAGAGGCGGGCGAGCTGCTGTTCCAGAATAACCCGTTGAGTGCGGTCTGCTCCATGGTTTGCAACCATTCGGGCCAGTGCGAGGGCGCGTGCATCCAGGGCCGCAAGGGCGCGCCCGTGCATTTTTCGAGCATCGAGAACTATATCTCCACGGCGTATTTGGACCGCAAAGAGTGGAAACCCGCGCCGTCGTGCGGCAAACAGGTCGCTGTGGTCGGCTCCGGCCCCGCCGGTATGACCGTGGCCATTAAGATGGCGCAGCTGGGTTGCGCCGTCACCGTTTTTGAGCAGCGGCCCGAGATCGGCGGCGTGCTGGAGTACGGTATCCCCGAGTTCCGCCTGCCGCGCTCGCTCGTGCAAAAGTACCGCCACGTGATGTGCTCGCTCGGCGTGCGCGTTCGCCCCTCGACCACCATCGGCGGTGCGCTCCACATCGACGACTTGCTGCGCGACGGCTACGATGCGGTCTTTGTTGGTACCGGCACCTGGCGAGCTCGAAAGCTGGGTATTCCCGGCGAGTCGCGCGGCAATGTGCTCTTTGGCATCGACTACCTCGTTGACCCCACGAGCGTGGCGATCGGCGAAAACGTGGCCGTAATCGGTGCCGGCAACGTAGCCATGGATGTGGCCCGTACGGCGCTTCGCTCGGGTGCCCGCAAGGTCACTGTGTATGCCCGTTCGCGCCATATCTCTGCGATTGACGACGAGGTGGAGTTGACCGAGCTTGACGGTGCCGAGATTGTGCGCGGCAAGGCGATCTGCGCCATCGATGATAACGGTCCGGTGTTCGAGACGGCTGTCTTTGACGAGGACAACAATGTGGTGGGCTACGAGGAAGAGCTCGACCGCGTGTCCGCCGACACGGTTGTGATTGCGGCGTCTCAGGTGCCCAAGGACAAGCTCGTGCTTACAACGGGCGGTCTGGAGACCGACCATCGCGGCCTGCTTTCGGTCGACGAGCATGGCATGACCACCGTGCCTGGCGTCTTTGCCGCCGGCGACGTGGTCAACGGCCCGCTCACCGTGGTCCATGCCGTAGCTGGTGCCAAGCTCGCCGTCGAAGGCATGACCACCTACCTGGGCCTTTAACTCCATCCCGCCCATCAGTTGCGGTGAAATACGGACTGTTTTGGCTGTCAAAGG